>JBAYZB010000339.1:0-3421 GCA_041672765.1 Gammaproteobacteria bacterium | reverse complement strand
CACGCGGTTTGAATCCTGCACCAGTATGAGGATTTGGGAATACTGGCTGCGCAGTACCAATTTGACCAGGGCGGTGGCGAAGGGCAGGTTGTCGTACAGCGGCGCCTCCAGATCGTGTGAAAAGATTTGAATCTTCCGGCGCGCCTGCTGTACCAAGGCCAGAGCGGCAAGGCGATGATCCTCGATGCTTTCCAGCGACACCGTTTCCGCGGTTGTTCCGAGTTCGAATTGGCTGAAGTCGGTCATCGTTGTTTGGCTCCCTGGACGCGGGCGGTGCCGCCGCACCACCCGTCCGTTGCGATTCTCCGCTACCGATTCAGATGTCCCGCGCCTGGCGTGCGGCGTTGCCGGTATAACCCGCCGGCGTCAGTTCGAGCAGTTGCGCCTTGGCCTCGTCCGGGATGGCCAGGGTGGCGACGAAGGCGCGCAGGGTTTCGCCGTTCACGGTCCGGCCGCGCGTCAGTTCCTTGAGCTTCTCGTAGGGCTTCTCGATGCCGTAGCGGCGCATCACGGTCTGGATCGGTTCGGCCAATACCTCCCAGTTGGCATCGAGGTCGGCGGCGAGCCGTGCCGGGTCGGCTTCGAGCTTGCCGATGCCCTTGAGGCAGGACTGATAGGCGATGGTGGAGTGGGCGATGCCCACGCCCAGGTTGCGCAGCACGGTGGAGTCCGTGAGGTCGCGCTGCCAGCGCGAGACGGGGAGCTTGGCGGCCAGGTGGTCGAAGATGGCGTTGGCCAGGCCCAGGTTGCCTTCTGCGTTCTCGAAGTCGATGGGATTGACCTTGTGCGGCATGGTGGAGGAGCCCACCTCGCCGGCCACCGTCTTCTGCTTGAAATAGCCTAACGAGATGTAGCTCCACACGTCGCGGCAGAAGTCCACGAGCACGGTGTTGAACCGGGCCAGCACGTCGAACAGTTCGGCGATGTAGTCGTGCGGTTCGATCTGCGTGGTGTAGGGATTCCACTCCAGGCCCAGGCTCGTGACGAAGTCGCGGGCGAGGGCGGTCCAGTCCACCTCCGGATAGGCGACAAGGTGCGCATTGTAGTTGCCCACCGCGCCGTTGATCTTGCCCAGCATGGGAACGCCCGCCAACTGCTCGCGCTGGCGCTTGAGGCGGAAGGCGACGTTGGCCATCTCCTTGCCGAGGGTCGTGGGGGAGGCGGGCTGGCCGTGGGTGCGCGACAGCATGGGCAGGTCCGCGTAGCGATGGGCCAGGGTGCGCACCGCCGCAATCACTTCGTCCATCATGGGCAGCAACGCCTGTGCGCGCGCCTCGCGCAGCATCAGCGCATAGGCGAGGTTGTTGATGTCCTCGGAGGTGCAGGCGAAGTGGATGAACTCCGATACCTTCTCCAGCTCCGCGTTGCCGGCGATCTTTTCCTTGAGGAAGTACTCCACGGCCTTGACGTCATGGTTGGTGGTGCGTTCGATGTTCTTCACGCGCTGCGCGTCTTCCAGGCTGAACTGCGTGACGATGCCGTCGAGCACATGCTCGGCATGCGTGCTCAGGGGCGGCACCTCGGGGATGCCGGGATGCCGGGCCAACGCCTGCAGCCAGCGCACCTCCACCAGGACGCGGTGGCGGATCAGGCCGTATTCGCTGAAGATCGGGCGCAGGTCCGCCGTCTTGTCGCCGTAGCGGCCGTCGATGGGAGAGATGGCGGTAAGGGTAGCGAGTTCCATGTATGCTCCAATCATTTTCAAACAGTCTTCTGCTTCGAGCGGGCCAGCAGTTGGCGCAGCACGTAATCCAGGATGCCGCCGTGGCGGTAGTATTCAATTTCTTGTGGCGTGTCGATGCGCACCAGCGCGGTGAAGCGGGTCACGCGGCCGTCGGCGGCGGTCGCGGTCACGGTGACCGTGGTGGCCGACCCGTCGCCCAGGCCGGTGAGGTCATAGGTTTCGGTGCCGGTAAGGCCTAGGGTGTCCGCGCTCTCGCCCTCCCGGAACTGGAGCGGCAGGATGCCCATGCCCACCAGATTGGCGCGGTGGATGCGCTCGTAGCTTTCGGCGATGACCGCGCGCACGCCCAGCAGGCGCGGCCCCTTGGCCGCCCAGTCCCGGGACGAGCCGGAGCCGTACTCCTTGCCCGCAAGGATGATCAGCGGAACGCCCTCGTCCTTGTAACGCATCGCGGCATCGTAGATCGACATCCGCTCTCCGTCCGGCAGATATACGGTGACGCCGCCTTCCACGCCAGGCACCATGCGGTTGCGCAGCCGGATATTGGCGAAGGTGCCGCGCATCATCACTTCGTGGTTGCCGCGCCGCGCGCCGTAGGAGTTGAAATCGGCCACGGCGACACCGTGCTCCAGCAGGTACCGGCCGGCGGGGCTGTTGGGCTTGATGGCGCCGGCGGGTGAGATGTGGTCGGTGGTGACGCTGTCGCCCAGCACGGCCAGCACCCGCGCGCCGTGGATGTCCCGCACCGGCGCGGGCGTGGCCTGTATGCCGGCGAAATAGGGCGGGTGCTTCACGTAGGTCGAGTCTTCGTCCCAGGCGTAGAGCGCGCCGGTGGGGGCGGGTAATTCGTTCCACTGGCGATCGCCCTGGTACAGGTCGCCGTAGCAGCGCCGGAACATGTCGGCGTGGATCGAGGCCGCCAGCGTATCGTTGACCTCCTGCCGGCTCGGCCAGATGTCGCGCAGCCAGACCGGCGCGCCGTTGGCGTCGGTGCCGAGGGGTTCGCTGGCCAGATCGATGTCCATGCGGCCGGCGAGGGCGTAGGCCACCACCAGCGGCGGCGAGGCGAGGTAGTTCATCTTCACCTCGGGATGGATGCGGCCCTCGAAATTGCGGTTGCCGGAGAGCACGGCGCAGACCGCCAAGTCGTGGTCGTGGATTGCCCGGCTCACGGTCTCGGGCAGCGGCCCGGAGTTGCCGATGCAGGTGGTGCAGCCATAGCCCACCACGTGAAAGCCCAGGGCCTCCAGGTGCGGCAGCAGCCCGGCGGCACGCAGGTATTCGGTCACGACGCGGGAGCCTGGCGCCAGGCTGGTCTTCACCCAGGGCTTGCTGCGCAGGCCGCGGGCGACGGCCTTCTTGGCCAGCAGGCCGCCGGCGATCAGCACCGCCGGGTTGGAGGTGTTGGTGCAACTGGTGATGGCGGCGATCACCACCGCGCCATCATTGATCTCATGCGGCACGCCGTTCAGGTTCACCTTGGCCCTGGGCCGGCCGGCTGGATCAGCATGTATGCCGCCTATGGCCCGCAGCCCTTCTTCCAGCGACTGCCTGGTCAGGCGCAGCGGCACGCGGTCCTGCGGGCGCCTGGGGCCGGCGAGGCTCGGTTCCACCGTGGACATGTCGAGTTCCAGCAGGTCGCTGTACACGGCATCCGGTGCGCCCGGCTCGCGGAACAGGCCCTGTGCCCGGGCATAGGCCTCCACCAGGGCGATCTGCTCCGGGGTGCGGCCGGTA
>JBAYZB010000338.1:0-3422 GCA_041672765.1 Gammaproteobacteria bacterium | reverse complement strand
GCAGCCCCGTCGGGTTGACGAAGTGGGCCAGCGTGATCTGCCCGAGTTCGGTCGGCGTGACCGCGCCGGCGATCGTCGCCGTCACCAGCCCGTTCTCCCCGATGGTGATGTCGGTGGCCTCGGGCGGCACGGTGATCTCGGGGCGAATCGGCAGGCCCTGGGGGGTGACCAGCCGCCCATCGGCGTTGAGCTGGAGCTGCCCGGCCCGCGTATACGCGATCGTTCCATCCGGCAACTCCACCTGCAGAAAGCCTTGTCCGATGATGGCGATATCGAGCGACTGGCCGGTGGTCTGGAGCCCGCCCGTGGTGAACACCTTCTGCGTGCCCACCAGCCGGGTGCCGTGGCCGAGCTGGATGCCGGACGGCGAGATGGTGTTGTCGTCGAGCTGTGCCCCCGGCTGGCGCCCGATCTCGTAGAACAGGTCCTCGTAAATCACGCGGTCGCGCTTGAAGCCGACCGTATTCACGTTTGCGAGATTGTTCGCGATGGCCTGCAGCTTGGAGTCCTGGGCCTGCACCCCGGTCATGCTGATCCGCATTGCTGGATTCATGGCTTCTCCTTCCCTTGTCGAATCTGCGGCGGCTAGCCGCGGAGCAGGCGATTGCCCGCCTCCACCATCGTGTCGGCCGCCGAGAAGAGTTTCATCTGAAGTTCGAATTCGCGGTTCAAGTGCATGGTCGCGATCATCTCCTCGATGGCCGAGACGTTGCTGCCCTCGAGGTACCCGCTGCGCACCCGCACCGTCTCATCCGCCGCCAACGGCACGCCGTCCCGGGTGACGATCAGGCCGGCCTCGTTCTTGGTCAATCGGCCCGCTTCGGCATTGACGAGCTTGAACCGATCAACGGGCTGCAGGTCTTCCTGACCAGGCGCCTGGATCAGGATCACGCCATCCTGGCCGATACTCAGGCTGACGAACTGGGGCAGCACGATCGGTCCCGCATCGCCCAATACGGGATGACCGTTGATGAGCAGCATCCCCTCCGCATCCAGGGTCATGGCACCGGCGCGGGTATAGGCTTCGCCATCCAGCCATTGCACGGCAAAGTAGCCCTCCCCCACGATGGCGACGTCCAGGTCGCGGCCCGTTGCCTGCAACGCGCCTTCGCGCGTGGCGAACGTATTGGCCTGCAAGCGGCTCATGTACCGCGCGTCGTATCCATATCCCGGCACCTCGTACCCGACAGCCAATTCGAGATCGGCGCGAAAACCGGGCGTTTCGAGATTCGCCAGGTTGTTGGCGTGGACCTGCTGGGCGTGCCAGGCGCGCTCGGCCCCGCTCATGGCGGTGAAAATCAGCTTATCCATGAGCGCGCCCTTACACCGCCTGCATCAGCGACTGGATCACCTTGTCCGCCGTCTGAATCACCTTGGTGTTGGCCTGGTAATTACGTTGGGCGAACATCAGGTCCACCAATTCGGTGGCGATATCCACGTTGGATTGCTCCAGCACGCCCACGGTCAGCGTGCCCACGATGCCGCTGCCCGGAGCGAAATAGAGCGGATTGCCCGAAGCGTTGGTGCTTATCCAACTGGTGTCGCTCACCGGTTGCAGCGCGCCTTCATTGGGGAATATGGCCAGCGCCACCGTACCTATCTGTTGTCTCTGGCCATTGCTGTATTCGGCCAAAATCGCCCCGTCCGATTCGATCCGGATACCGGTATGCACGCCGGCGGGATAACCGTTGGCGGTGTTCCGGGAGGTTGTCGCCTCGCCCGCGAACTGGGTGGTGCCGGCATAGTCGATATTGATGGCCAACGGGTCCGCGCCTGACGGTGTACCTAACGAAACCGACACCGGACCAGCCGGTGCAGTGAGCCGGCCATCGGTTCCGAAGGTGAGCGTGTGGCTCACGGGCGAACCGGGCGTGCTTTCCACGATGGTCCCATCGAAGGTGTAGTACACCGTCACCTCATTCGGATTGACGCTGGAACGCACGAAATACTGCGTCACGCTGTGCTGGCTGCCGCGGGAGTCGTAGACCACCGACACCACCGAACTGTTGAAGGACTGGGGCTCGGCGGGATCGAACGGGGCGACGGCGGGAGCGGTCCAATCCGCCGACAGGTTCCCGACGTATTGAAGCCTGTCGCTCGCCTGGGCCGCGATCTGGCCGGTGGGCACCTGCATGTCGCCCATTGGGCCGAGGGCCGTACTGCCGGGGACGGCGGCGTAGCCTTGAACGCGGTTTCCGAAGCTGTCAACTACATAGCCATCCTTGTCCACGCCGAACAGCCCGACCCGGGTATAAAAAATGCTGCCGGTATGGTCGCGGGTGGTGAAGAAGCCGCGCCCCTGGATCATGGCGTCCATGGCGCGGCCGGTGTTGGATACGGGCCCACGCTTGTCGATGTTCTGCGTGATCGAGCTGATCTCGGTACCCATCGGCTGATCGCCCGCGTATATGGACGCGAAGTTGGCACGGCTGGACTTGTAGCCGTAGGTACCGGCATTGGCGATGTTGTTGCTGATCGTGTCAAGCGAGGTATTGATTGCGTTGATTCCAGACAGGGCGATTTCGAAACTCATGGCCGTACTCCTTGTTCTCTGGTTAGTTGGTCGTGCTCATCTGCCGACCGTTGAACTCTGTGAGCGCATCGGGCAGCACATCACCCACGTTGGCGACATTAATGGAAACGGTCCCGGCGGCCGACAGTATGACTTTGGTGAGCTCCCCGGTCAGTTCGACGAAGGGGATCTCGCCGCTGTCGGTTTCGACCCGCAGCGTATAGCTGCCCGGTGCCAGGCCGAGCTTGACGGGATCGATGAGATATTCGAGGGAACCTGGGCCGCCCGCGCCCAGCGCGACGCGCCGTTCGCTTCCATCCGGCCCGGCCAATACGAGCGTCACCTGCGAACTGGCGTTGTCCAACATGATGCGCGCAGGTACCGGTTGCTCAGCGAGCACGACGTGGTCGCTCATGACCGTCACCAGGGAACCGATCTGCGCGCCCAGTGCGACCGCCTGCATCCCCTGGATCAGGCGGCTGTTCGCGATGACCTGGCTCGTCAACTTCTGCAGCGATTCCATCTCGCTGAGCTGCGTCAACTGGCTGACGAACTCGCTGGGATTGGTCGGTTCGAGCGGATCCTGGTTCTTGATCTGAGCCACGAGCAATTTGGTAAAGAGCCCGGAGGCGGCGTCAGTGCCGCCCCAAACCGTGTCCGGAGTACCTGAAGCGCCTTTTTGCAGTGAAGTGGACAAATCGGTCTGCATGGCCTTATCCCTCCCCCAGCTTCAGAATGGACTGCTGCATCGCCCGCACGCGCTGCAGCACCTCGACGTTGGTCTCGAAGGCGCGCGAGGCCGCCATCATGTCGGCCATTTCCGCCACCGGATTGACGTTGGGATAGAAAACGTTTCCCTGCGCGTCCGCGACCGGATTGTCCGGCTCGTGCACCCTGTTCAAGGGCTCGT
>JBAYZB010000337.1:0-3439 GCA_041672765.1 Gammaproteobacteria bacterium | reverse complement strand
TCGGTGCCCTGGTGCCGGGCGGCTGGATCTTGAACCCATCCCACCTGGTTCCGCGGCTGAAGCGCCTCAACCCGATCGCCAACCTGCGCCGCCTGTGGACCGCGAAACACGCCGCATCGGTGATAACCACGGTGCTCAAGGCGCTGACCATGGGCGCGGTCCTCGTCTACGTGACCCGGGCCTCGGTGGAAGATTATGTCCGGCTGCAGGGCGTGACGCTGGATCAGGCGCTACGGATCGGCGCCGACCTGATGATGAGCGGCGTGATGGCTCTGTGCATGGTGTTCGTGCTGTTCGCCGTCATCGACGTGCCGGTCCAGCGGCTGCTGTTCCTGCGCGAACAGCGCATGACCAAACAGGAGGTCAAGGAGGAACACAAGACGACGGAGGGGCGCCCGGAAGTGCGCCAGCGCATCCGCCAACTGCAAACCCAGATCGCCCGCCGCTCCGTGCGCAAGACCGTCCCCACCGCCGACGTCGTCATCGTCAACCCGCGCCATTACGCGGTCGCCCTCAAGTATGACGAACGGCGTGCCGAGGCCCCCTTCGTCGTGGCCAAGGGCATCGACGAGATGGCGCTTTACATCCGGCAGGTCGCCGAGGAGCATGGCGTCGAGGTGCTGCCGTTGCCGCCCCTCGCCCGCGCCATCTACAACACCAGCCAGGTCAATCAGCAGATCCCGGCCGCGCTCTACAAGGCGGTGGCCAGGGTTTTGAACTACGTGCTGCAACTCAAAGCGTTTCAGTCCGGCAAGCGTGCCACGCGCCCGGTGCTGCCGGACGACATTCCTGTTCCATCGCATCTGATCCAGGCGAGTCACGATGAATAAACTGCGCAGTCTGCTCGATGACCTGCGGCGGTATCAGTCCGCCATACCCCTGGTCCTGATGGCCCTCCTGGCCATGATCATCCTGCCGCTGCCGCCGCTGGTGCTGGATATCATGTTCACCTTCAACATCGTGCTGGCCGTGATCGTGATCCTGGTGAGCGTCTCGGCCCGGCGGCCGCTGGATTTTTCGGTATTTCCCACCATCATCCTGGTCACCACCCTGCTGCGGCTGGGCCTCAACGTGGCCTCCACACGGGTGGTGCTGCTGAACGGCCACGAGGGCACGGACGCCGCCGGTCAGGTGATCGAGGCGTTCGGCAGTGTGGTGATCGGCGGCAATTTCGTGGTCGGCCTGGTGGTCTTCGTCATCCTGACGATCATCAATTTCGTCGTCGTCACGAAGGGTGCCGAGCGCATTTCCGAAGTGTCCGCCCGCTTCACCCTGGACGCCCTGCCGGGCAAGCAGATGGCCATCGACGCCGACCTCAATGCCGGCCTGATCAACCAGGAAAAGGCGCAGGCGCGGCGCCGCGAGGTCGGCATGGAGGCGGACTTTTACGGCGCCATGGACGGCGCGGCCAAATTCGTGCGCGGCGATGCCATCGCAGGCATTCTGATTCTGCTGATCAACATCATCGGCGGCGTCGCCATCGGCACGCTCATGCACGACCTGAGTTTCGGCGATTCCTTCCGCCAGTACGCATTGCTGACCATCGGCGACGGCCTGGTGGCCCAGATACCGGCCCTGCTGCTATCCGCCTCGGCGGCCATCATCATCACCCGCATCAACGAGGCCAGCGACTTCGAAAAGCTGGTGGGCAAGCAGTTGCTGGCATCGCCCCACGCGCTTTTCAGCGCGGCCGGAGTGATGATGGTGCTGGCCGCGATTCCGGGCATGCCCTGGGCCACGTTCCTCGGTTTCGCCATCGTGCTGGCATTTGTCGGATGGCGGATGAGCCGCGCGGGGATACGGCCCGATACCGACACCGCGGCCGTCGAGAAGGCACTCCTGGCCCAGCCCGCCCCGGAACTCGACTGGGGGAGCCTGCCGTTCGTCGAGCCGCTTACGGTCTCGGTGGGCTACAAGCTGGCAAGCCTGATCGATCCGGCACAGGGCGCCCCCCTGGTCAAACGCGTCCAGGGCGTGCGCCAGAACATCAGCGAGCACATGGGTCTGCTGTTGCCGCCCATCGGGCTGCGTGACGACCTTGCGCTCCCGCCGTCCCAATACGCCATCCTGCTCCGGGGCGCCGTCATCGCCCAAGGCGAAGTCCACGCCGACCGGCTGATGGCGATTCCATCGCCGCAAGTCTATGGACAGCCGAACGGCATCCCCGCCATCGAGCCCGCTTATGGGCTTGCCGTGACCTGGATCGCCCCCGAAGACAAGGCGCACGCGCTGGGCCTCGGCTACCAGGTGGTGGACGTACCCAGCGCCATTGCGACCCATCTAGCCCGATCGATCAGCACGCACCTGCCGGAGTTGCTGCAACACGAGGATGTTCCCGCGCTGCTGGAACGGCTTGGCGCGCAGGCCCCCAAGCTCGCGGCCGCGCTGGAAAAGGCCTTGACCCACAGCCAGTTACTCAAGGTATTCCGCACCCTGCTGACCGAGAGCGTATCGCTAAAGGACATCGTGCCCATCGCCACCACACTGCTGGAGGCGGCGGAAACCACCAAAGACCCGATCCTGCTGGCGGCGGAGGTGCGCTGCACGCTGCGGCGGCAGATCGTGACGTCGATCTATGGGCAGACAACCGACATGAAGGCCTTCGGCCTGAGCGCCGAGCTGGAAAATATGCTGCTCAACGCCCTGACCCAGGCCAAGCAGACTGGAAAAGTCGCGCTCGACAACTTTCCGGTCGATCCGCAACTCCTGTCGCAATTGCAGGTCAACATGGCCACGGCGCGCGATCAGATGAAGGAGCAGAATTTACCCCCCCTGCTGCTGGTGATGCCGCAGCTTCGCCCGTTGCTGGCGCGTTATGCGCGCCTGTTCGCCCCCGGGCTGCACGTGCTCTCTTACAACGAGATTCCCGAACAGCGCGACGTGAGCATCATCGGCTCGCTGGGCTGACTCCCCTTGGAACGCCCGCCCCTCCGAGGGTTTTTAACGCAAAGACGCAGAGGGTGTGAAGTTGCAACGCAAAGTCGCAAAGGACGCTAAGAACGCAAAGACAAAAAGGGCCTTGGCCTGCACTGCACGGTGGGCGGTAGCCAACCTACATCGACAGCATTCGTTGTGAACCAAACGGCCACCCATTGGCACACCATCTGGCGTGAGTGGGTCCCCTCGGAGCCGCCGAGCATCGCAGCCCAAAGCGGAACAGGCCCCATAGGGGGCGCGCATGGAGGCGCGCCGTCGCCCGTCGGGACAGGAAGTCCCGTCGGGCGACCCCCGCTTTGGGCGAGAAGCGCAGGGCACCCCGACAGGGGCGGCTCCGTGGGGTGTCCTTTCTTTGCCTACTTTCTTTGGACAAGCAAAGAAAGTAGGCCGCCGTGCGGGGGCGGGACCCCGCATCAAAAACAAAACCGTGGCGAAGCCACACAATATCAACACCACCAAATCCCTGATCGCCCCACCATGAACATCAACGGCACCCACATCG
>JBAYZB010000336.1:0-3440 GCA_041672765.1 Gammaproteobacteria bacterium | reverse complement strand
ATGGCGCCCACCATGCCGCGCAACCGGCCAACGGCCCGCTCGAACTCCGGGAAGTCCGCCGCGATGGCCGAATTGATATCGGCGTAGGCGAGCATGGGCACCTCGCCGATGTCGTGCACCAGTCCCGCCAGCATCCCGCGGTCCGGATCGAAGCCGGGCGTGATGCGGGCCAGCACGAAGCTCAGCGCGCCGACCAGCGCGCTGTGCGCCCAGAGCGCCTGGATGTGCCGGTGCAGCAGCGGCGATTTGGCCTGGAACAACTGGCGCAGCGCGAAGCTGGTGACGATGTTGCGGGTGGCCGTGATGCCCAGGCGCACCACCGCATCGCGCAGGTTCCTGACCCGGCTCAGCCCGCCGTAGAACGGGCTGTTGGCGACCTGGATCAGCCGCGCCGCGAGCGGCGGGTCGGCCTGGACGATGCGGGCGATCTCCTGCATCGTGCCGGATTCCTGCACCGCCTTGTTCACCCGGTAGGCGATGTCGGGCATGCTGGGCAGCACGAGCTGGTTGTTCTCGTAGGCATGGTAGATCTTCCGGAAGATCTCGCCCTCGACCGCGCTCACCTCCACCTCTGCGCTGGGGTACGCAATCTCTTGATGGGATGCCACGGCGTCGAGATAGGCGGAGCGGTCGATACACAAGATCGTGCTGGGCGTGCGGGCGATGACCGAGTTATCGCGGCGGAAGGGCGACAACAGCGGTTCCCTGGCCCAAGGCGTATTTTCCTGCACGCCATGCCTGGCGCCGTCGCCCGTCGCCACCTCGACACTGCCGCGTAGCAGATAGAACATCCATTCCGTCTGGGGGAGGCAGGCGCAAAGGTCGTCATCGCACCCGAGCGTCTTGACCTGCGCCGTTTCCAGCAGCTTCGCGGCGGTCTCCTTGGGAATGAGGTGCAGGGGGCTCAGGCTGTGAAGGAGTTCGGCGGTAATCCCAGCGGAAGTAGCCTTTGTCATGGATCGGAATCCGTTGTGTCGAAACCAGCGGCCGGCGCGCTTCAGTATGGCCGGAGCATAGCCGAGAACCACCGACCGGTTCCAAAAAATCGCTGCCTGCGCCGCGCTGCGCGGTTGCCGCGCTGCGCGTCCCGGTCGGGACAGCGCTTCAACAGCACGTCAGCCACGCCCAATAGACCAGCACGTTCAGCGATGTCAGCGGCACACCGACGCGCGCGAACTCCAGGAACGTGATGGTTGCCCCCGCGCGCCGCTCAGCGTTCTGGATGATGATCACCGTGCTCGCCGCGCCCAGGATGAACAGGTTGCCGGCAATGGTGCTGCCCGCCGCGAGCGCCATCAGCTCCGGCGTGCCGCCGCCCGCCTCCAGCAGCATCGGCAGATACAGGGCCACCATGGGCACATTGGATATCAACTGGCTCAGCAGCACGCTGATTGCCAGAACCAGCGGCACGGACGTGATGGGCACATCGAGTCGCGCGAGCAGCGCCTGGAACACCCCCGAGTCCCATACCGCCTCCATCAGAACGAACATCGCCGCGAAAAAGATCAGGGTGTGCCAGTCGATCTGGCGCACGATCTCGAAGCGCCGCGGGCTGAACAGCAGTATGGGCAGGGCCGCGGCAAGGGCGATGTAGGTGAGGCGGAAGTCCAGCGGTATGCCGAGAATCACGAGGGCGATCTTCACCCCTATCAGCGCAATCAGTACCAGCAGCGCGATCCTGGCGAGGGCGGCGAGCCGCGGGTCGCGCAATTCGACTTTCTGATGGACGAGCGCCTCCGCGTGAAAGTCATCCCGGTAGAAAAACTTCAGAACCCAGAAGGCGACGAACAGGTTGATGACGGTGGGAACAAACAGATAACGCAGGAAGGTGACGAACGGATTCCCGATTTCGCCCCCGATGGCGATCAGCAGATTCTGCGGATTGCCGATGGGACTCATGACGCTGCCCGTGGTCACCGCGATCGCCAGGGCCATGAGCAGCACCTTCGGCCGCATCCTGTGCTCCCGGGCGAGCAACAGCATGAGCGGCGTACCCACCACCGCCAACGTGTCGTTCATCAGCAGGGCCGAGGCGAATCCCACTCCGAACAGCACGAACAGGACCAGCGCGTCGGTCGAGCGTGTGCGACAGAAAACCCGGTGCGCGATCTCGAACAGGTACCCGCTCGCCTCCAGCGCGCGCCCGACGACGAACACTCCGAACAGGAACAGCATCACATCCGGCTGGATCGCCCGCACCGCCGCCCCCGGCGAAATCTGCCCCGTCAGCAGCACGGCCGCCGCGCCGCCGGCCATGATCTGCCAGATGGGCAGCCGCACCCGGCCGATCTTGCGCACGGCGATCAATGCGAAAACCGCCAGCAGGACAGCGAGGGGTATGTTCATCGGCAGGATGGAAGGTGGTCGTTATGACTTGTGTCGTGGGTACCGATTACGGCGTGCCAAGCGTACTCGTTGTCGTCCGAACAGGGAAGCGCCCCCGCATCTGAGAAGCCGTTGGCAAACCGTGATCATTGCGGTAGCAGTGGTGCCGCTCCCACAGGGCGTTGCGCGAAGACACCACCGCCTGCCCCGGCCGCCATGGTCGCAGGGGCATCCGACCACTCCTGTGATGCGCTGCGCAGATTCGCAAAGTGCGGCTTGACGCTGTTATGGCCAGCACCTAGCCTGCACTTGGCGCTGTTCGAACCATAAAGATACTCAGCACGGTCTCGCGCCTGGCGGTACGAATTGGAAAGAACAGCAAACCCAAACCGGGCCACCCCGTATCGCTTCACGTCTTCTCCGGTGCAGCGCGTCCCAGCGGCGCGACTGCGCCCGCCTGACGGGCTGCCGATACCGGCGCAGCCAGGTTTTTCGGGCGTACGCCTGCTCCCAAGCACACCACGGATGTGGCCGTGCGCCCCGGTTACGGACGTCGGACAACGCGCCCTGCACAAGGGCAATGACGCGTGCGGCGTACACGCCCTGATGTCGAACCAGTTCTACTATTCGAAAGACCCTCGGGTGGGACAATCGCTACGGCGTTCCGTCCGCGACGGCGTGGCCTACGCCGTCATGACCGGCACGGGCGAATCCTACTTTTCGGCCTACGCGCTGTTCCTCAAGGCCACCACCGCGCAGATCGCCGTGCTGGCGGCGTTTCCGCCCCTCATCGGCTCCCTGGCGCAGCTCCTCTCCGCCTGGCTGGCGCGACGCATCGGACGGCGCAAGCCCATCATCGTCACCGGCGCGCTGCTGCAGGCGTTCACCTGGTTTCCCATCATCTGGCTGCCGTACTTCTTCCCCGAGCACGCCGTCACGCTGCTGATCGCCTGCATCGCGCTGTACTACGGCGCCACCAACCTCTCCACGCCGCTGTGGAGCAGCCTGATGGGCGATCTCGTGCCGGCGCGTAAACGCGGACGCTATTTCGGGCGGCGCACCCGGCTCGCCAGCATCAGCAGCCTCATTTCACTCATCGGCGCCGGTATCGTCCT
>JBAYZB010000335.1:0-3461 GCA_041672765.1 Gammaproteobacteria bacterium | reverse complement strand
GCGCCTGCATCGTCTCGGTCAGAAGTACCTTATGGAAGGACGCGAAATCGCCGATGGAAGGGGGCGACATTCGTTCGGCCGCAGGGCAAGTCTCCGTGACCGTCACGCACCCAACGGGAGTCGCCGCCACGGGCCGCGACGGCATTGCTACCAACGTGCATCGATGCTACGAGAACGGTTTCTCCATGTGCTGTATATGCCAAACACGGTTTGCAGCACAGGAAGACGGCTGACGCTACGCATGTGTTTATTCTAGATCGCGGTGAAGCGGCTGAATGGCTCTTCCGGCAACCGTTTGTATGGACGCTGGTTTATCGGAATGAGCCGGGCGGCAGTCATCCGGCGTCGGGCTTGGCCGGATTCCAGGGCAGCCCCGGAGGCCTCGCGGGGAAAGCGTCCATAGCGTGATGTTCGTCACGATAGTGTCATGGGGTCCGCCTGAAGCGGTCCGGCTGATCTATAACAATCTAATCACGGCGCGTACCAAGGCCTCTGCGGCAGGTGTGGGGTTAGGGCGTATGGCAGGACGGGGTGTGCCGGAAGGATCGGCTTTGCGGACGCACGGAGTGAGGGTGGCATTCGGTGCAGCGGCATGGAGGTCGGCATTGCTAACTTGGTCTATAGTTTTCCTTGTCATCGCGGTCCTGGCGGCACTGCTTGGCTTTTCGGGCGTAGCGGGCACGGCGGCGTGGATTGCGCAGGTACTCTTTATCTTGTTCGTTATCCTGTTCATCGTGTTTTTGGTCCTGGGGCGCAGGCCGCCGCCGGTATAGACGGCGGTGGTGCGGCGCTCGCCAGGGGTACGGATTGGGCGCGAAGGGAATCGCGCAGGCATGGAGGCTGGAATGGAGAGAGGTTGGTCAGGGAATGACGGCCCGCCCATCAGGGAGCGGAAATTCCTGATGGGCGGGAGGCCAGGGAGCTGTTTCCCTCTTGTACGGCATTAAGACAACCCGGCATCGCGCCGAGTTCGGCAAAGGCGCGTATGTGTTGCGGCAAATGGAGTGTTGGCGCAAGGAGACATGCCGAAATCCATTAAGTTCCACAGCTTGTGCTTTGCGGGAGACGGGCCTGTGCGAACTTGACGACATTCCTCTCAAAGCAGAAGAGTGAAACCCCTTGTAGGCAAGCGAGATTGGTCTCTGGCACGCATATTGCCAATCCTGGTTTGTGAACGTAAGTCACGACAATTGCCGTTCCGATCAGGAGGAGGCGGATATGAAGAGCAGAGCACCACTTGTGTTGGCACTGATGACGGTATTCGGATTGGGATTCGCCGCGACCGCACCGCAGTCCATGGAGCCGTATGGGAGCCAGGAGGATGGCAGTCTGCTCTATTTGGCACAGGCCGAACGGGGTGGCGATGCGGGGATCACGGAGGAAGGCGCCGCGGGCGCCGACGCGAACGAACAGGCTGCCGGAGAGTCCGATCAGAGCCGGATCATCAAGACGACCGATTTTGTGGGCAGACAGGTACTGGATGCGCAGGGTGAGGATCTCGGCGAGATTCACGATGTGGTCCTGAATCGTGACGGTTCCGTTTCCTATGTCGTTCTCTCCTACGGCGAGACCCTGGGAATCGGCGGAAAGCTGGTGGCGGTACCATGGGATCGAATCCAGTTCGGAGGTAGCGCGGATGAGCCGCTGAAGGCGGACATCAGCAAGGACCGCCTGGCGGATCTGAAAGATTTCGATGACGAAAGTTATCCCGAGCAGCCGGATTTCGCTGCCTTCGAGCAGGGGAGCGGCGGGGATGTGAGCCGGGAAGGCGACGTGCGCCAGGAGCGCATGGAAAAGGATGTGGAGCAACCGTAGGCGGATATAGTTGCCTGAAACGGGATGAGGTCCCTTGGGCGGTCAGGTTGCACTGGCTGTCCAGACCGGTGCAGGGAATGTGAAGCGCCCGTAATGCATATGCTGCGGGCGACTTCATGTGAAAGGAAGGATGCCCGGGCGGAGTGATGACTGCGCTGCGGATGGGCAGGGAGACTCGGCATGAAACCAAAAATACTCGCGCTGTTGCTCGTGGTTCTGCTGCTGTCGGAAGGTCTGCTGTTGTACGAGTACCTGGAGGTCAGTGCGGAGCTTGAGAAGGTCAGGGCGCTGCTGCACGTGGTGCTGGGAGAGCCGGTCAAGTCCTAGGGCAACAGCGTTGGCGAGCCTGTGTGGGGAAGGGAGAGAGCGTTCTCCCTTCCCCTGTCGCGATCGGTGATGGCCCTATTCGAACCAGGGGGTGACGCTGGGCGTCAAGAGCAGGGCGATCAAAAAGGAAAATGCGTAGTCCTTGTAGATGCCGAGCTGGCCAACGGCGTTGCTCAAGGTGTCGGGAGTATTGAAATAGAACGCGATAACCGACAGAAACAGAATCAACCTCACCATGGACGGTCCCTCTTGTTGTTCGTTGATGCCTGAAGTCTAGTCGAGAAAAGCAGAGCTATCCGCGCGGGCAATCACAATCGATGTGTGAGCGGTTTCACAGTGACGAAACAGGTTTGCCGCTTCGTCTTGGCGGGCTCCCATGGGCAGGCGTGTCGGCGCGGCTTCAGTGGATGACGACCCGCGTTCCGATCCGAACCCAATGCGACAGACGCTCGATCTGCTCGTTGGTGAGGGCGATGCAGCCCTCGGTCCAGTTGAACTCCTGATGTATGTCGGGGTTGGCGCGCCCGAGGCCGTGTATGCCGATGTGGCCTCCCAGGATGGTGTCTTGCGGCGGGACGCGCTGGCGCGCGGACGCCAGCAGGATATCGACGTAGGTATCCCAGTCGATGCGGCCGGATTGCAGCGCCTTCTTCGAGTAATCGATGTTGGGATAGTCGAAGCCGAAGAACAGCCGGAAGGGACTTTTCTCATTCACCCACGCGATGCGGAACTCGCCGCGGGGCGTCTTGCGCTCGCCGCGCAGCCGCACGTCGGCGACGCCGCCGCTGCCGTAGGCGATGTTGTTAAATTGTTCGCGGATGACTCCGTCCTGGATGACGGAAAGGCTACGCGCGGCGGTATCGACCAGCAGCCAGGGCGATGTGTCGGCATGGGCGATGGCGGCGATGAGCAGGGATCCGACTGCAGCGAAAAGGAGGTTGCCGAAAGACCATGGATATTTTTTTGCTCGGCATCGTTGTCCGTGAAACAAGCCCTGACCCTCTCGTGTCAAAAAGCGTAACAAGGAATCCTTGCGGTCGCGGCGATTCAAGTCTATCAAAACCAAGGTTTGATCCACTAGATACAGGTCACGCTGCGCGGAAAAGGGATGGTGGCAGGGACGCAGTGGCCGGTGGAAGGTACGGCGGCGAGGCGCTTGCGTGGGGTGAAGCGTGTGCTCATGCGCTGACATAGTGCAGGCTTCGGACGACACGTGGAAACCGGACAGTGGGAATCGCGATGGAACGGAGACACGGAGTTTTTTCCCGGTGGCTGGCCTGGGCACTGATGGTGAGCATGCTTGCGCCTTTCCTCCAGAT
>JBAYZB010000334.1:0-3463 GCA_041672765.1 Gammaproteobacteria bacterium | reverse complement strand
CTTCTGTGCACTGTTCGGTTATGCGCAAGACGCCTTGCAGGGTCAACGGCTCACCCTTTTGTGGAGCGCCGAGGGAAACGCGGCGGACTCCGGCGCACACCTCATCGGGCAGTTGAAGCGGCACGGTAAATGGACAGGGGAGATGCGCGGTCAAGCTGCTGATGGAACCGCCATCCCGGTTCACGTGAACGCGGCGGCCATTCGTGAGTTTACCGGCGATGTCATCGGTTTCATCTGCACCTTCGTGGATCTGCGGGACATCGAGCGCGTAGAGCGCGCGTTGCGGGAATCGGAAGAGAAGTACCGGACGCTGGTGGAGGCGGAGACGACCGGCATTCTGATCGTCGGTGAAGACGGTCTGATCCGCTATGCAAATCCTGCCGCGCGGCAGTTGCTGGGGCGGGACGAGGCAGAAGTCATAGGGGCTCCCATCGACAAGTTTCTGACGGACGTGCATGGGGGCGACGAAGTGGAGCTGATCCATTCTGGAGGCGGCGTGCGTATCGCGGAAAAGCGGGTTGCCGCGGTCAATTGGGATGGACAGGCCTGCTCCCTCGTTCTGCTGCATGACATCACCCAGCGCAAAGAGGACGAGATACGGCTGAACCGGCTCAACCGCACTTACAAGGTGCAGCGCGAGTGCAGCAGCGCGCTGGTGAACGCCCAGAACGAGCAGGAACTGCTCGATAGTATCTGCCGCAATCTCGTCGAGGTGGGCGAATACCGCTTCGCCTGGATCGGGTTTGTCGCGGCGGATTCCAGCGTCACGCCGGCAGCATCGGCGGGCTATGAAGCGGGGTATCTGAGCCTGGTGAAGGTGGAGACCTCCGCGGAAAGCGTGCATGGCCGCGGGCCGGTCGGCCTGGCCATCCGTACCGGGGTGCCATACGTTTCGCGCGACATCGCCACCGATCCGCGATTTGCGCCGTGGCGCGAGGCGGCGCAAGCGCGCGGCTACCGATCGGTACTCGCGCTCCCGTTGCGGGACGAGCAGTCCGCAGTGATCGGCGTGCTTGCCGTCTATTCCGACGTGGCCAACGCCTACGACGACGCGGAGGTGGAGCTGCTGGAAGAGGTGGCGGCGGATTTGTCGTTCGGCATCCAGTCGTTGCGCATGCGCGAGGCACGGCTCGAGGCGGAGATGATGCTGCAGTTGCGCAACCGCGCGATCGAGGTTGCGCGCAACGGCGTGATCATCACGGACGCCAGGCAGGCAGACAATCCGATTATCTACGTGAATCCTGCGTTCACGGATATCACCGGTTATGGCATTGAAGAGGTGGTGGGGCGCTCGCCGCGTTTCCTTCTGGGAGAAGACGTTGCGCAGCTTGGCCTGGAGCAAATTCGGGCTGCCATCCGGCAGGGGCGGACCGGCGTGGCGCTGCTGCGCAACTATCGCAAGGATGGGGTGCCGTTCTGGAACGAATTGTCCGTCGCTCCGGTGCGGGACGCGTCGGGTGCCGTGACGCATTTCGTCGGCATCATCAACGACGTTACGGAGCACAAACGCCATGCGGAGCAACTCGCGTACCAGGCCTATCACGACGAACTGACGAAACTGCCCAACCGTAACCTGATGCACGACCGCCTGCGGCAGGCAATCGCCTATGCGCGCCGCCACGATTGCATGGTTGGTGTGCTGTTCCTCGACATCGATCAGTTCAAGGTGGTCAATGACGGCCTCGGCCATGATGCCGGAGACAGCCTGCTCGTGACCATCGCGAAGCGCTTGCTGGAATGCGTGCGGGAAGGGGACACGGTCGCCCGCTACGGCGGCGACGAGTTCGTCATGGTGCTGCCGGACATCGGCCGGCCGGAGGACGTTTCGCGGGTGGCGCAGCGCGTTCTGGAAACGGTATGCGAAACCGTGAACATCCAGGGCCAGGAACTGCGGCCCACGGTCAGCTTGGGGGCCAGCATGTTCCCGCGCGATGGCGAGGACCCCATGGTGCTGTTGCGCAATGCGGATGCCGCCATGTACCGGGCCAAGGAGTCGGGGCGCAACAACATGCAGTTCTACACGGCCGAACTCAACGCCCGCATGGTGGAACGGCTGGTCATGGGCAGCCAACTGCGGCGTGCGCTGGAGCATGATGAGCTGGTGTTGCATTTCCAGTTGCAGGCGGATCTACGCACGGGACAGATCAGCGGGGTGGAGGCGCTGGTGCGCTGGCAACACCCCGAATCGGGCCTGATGATGCCCGACCAGTTCATCTCGCTGGCGGAGGAGACAGGGCTTGTTCACGCGTTGGGCGAACGGGTGCTGCGGCAGGCGTGCAGGGTGGCCAAGGCTTGGCACGAGGCGGGTCTGCCCGAGGTCCCCATGGCCGTCAATCTCTCGCCGCTCCAATTGGAGCACCCCGATATCGTGGCGACGGTGGCCAACGTTCTGCGCGAAACCGGGTTGGAAGCGCACTATCTGGAGCTGGAGCTTACCGAGAGCGCGGTGATGGATCGGCAGGATGCCTCTGCGGAGCGGCTCCGGCAGCTCAAGGAACTGGGCGTGCTGCTCTCCATCGACGATTTCGGCACCGGGTACTCGAGCCTGGCCTCGCTCAGCCGCTACCCGTTCGACAAGTTGAAGATCGATCAGTCATTCGTGCGCGATATCACCAGCAATCCGACGGCAGCGAGTATCGCGCTGACGATCATCGCCATGGCGCGGAGCATGCGTCTGCGGGTTATTGCGGAGGGGGTGGAGACAGCCGCGCAGCTCAGCTTCCTGCGGCGCAACGGCTGCGAGGAGATGCAGGGTTATTATTTCAGCGAGCCGTTGCCGGCGGAGCAGGTCGAGAACCTGTTGCGAGCGGACCATCGACTGACCTGCGTGGAGGATACGGCCGATCGTCCGACCCTGCTGCTGCTGGACGACGAGCCGAACATCACGCGCGCCCTCGCCCGCGTGCTTCGCACCGAAGGGTACCGTATCCTGGTCACGAACTCCCCCTTCGAGGCCTTCGATCTGTTGGCCACCCACGATGTGCAGGTGATCATCTCGGATCAGCGCATGGCCGAGATGAGCGGCATCGAGTTCCTGAGCCGGGTCAAGGAAATGTATCCGGACGTGGTGCGCATCGTGTTGAGTGGCTATACGGACCTGCGCGTGGTGACCAATGCGGTCAACCGGGGCGCCATCTACAAGTTCCTGACCAAGCCTTGGGAAGATGATGAGTTGCGCACCGAGGTGGCGCGCGCCTTCGACGAACATCGGCGGCAGGCGGCCAGGCGGGCGGTGGGCCGTCCTGCACAGGCGCCGGATGACAGGGCGCCGGTCGATGCCGATTGACCCGCGAGGTCGTGGCGGCGGTTCCGGCATTGCAGTAAGAACAGACTCGAATAACTCTACGTTACCTGCCGTGGGGCTCGTTTCGCAGCCCTTTTTCCCCAGCGCCGCTCCTTCCAGGAAGAGAGGAAGCAAACGAGGAGCGTTTGGAAACCGCCGGTTCCCGCAGTCCTTGGTTAT
>JBAYZB010000333.1:0-3473 GCA_041672765.1 Gammaproteobacteria bacterium | reverse complement strand
GACAGCCAGTTGTTCATCGATGACGGCCGCAAGCCTTTCAGGGTCGCCCATCTTCTCAAGCCCCAGGGCAAGGACTACATCGAACTCGACAAGGGCATTCCCGGTGATATCTGCGCGGTGGCCAAAGTGGAGGAGATCCACTACGACGCGGTGCTGCACGATTCACACGATGATGATCACATACATCTGCGCCCACTCAAGCTCCCAACCCCTATGTTCGCGCTGGCGGTTCACGCCAAGAGCCGGGGCGACGAGCAGAAGCTCTCCGACGCGCTGCTGAAGCTGCAGGCCGAGGACCCGTGCTTCGTGGTGGAGCGCAACACCGTCACCAACGAGACCGTGATCTACGGCCTGGGCGACCTGCATCTGCGAGTAGCGCTGGAGAAGATGCGGCAACGCTATCACGTGGAGGTGGATACCCAGCCGCCGAAGATCGCCTACCGGGAAACCATCATGGCCAAGGCCGAGGGCCATTACCGCCACAAGAAGCAGACCGGCGGCGCCGGCCAGTTCGGCGAGGTGTTCCTGCGCGTGGAACCGCTGGAGCGTGGCGCGGGCTTTGAATTCGTGGACGAGATCACCGGCGGCGCGATTCCCAGCCAGTTCATCCCCGCCGTGGAAAAGGGGATTCGGCAGGTACTCGCCTCCGGAGCCATTGCGGGCTACCCGATGCAGGATGTGCGGGTGATCGTCTATGACGGGAAGTACCACCCGGTGGATTCGAAGGAAATCGCCTTCATCATCGCCGGCCGCAGGGCCTTTCAGGATGCCGTGCTCAAGGCCAAGCCGACAGTCCTGGAACCCATCGTCAACATCGAGGTGATCGCCCCTGAAGCCAGCATGGGCACCATCGCGGGGGACATCTCCGGGAAACGCGGCCGGATCAGCGGAACACGCACCCTGCCC
Organism: Gammaproteobacteria bacterium; assembly: GCA_041672765.1. GTDB lineage: Bacteria > Pseudomonadota > Gammaproteobacteria > JBAYZB01 > JBAYZB01 > JBAYZB01. The sequence continues at coordinate 2,567 of JBAYZB010000333.1, read as the reverse complement.
AACGGCATGATCGCCATCACCGGCCAAGCCCCCCTGAGCGAACTGACTCAATACCAGTCCCAGCTCAAGGCCTTCACCGGCGGCCAGGGCTCGTACACCATCGAGTTCAGCCACTACGAGCAGGTTCCCGGCAACATCCAGCAGGCAATCGTGGCCCAATACAAGCCGAAGGAAGAAGCGGAATAAATCGTCTTGCATCCCCTGGGATACGGGACCGAAGGAGTCGCCGGCCAGTGGAGAAGCCCGTACTTCGGCTGTTTCCGCCTCCTTGTGAAGCACTGCCCCTGCAGGGGCTCTATCTGGCCCACAAACTTCATCTTCGCGGCACCCGGAGCAAGCCGCTGCTGTACACCGACTTTGCCGCCAGTCTGGACGGCCGCATCGCCCTGCCCGACCCGACACGCGGCATCCACCGCATCCCCAAGGCTGTCGCCAACAAACGGGACTGGCGCCTGTTCCAGGAGTTGGCGGCCCAGGCGGACCTGGTGATTACCAGCGGCCGCTACTTCCGCGACCTCGCCAAGGGCGCCGCCCAGTCCACCCTGCCGCTGAGCGACGCGCCCGAGCATGCCGACCTGTTCCGCTGGCGCGCGGCCCATGGCCTGAGCCCGCAACCGGCGGTCGCCGTCCTGAGCGCAAGCCTCGACGTTCCTCTCCCCCCCGTCCCTGCGCCGGCAGGACAGGCCCCTCTATGTCGTCACGGGCACGACTGCGGACGAGAAGCGAGTCCACGCCCTGGAGCGGCAAGGCATGAAGATCCTGCGCGCCGGACAGGACGCGCGCGCGGACGGCCGGCTGCTGATGCAGGCCCTGGAAGACCTGGGATTCCGCAGCGTCTACTCCATCGCCGGCCCCGAGGTCCTGCACACCCTGCTTGCGGCGCAGGCACTGGACCGTCTGTATCTGACGCTCGTTCACCTGCTGCTGGGCGGCGCGGAGTTCGATCCGCTGGTGACCGGCCCCGAACTGAATCCGCCCGCCAACATGCAGCTCACCTCCCTGTACTACGATGCCCATGCCCCCGCCGCTGCCGGCCAGTGCCTCGCCGTATTCGACCGGCGGTAGCCAGCCCCACGCGGGTCTGGCTTGCCGCCCGGACGCAAGCGGCGCAATATGTCGGAGACCGGCGCCCGGAGTTGGCGCATCCGACCGACACGTTTCGGAAAAACCACATAAAATCATATCTTATGAATTCCGAGAACAGCGATTCGCCACCGAACGCCTTGTTGTTGATGGCCCCCGGCTGTCCGCACTGCCCAACGGTGCTGGAAGGCCTGGGCCGATTGCTCAAGGAAGGCCGCATCGGCCGGCTCGAAGCCGTCAACGTGGCGGCACAGCCGGAATACGCAGAGGCACTGGGCGTGCGTTCCGTGCCCTGGGTACGCCTGGGCCCTTTCGAATTGGACGGCGCGCTCTCCCTGGCCGAACTGCGCCAATGGAGCGAGCGCGTGCATGACACGGCCGGCATGGCCGCCTACTTCGACCGGCTGCTCGCCGACGGCCGCCGCCAGAAGGTGGAGCAGTTGATCCTGGACCGGCCGGAGCGGACCCGCGCCCTGGCCCGCCTGCTTGGAAATCCCCAAACCGGCATGCACGTGCGCCTGGGGGTTGGCGCCGTGCTGGAGGGACTCCAGGATACCGGCGCGCTCGGTGAGGATTTCGTGCATGCCCTGGGCGAATTGACGCGTCATGCGGAAGCGCGGGTTCGCGCCGACGCCTGTCACTACCTGGCATTGACCGGGAACCCCCAGGCCGTGCCGTATGCCCGCGCCTGCCTCGAAGACCCGAACGCGGAGGTGCGCGAAATCGCGGCGGAAACCCTGGAAGCACTGGCGGACCAGTCCAACGGATAGGAAAGGCTATGGAAAAGGAACGTCCGAACCGACGCAACGCCCCCACCCAAGGCGGTTACAGCTCCCCGCCCTGCTATGCCCATGAATGGGACACGGACCGCAGCGACGACGCGCCGCTCTCCGCCGCGGAAACCGCCCAACTGCTTGCCGCCCTGGCGACCGCCGAACGGGATCTGGCGGAAATCGCGGGAGCATATCTCGAAGACGGCATGCCGGAATCCGTTGCGGGCACCTTGCGCGCGCTGCACGACGCCGCACTGCGGCACTCGGGCCTGCTCCTTGCGGCCGCTGGAGCGCATGAATTACGTTATCCGTCCCGGGAACTGGACAAGGCACTGACGTTTCCCGATCCCCGCAAGCGTTTGGAATTTCTGGCGCATCGCTGCTGCTGCACGGCCCAGCAGATCCGCGACACCCTGCCGCATATCACCCATGCGGAAACCGTTGCCGCACTCGAAACAACCTATGCGCAACATTTGCTGCGCATAACGGAAATCGAGAGTCTGCTTGCGCGTCAGGCCATCTAGGGCGTGTCGTCAGTTGCAGATACCGTCTCGGCGTTTTAACGCAAAGATTAAGAAGGCTTTGTTAAGGAACTTCTGCAAAAGTCCCCGATCTGATCCCCTGTTCAGGTAAATCAGGTCGGGAACGAGAATAATGAAACAACTGAGCATGGGCGCCGGGTTCGAGAAATACAGCAAGACGACGCGACGG
>JBAYZB010000332.1:0-3499 GCA_041672765.1 Gammaproteobacteria bacterium | reverse complement strand
TTGAGAAGGGCGGGGCACGCCCGGATAGCCTGTGGAGAGGCGGCGCTGTCAGGCCCCTCGGTGAAGCAGGAACCCACCGAAGCGACTCATCCAGGCTCGATGCCGGGGTGAGCGCCGTAGGAATCCCCCGGCTTTAGGCGGGGGAGGATGTCAACGCACCTAACCCGTTCGACGAAAGCGACACGATTACCGGATGCTCGAACTGCAAATCCGTAGCGGGTTTTGAAGAGCTGTGCGACGAGCCCGGGTGCATGAGCCAAGCGACCTGCGGATTTCCAGTAGGAGAGGAGTCCGGAGGCTACCGGCGGACGTGCTACGAGCATTCGATTTTTAAAACGGCTAACAAGTGATCGCACGGCGGGCTGTGTGTATCCTTATCCGCTTATGTCCGAGGGGCAGGTGGCTGTTCTACGGCTTTCGGGTGCGAGAAATCGGACGCGGCCGCGGCGCGTGAGGCCGCGCACGGCATCATCGTCCGATGTCGGAAACAGCCGACCCCGCCGGCTGCGAGCCATATGCCGGCGCGGAATCGAGTACCGCGAGGAGCGCGGGAATTGACCTATTTATGGTAAGCTCAATGCGGTAAAAATTCATGGAATGACACTACCTACGGTGTCACAAGTGTGCTAGGATGATCTACGAAGACGTTGTTCACGCTCTGGAGGCCGCAAGGGCCTCGATCCGATGTGCCGAGCTTGCCGCGCTCCTGGCGCGGCTTGGGTTTGAGGTCCGGGATGGAAACCGAGCAGGCCACAAGGTCTATGTACACCACAGATTACCTGGTTTTTTCTCGGGTTCCTACAATTGCGGTCACGGCAAGAACCCGGAGATCAAACCGGCCTATATAGGCAAAGTTCTAAGGGTATTGCGTCAGTACGAGTCAGAACTCAAGTCTTTGGAGAAGAAGCCATGATGGATCCGCATGCCTACACCATTGCAGTGCGGCGCGCCGAGTTCGAGGGCGAGGTTTGTTTCGAGACCCGCGTCAAGGAATTGCCGGATGTGGCGGAGTACGCGGACACCGCCGAGGAAGCCTACGCACTCGCCATCGACACCATTGAAACCACGGCGGCAATTTTCGCCGAGAAGGGCAAGGCCATGCCCGAGCCGCAGGCGCGGGCGGATGACTATAGCGGCCGGGTGACCCTGCGCCTGCCCCGCAGCCTGCACCGCGCGCTGGACGAGGCGGCCGAGGAGGAAGGGGTGAGCCTCAATCAGCACATCGTGAACGTGCTCTCCTATTTTGCGGGCTATGCGGCAGGCCGGGATCGGAGCGGTGTGGATGCCTGGCAGTCCGAGCCGCGCACGGTCAGCAGTGAGACTCGGGACCGCAAGGTCCAGCTAAAGGTCATCTACTCCAACCCCATCGAGCCGTATGAAGAGGCAGCCTGGAGAAAAACCGGATGAAAACGCCGCTGCAGGAGGCCATTGAGTGCCTGCAGATCCGGGATGTCTTCCTGCGCCGTTCCGCTGCCTGGCTGGCCGATGGGTTCGATCCCAAGTACGACATCGCCGATGCCCTGGAGGCCCAGTTCAAGCACGTTGTCATGCAGGGCGAGGTCCTGGAGATTGCGGAGGACGGCGAGAAGCAGCGCGTATTCAGGGTCTACATCGACCTGGGCACCCGTTTTGTGGTGCCGGCTGACGCCGGGAACGGGAAGAAGAAGCGCAGGAGCCGCAAAACCGAACCGCCTGCGGAGCCGGATGTGAAGGCGCAGATCGAGGCCGTGATGGTGGCGGAATACCTGCTTAAGGCCGAGCCGCGCCGTGAGGCGCTCGATGCGTTCGCCCAGCAGAACGCCAGCTACCATGTATGGCCCTACTGGCGCGAGTTTGTCATGAGCCAGTGCTCCCGCATGAATCTGCCCAAGCTCGCGATCCCCACCGTGCAGTTTCCCCAGAAGCGCACGCGGGGCCCGGACACGAAAGAAGAGCAACACATCGCCGCGAGCGAGCAGGGAGTAAGCTTGACAGCGCAAAGCTGACCAGGTGCGCGGCAAGCCCCGCCGTTCAGGGCGGGGAAGGATAGCGCGGACGGCGTAGCCGTCCTGGGGATTCAATGCGGCGTCTGCTGCTGTGGCACGGTGGCAGCGCGGAATCTGTTGAGAAGGGCGGGGCACGCCCGGATAGCCTGTGGAGAGGCGGCGCTGTCAGGCCCCTCGGTGAAGCAGGAACCCACCGAAGCGACTCATCCAGGCTCGATGCCTGGATGAGCGCAGCAGGAATCCCCCGGCTTTAGGCGGGGGAGGATGTCAACAGCCGCATGAGCTGAGCGCTGCGCCACGGACGGTGCGGAAGGGCATAGGGAGGTGCCGGAAGGGCCGGGGGTGCTGAGTCCGCACGAAGCACTGCCCTTCGAGTTGTAGTCGAAATAGCTCAATTCTGTCTTCTTTTTATCGCAATTTGAGGATGGCTCCTTTCATAACATAGGAGTCATGCTTAACACGGTCTATTCCCACATTGCCCGCAAGGCGCCGGTGTATCTTTGGCTGATGGTAGCCCTTTTAGCCTTCAGCCGGTCCTTCTTTTTGAGCATCAATGTCTCTGACTCCCTGCCCGGGACCCTCTTTGTCATCCAGAAGGGAACAAAGCCTGAGAAAGGTGAATTGGCTGCGTTTCGCTACGCCGGGAAGGGTCCCTACGAACAGGGCGCACTGTTCCTCAAGCGCATGATGGGCAAACCCGGTTCGGTGGTGGAGCGCGTGGACGCGGGCGATGGATACTGGGACTACTACGTCGATGGCGTGTTCGCGGGGCGCGCCAAGCCGACATCCAAGACCGGCATCCCGCTGGAGCCGGGGCCTGCCGGCATGATCCCGCCTGGGCATTATTATATGGCGGCGCCCAACCCGGACAGCTTTGACTCGCGGTACGCCTTGGTGGGCTGGGTAAGCGAAGACCAAATCGTGGGGCGGGCAATTCGGGTCTTTTGAGGCCGGACATGTTGACTTGGCTCAAGCGGAAAGCCTCTCCTCGCGCCACATCTTTCGCCCGTCCCCCTCGCAGCGTCTGGTCTGCCGAGGACATTCCGCGCTATCCGCCCTTCATGAAGGGGCTCCCGGCAGTGCCGCCTGAGCAGTTGCTGGAGACACAGCGCGAACTTCTTGAGCGCATCGCCAATACGGCCATCGCGACCCCGGAAATCATCGAGCGCCATTACCTGCCTGCCATCCAACGGTTCGCCTCGTTTGCACACCTGTTGCCGGCCTCGCAGTCCCATCATCATCGCGGCGCTGGCGGGCTCCTGCGGCATTCGTTGGAAGTCGGCCTGTGGGCGCTCCAATCCGCGGACCGGGTGTTATTGGATGCAGCGAAGACTCCGTCGCGGCGGCGCGAAATGGAGCCGCGCTGGCAACTGGCCGTTTTTCTGGCGGCGCTCTGCCATGATGCCGGCAAACCGGTGACCGATCTGTCGGTGACCGACAGAGATCGGGCTGCAATATGGAAGCCCATCAAGGAGGATCTGTACGCATGGGCCGCGCGCAACGAAATAGACGCG
>JBAYZB010000331.1:0-3501 GCA_041672765.1 Gammaproteobacteria bacterium | reverse complement strand
TGCGCCGCCTGCACAAGGCCTTCCTGCGCTACCACGATCCCGAAAACTGGCCGTTGCTGCGCGAGGCGCTGCAGCGCATGGGGCGCGCGGATCTCATCGGCAACGGCAAGCGTCATCTGGTGCCCGGGTGGCAGCCGGCCGGGACGGGGGAAAGCAAAAAGAGAGGCCCGATGCACGCCGCGCGTGGTGCCGGAACGCGGAATGCAACGCCGCAGACGCGGCGGAGTGCTCCCAGCGGCAGTGCCGTACGACGGCGCCGGAAAGGCTGAGGCGTGCGCCGGCGTTCTCATGGCACTGCATCTTTGACACTGCCGACAGTGTCGCGCGAGGGCGTTTCCCGGGGTTGTGTCGCTCCGTGGCTGCGTTTTATCTCACCGGCCGCGCAATGCGGGTTTGCCACAGCTTCTTACGGTACGGCGGCCGCGCCTTCCGTGGGCGGCAGGGCATGGAGGGTGATGGTGCCCCACACCTGGGGCGGAAATACGGTCGCGAGGTGAGTGTCGTCGAGGCAGCCGTCCATGGCGCCGGTCCCGCCGCCTTCCGGTTCCTCGATGGCCAGTTCCACATGGAAGCGGCCGATGCCGGCGCCGCACCCGATATCGCCGTCCAGGGTGGCCGGCCAGTTCACGGTACAGTTTCCTGCGCCGACATCGCAGGCGGCCGTTCCGATGATGCGCGTGCCGTCCGGCAACTGGGCAATCCATCGACCGCTTTCGATAAACCCCTGGTCGCCAATTCCGGCCGCGCCCACGCGGTTGACGCTGGCGGCCCAGAAACCGCCGGTCTGCGCCGAGGGGGGGTACCAGATGGCGGCGTCCGGAGTGGTCCAGCCCACGAAGATAACGCCGGCTATCAATTCATCCGAGTTGATGCCGGGGAACAACTCGTACCCCGAGAAGGGAATCGCCTGTTGCGCGGCTGCGCTGCCGGCGGCGCAGAGCGCCAGGGCGGCAACGGGCAATGGCCGGAACATGGTGCATACCTCCGCGTATTGCGTGAAGGTATGGAAAAGCGTAGCAGGGCGTTACAGTGCTTTCCTGACGCACATATCCAAACGTGTATCCGCAGAAGGAATCCGTTGCCGTGGGTGCCGTTCAAATCGTTTCCGGTGGCTGCGCACGAAGTGCATGTGGCAGCCGGGTGCGTATGCTGCAGGTGACGTTCCCCCTGGGAAGAGGGCGATGATACGGATTACGCCCGGTCCGCGGCGTCATTCCTCCATCGCGTCGTTTTCCGACGGGTGCCGCGGCGGCGGGGCGGGTGTGACCAGAACCCGGTCGATACGATGTCCATCCATATCGACGATCTCGAAGCGCGTGCCGTTCCATTCGAAGCTTTCGGCGACGGTCGGCACGTGATCGAGCCTGGACAATATGAAGCCGGCCAGCGTGTGGTACTCCTCGTTCTCGCGCATGCCGCGCAGTCCGGTCAGGCGCTCCACGTCATCGATGCCCATGGCGCCCGCCATGAGCCATGAACCATCGTCGCGCTGCACCGCGTCGGGCTCTTCCTCTTCGTTCGCCGTTGCCACATCGCCCGCAATTGCGGAAACGATGTCCGTCATGGTGGCGATGCCCTGCAACGTTCCGTACTCGTCGATGATCACGGCCATGGGAATGGCCGATTCCTTGAACATCTCCAGCAGACGCAGGATGTGCGTGTTCTCGTGCACCACCAGCGGTTGCTTCAGGCAGGCTTGCAGGTCGAGGGGTTTGTTTTCCAGGACGCGGTCGAGCAGATCCTTAGTGTCCACGACGCCGAGGAATTCGTCCAGTTCCTCGCGTGCCACCGGAAAACGGGAATAGCCGCTCTCTATGATCTCCTGGCGGATCTTGTCGATCGGATCGGAGGTGTCGAGCCAGACCACATCACGGCGCGGCGTCATGATGGACAGGACGGCACGGTCGGCCAGGCGCAGCACGCCGTGGATCATGTCCTTTTCCGCCGGTGCGAATACGCCCGTCTGGGTGCCTTCGTCGATCAGCGCCTTCACCTCTTCTTCGGTCACCCCCTCCTTCGGCGTTTCCTGCATGCGCAGCACGCGCAGCACGAATTCCGTGGAGACGCTGAGAAACCAGACGAGCGGCTTTGCGATCCTGGCGAGCAGTCCCATGGGGCGTGCGACGAAGGCGGCGATGGGCTCCGCATGCCGCAACGCCACCCGCTTGGGTACCAGTTCGCCGACGATCAGCGACAGATAGCTGATGGCGATCACCACGAGACCGATGGCGATGGCATCGCTGTAGGGCGCCAGCACCCCGACACTTGCCAGTGCCTGGCTCAGGGGCGCGGCCAGAGTCGCTCCGCCATAAGCCCCCGCCAGGATGCCGACCAGCGTGATGCCGACCTGGACCGTCGACAGGAAACGGCCTGGGTCTTCCTGAAGACGCAGTGCGACGCGCGCTCCGCGATGTCCCCGATTGGCGAGTTGTTGCAGACGCACGCGCCGCGACGATACCAGCGCCAGTTCCGACATCGCGAAAAAGCCGTTGAGCAGGATCAACAGAAAAATGACGAACAATTCCCAAGAGATCATGATGTTCGAGCCGAGCGATTGAGCGAGTCAGGCGTCTTGCAGGAACGCACGACCAGTCCCGCTTGGTTGATGTTGTCAGGTATCTGTAATTGGTTTGGGGTTGGATTGTATCGTATGGCCGTCCGCCTCAACAGCCGCCGGGCGAACCCGTCACGGTGCGCCAATGCCGCGGGGCCTCATTCCGGCAATCGGCCGGAACCTGCTGCGCAGGTCTTCCTGCCCATGGGGGCGCGGAGTCGGGCAAAACGCCCGCGCGGGCGATTCGTTCGCGGTAGAGCGGACGCGATGCCTGGAGGCGGCGAACCGCCTGTTATCCGGCCGCTGCGCGATGCTGGTATTGTCATGCCGCAGTGGATGCCTATCAATCATGACCGCTTTTCGGGGCAGGGCGTACCGCGATGAAACCTGACCAAGGACCGGCGTCGGGCGGGTGAGGCGTGCAGGTGAAACATCGTAATTGTAGTGGAAGCTGACCGGATTTGCGGGTCGGGCGTCGCGGCGGCGAGACGTATCCGGCGTTATTGCCAAATATTTTGTTTATCACCGCTTTTTTCTGTTATCCATAAAAACGAAAGGCGGCAGGCCCGCCGGCCACTGTATAATGGCGGCTTCGCATCGGGCAAACGGTCGTCAAGCACTTTGGTTGATGTTGATGAGCAGGATCGACGTACTTCTCGATATCATGGCGCGCCTGCGCGATCCCGCGCAGGGCTGTCCCTGGGATCGCGAACAGACGTTCGCGACCATCGCGCCCTACACCATCGAGGAAGCCTATGAGGTGGCTGACGCCATTCAGCGCGGGGACATGCAGGAGCTCAAGAACGAACTGGGTGACCTGTTGTTCCAGGTGGTCTTCCACGCGCAGATGGCGCGCGAACAAGGATTGTACGATTTCGAAGACATCGTCGCCGCGATCGCAGAGAAACTCGTGCGCCGTCATCCGCACGTGTTCGGCGGTGCGCGTA
>JBAYZB010000330.1:0-3506 GCA_041672765.1 Gammaproteobacteria bacterium | reverse complement strand
TGACTCAAATAATGCAAAATCGGACGCAAAATCAACAAAATAGGGATTGCAGGTAAGCACGAGCCAAAATAGGAAAGCCAAAAGGAAACCGGAAGAGACAGTCCGCGAGCCATACCAATGGGTATTGCACCTTTGAGTTCAATCAGAGGCAGTGCCGCAATCAGGACAACGGTTAACTCGTCGATGAGGGTTTTCCAGAGTGATCCTGTCATGAGACCCCTACCTTTCTGTTCAACATTGAAATCAAACGGTCTCGCGCCGAATCTTCGCTCCCAAGCTATGCAACCGCTCAACAATTCGGTCGTAGCCACGGTCAATATGCTCAACACCCGAGACATAGGTGGTTCCATGGGCTGCTAATCCAGCAATCACCAAACACGCTCCGGCACGCAAATTAGCGGCATGAACAGGAGCTCCCTTATACTTCTGAACCCCTTGAACCATGGCAGTTTGACCGTCGACTTTGATATTTGCTCCCATCGAATTCAGCTCTTCAGCATGACCAAAACGGGCTTCAAAAATCGTCTCACTAAAAATACTGGTTCCTTCTGCTAACCCCATAAACGCCATAGCCGGAGCCTGCAGATCCGTTGGAAATCCCGGATGAGGAAGCGTCTTAATATTGACGGCTTTGCCTCTGCCATTGCCTATGACTCGAACGGTATCTAACGTGGAACGAACTTCTAATCCCGTTTCACGCAATTTTGCGATTACCGCATCTAAATGCTCCGGAATGACATTCGATAACGTTACATCGCCGCCACTGGCTGCTGCAGCAAACAAGAAGGTTCCCGCTTCAATACGGTCGGGAATGCAACTGTAGACACAGCCGCCAAATCGTTGGACCCCAGTCACACGAATGGTTTCGGTACCGGCGCCACGAACACTGCCACCCATGGCATTGATAAAGTTCGCAACATCGATCACTTCCGGTTCCAAGGCAGCATTTTCCATAATCGTAACGCCATCTGCCATGGATGCAGCTAGCATCACGTTAATCGTTGCACCTACGGTCGACATATCAAAGAAGACGTGACCCCCTTGTAAATGATCCGTTTGCAATTTGATCTGCCCATCTTCCATAAAATACTTTGCATTCATAGCCTGAAAACCTTTGAGATGCTGGTCAATCGGGCGTGCTCCGATTTGGCAGCCACCCGGCAAGGCAACATTGACTTTACCCTTTTTGGCTAACAAAGATCCCAAGAAATAATAAGAAGCGCGCAGCTTTACAGCCACCTCAGAAGGGGTCTGATGAGAAAGGTGCTCCCCTTTGGCAATATGCCATTCATAGGCTCCCCGGCGAGTAACCTTCATGCCGATTGCTTGCAAAATTTCGATCATGACAAACACATCGGCAATTTCAGGTAAATTATCGAGGATGACTTCCTCGTCGGTCAAAGCAGCTGCTGCTAAAAGGGCAACGGCTGAGTTTTTTGCTCCGTTCACTCGTAAGCAACCTCGAAGGGGGATTCCGCCTTCTATTACAATTCTTTCCATGAAAGAATTCACTTCCTATCTTATTAAAAATTCTTGGGTTGAATTAACCGTGAAATAATCGCTTTGCTGTCAACGCATCATAATAAACTGCATGATTATCTTGGAATAAAACGCGCCATACCGGTTTCGCTTCAGCAGTTTGATCTGCATCAAAAAAACTGAAATAGCCAAATTGAATCTCTTTAATCACCAGCCAATTTTCACCTTGTGCCAATTTTCGATCTCGCAACGCCAAAATATAATCATCTTCCACTAGTCGAAGCAGAATATTTGATGCCGGCGTGCACCACTCTTCACTGCCGGTTTCACCAACGATTCGCAGCGGATTAAGCGTGCAACGCTGGACCTTGTCTCCGACCACAGTGACTTCAATCGTTAAATCAAAGACTGGAGAATTATCAAAACTCCGACACCAAATCACCGTCTGGCTGGGAGCTAAAACACCTTGATTCCATTGACTTTGCAGCTGGTAACCAAAAGTGCTCACTTCTAAACGTTCTCGCAAAAATTGCTCCGCTGCGGAACGAGCAAAATCATAGGAGATCAATGGGGACTCCTCATCTAGTAGTACCGCCTCATTCGTATAGGTCGCTAATCCACTTGTGCTCAACACCATCTCTTCGGTTTCGCCACGAACGATATAGAATCGATTTCCATAAGAATCGATCTGTTCGATAACTTCAGGACTTTGATCAGCAAATACACGATTCACAAAATCTGCCATTTGGGTGTCTGCTTTCAGCTGAAGCGGAGAAACTTTGGGAATTTTGCGAGGGATCGACTGCAAAAGAGTGATCTTCTCTTGGAGCAAGCGATCTCTGACCGCTGCAATCGCTTCATCTCCACCAACGCTCGCTTCCATAATATGCAGAGGACGCCAAAAATTATAATAGCCTAACACCGCATTGAGCAGTAAAAAAATGACGATCAATACGGTTTGCGCTCTGGACCAATTCATGGCATCCCCTCCTTCATAAAGTGGTTGAGATCATCGGTCTTTTAGTGCTGCTTGTAGGCCTAGATAATCTCCGTTCGCCATATTATAGAATAATTTACAGCCGTTGTAAAATTCAATGATCCACACGGCTTCTGCTTGGCTTTGCTCTTCATTCAGCAAAAAGCCCTCGTAAATATCTCGTAATGGCATTTGTTCAGGAAGCTGTTCTGGGAAAAGGGTATCCCATTGACTCCAGACCCTCCATAGTACGTAACTGACACTCAAGGATAAGAATTGTTTTTGAGTTGAGCCCAAGACCGGCTCTGTAATGGATATCGCGTTGACGGTTTCTCCTTTGCTTTCAACTCGTAAACTTCCGCTGACCAGCTCACTCCCATTCAGAATATAGATGGGTCTGCCGTTATTGACTAACGTATAAAAGGAGACACTACGTTCTTCCCTGATATCTACCCCATCGAATAAATACTCCGAAACTTGAGGCCATATTTGCATCTCGTTGAGCTCTTGGGTCATCGCTTGCAGAGGAACATGCCCTTCGGTGGATTCTTCCACACTTTGCTTTAACTCAAGTAAGGGGAATGCCTTTTGATTTTCTAACAAAAGCATGGTTCTCACGCCATCGTAATAGATGATTGCGCCATTCAAATCCGTAAAGCTACGCACCATTGCGGTATCATCAAAAAAGCGCCCGGCTAAAATATCCAATTCTAAGGGGATTGGGTTACCACGATCTCTCGCCGCAACATAAGGGTTTTGACGATAGGTATAAATTGGATTGGTCGAAACAAAGTCATACGGGGTCAAGTCGACGGTTTTTAAAGCATAATAGACGCTGTTTTGCGTAACTTCCAATAGATTGTAAATCACATCAGCCTGGCTGGAAACCGGCAAACGGTAGAGCGTTTGATCTTCACCGCTTTCTAACACCAGATAATCATCTCTTGAGCCACTGATATACAGCCGATTCACAATCGGTAAATTGGGAAGGTCGGCGTTGAGCAATTTGATTTGTAGGGCTTCACAGAAATGTTCTAACGAAATCGGTGCT
>JBAYZB010000329.1:0-3511 GCA_041672765.1 Gammaproteobacteria bacterium | reverse complement strand
TAGTAGGAGTCATCAGCATCCAGGGCGGTTTTGGCGAACTCCATCACCAGATTGTTCACAATCATGAAGGCAGAAAAATTAAGGCCGGCGTTTGTGTCAACAACTCATGTAGCAGACATCCAGATAAATCCCTCATCTCTTAGGAAATCAATCAGTATAGTTCATTGCAATAAGCCAATACTTCTGTTGTAATATCTGGGATATCAAGCCTTCTTGTTTGCCTCCGAATTGCTAAGTAAGATTAATCATCCTCCTTGTAATATGTCACCACAAGCTTACTCAGGGACTAATCCACGAAACCGGTATATCTCCTGATTTTCGTCACCAAGTTGCTTGAATTGAATGGTTTGAAAACCACATCATCAAATCCAGCTCTCAAATAATCGCCAGTGTTTCCGCCGCTTGCAGTAACTGCTATGATGGGAGTGCTTCGATTCAGATATCTCTCCTCATCTCTGATGATCCTGGTTGTTTGGTATCCATCCAATACTGGCATCTGAATATCCATTAAGATAATATCGAATATCTGTTTCCGATACTCAGCAAGACCCTCTTCGCCATTCATCGCTGACACTATCCCCCAGCCCTGGCGCGTGATCACGGATTTCATCAGCTGTTGATTGGTCAAGCAATCCTCAACATACAGAATACGCAGGTTTCTACTTTGAAATGCTGCGAAATCCGAGGAAGCTCTGGGAGTCAAACCACGGCTAATCATGATGATGATTGGATTCCCATCAATCCTGGATAAGGATAAAGTATTTAGCACTCTGTGGTGATTGCCGGCCTGGCAAACAATTTCCAGAGTATTGTTCAGTGGCTTTGAATAACACAAGGTCTTGAGGTATTCCGTTGCCTGAGATCTTTGCTCTTCCGGGTGCAGCGTGACAAGATTTCGTCCAATCAGATCATCCTCTTTATACCCAAGCATATCCTGAACCGATTTACTCACCCTAAGGATCGTTCCATCCAACATAGCGACAAACGAAAGCTCTGGCGCTGAGAACATTAGGTTATCAATGGCTCTACTTGTTGCAATCTTATCCACCAGTTTGTCAGCTAGCTTGGGTGTGGAAGCTATTTCATCTCTCATAATTCCTCGCAATAATGTATCATAGTATGTCGGTCAAGCACTTACTAAACTCTCGACAAACCATCTATAACGCATGAACTGAGCCACCCGTTCAATGTTATTATTCTGCGTGTAACGTGCTGCTATAAATGCTGATGTGGTTTACCCGCACAAAGATAGTGACTAATATACTGGCAATTTTGCGTGTATCTGAAAGTTGAAATTTCACTTCTGAAATGTGGATGCAGTTTAGTCGAACGGAGCTTTCTTACAGACCTATACCCAGATGCAATGCTGCGAGACCGCCGGAAGTAAAACCATTGCTACTGACAATTCGGCACTACAGGTCCCAAACAATTGTGACATCAGGTGTTCAGCACAGTGTTTAATTTCCCCGTTGAGTGTATTCCTTAATACCATATTGTACGATTCTCTGACAAAGCGTGCTTTCAGAATACCCCAAGATGATTGCAGCTGCTTTCTGTTTTCCCCCGGCTTTCTGCAGGGCTTCGATAATCTCATCTCTTTCGGCCTTATGGAATCTTTCTTTCAAGGCCATGCCGGGCTTGCCCGATGCAGGGATAATCCCAATCTCCTTCAGTTGCTCAGAACTCCATGCCGTACCCTGATAAAGGATCATCATCCGCTGAACAATGTTTACCAATTCCCGTACATTGCCGGGAAAGGAATAGCGGGTAAGGGCATTCAAGAAACTGCTTTTAATGATGGGACGGGGGGTGACCATCTCCGCTGCAAACATGCTTACATAGTATTTGACCAGTACAGAGATGTCTTCCGGTCTGTCACGCAGGGGAGGGATGTTGATAACAAAGGTGTTCAGCCGATGCATCAGATCTAGACGAAACAACTTCATAATAACCATGGATTGCAGATCCCGGTTCGTAGAACTGATTATCCGACAATTAAAGGGGATTTCTTTGTTTCCTCCCAAGGGGGTTACCTTCCTCACCTCCAGAACCCTCAGCAGCTTCACCTGCAGATCAAAAGGCATTTCAGATATCTCATCCAAAAAGACAGTTCCCAGATGCGCGCGCTGGAAGATGCCCTGCGAATCTATGTAGGCATTGGTAAAGGCTCCTTTTTTGTAGCCAAAAAGCTCACTCTCCATCAAGGAAGAAGGGATCGCTGCGGTATTGATTGCTATCATCGGATGTCGGCTACGGGAGCTCAGCTTGTGAATCATATTGGCCACAACTTCTTTACCGGTGCCGGATTCTCCGGTGATCAATACATTCACGGTGGAATTTTGAGCCGCTATATTAATCTGATTTCTGATGCTCTCAGCCATTGAACTCTGCCCTACAAACACTTCAACCTGACCCCCCGATGAGTTGCCAATTTCATTTTTTACGTTTAGTCTCGTCTGCTGCTCTGAACCATAATTATGAACCGATATGGATATGCATTTCTCCTGTAATGTGTCCTGTAATGCAAGCTGTTGTTTTCTAAACACCTTCATCATGCTCTTATAAGTAGCGATGCACTGAGGAACTTTGTGTGCTGTTTCATACTTGCGGGCTAAGCTCTCCTGAATCCTTATCATTTTATCGAACATTTTATGCTTACGGCAGAGCTTTAACGCTTCTTTCGCAATTCTTTCGGTTTCAGCATACACTCCTGCAGCCCAGTGCAACTCCATCCAAAGCAGTTTGCATTGAATTATTAACTCAAGATCCTCGATATCTTCAGCGGCTTTACTTACGTGAGTCAGGTATTCCTTTGCTTCGGAATATTCTCCTAATCTCGTATAGGCGGTGGCTAGATTGAGCTCAAGCACTATCCTTGTTCTATGATTTTGTGGATACTTATCAATAGGTAACACCTCAAGACATCTTTTGGAGACTTCGATGCTCATTCTGAAATTACCCGTGTCCAGCAAGAAAGACGCTGAATTGGTTAGCACTATTGCATGCAGGGGAATGCTGTTTACCTCTTCTGCAGTGGTCATAGCTTCGGCAATGTATTGCTCCGATTCCTGGTGTTGCTTAAGCATGTTCTTCAATATTGCCAGGTTTGTCAATTCGGCTATTCTTTCTACTTTGTTCCCCGTGAGTTTGTTTATCTCTAATGCTGCCAGGAGGAATTCTGTAGCTTTACCTGATTTTCTAAGCATGTAGTAGGCACCGGATATGTGCTGGAGGATTTTTTCGATCAAAGGGCGATTGCTGTGCTTTGTGGCTAAGGTCAGAGCTATCTTATATTGCTTGATCGCAGAAGTGAAATCACCTTGATCGTAATAGTGTTCTCCTACGCTGTCATAAGCTTCGCCTATCAAGTTATGCGTTCTCACTTATTTTTTCAAATCGTATCACCATTTTTTCAAATCGGCAGTTTTGTGGGTTTGCGATATCACGATTATTTCAAATGTGTATCACGATTTTTGCAAATCATCTTATCACTCCTGAGACACAAGGCAAT
>JBAYZB010000328.1:0-3513 GCA_041672765.1 Gammaproteobacteria bacterium | reverse complement strand
GCTCCTCCAGCGGCACGCCGAGTTCATCCGCCACTTCACGATAGAAGGGCGCGGGCAACAGCGCGAGCCCCGGCTGCGGCACCGCGATCAGCACCACCGCCACGCCCCTGTCCCGCGCCATGCGGATCATGGCGCGCAGGTTCTCCGCGGTCTGCTTCAGATCCATGCGCCGCAGTATGTCGTTGCCTCCGTGGCACAGCAGCAGGAGCGCCGGGGCATGCTCGTCCAGAACCGCCGCCAGGCGCGCCACACCCTGCGCACTGATCTCGCCGGGCACTCCGACCCCTATGACCCGGCGCCCGATCAGCCGCTCCAGGTGCGCGGGATAACTTTCCTCCTTGGGCGCGCCCGTTCCGTGCGTCAGGCTGTCGCCGAAGGCCAGCACCACCGCGTCCTGCGCGAGGGGCGCGAGCCGCGGCACGTCGCGGCCACAGCCGGCAAGCACGGCAAGGGCAAAGGCGCACAGAACCCACACGGCAGATCGCGCAACGGACATGACAATGGCCTCTCTACTCCAATAAACGCTGACGGACTGTACCTGATTCACCCGACCGCGGAATCGGACGGGCGATCCCGCGACGCACGTTTTGCGCAATCATGCTATGGTAATACTGCGCCGACAAAAACCGAGACAGTCATGCTCGATGACGAAACCATACAGACCATCCGCATCAGACTCCAGGAACTGCGTCTGGAGCACGGCGACCTGGATGCTGCCATTGAAGCGCTGTCTCAGTCCGTCTATGTCGATCAACTCCGACTGCAGCGGCTCAAAAAGCGCAAGCTTTTTCTCAAGGACCAGATCGCCAAACTCGAAAGCATGCTGATCCCCGACCTCGACGCCTGACGGCCTTCCCTGGGTGCCGGCCTGAACGCACGGCAGCACGTAAACCAACAGATCGCCCCATCCGCACGTCGTTTTGTATTTCCCACCCCGTTTCGCCAAAATATCAGCCCCCGAAACGGAGGCCTCGAATGAACAGCGTCACCACCGCCCAGCCCGGCTGGCAGGACCAGGCCCGCGCCATCGCCCGGCGCATCCGCCTGCGCGTCATGGAGCACACCATCACCAACAACGGCGGCTATCTGAGCCAAGCCTGCTCCGCCGCCGAGATCCTGGCTACGCTTTACACCAAGATCATGAAGCTCGGGCCGAGTGAGGCCCCCATGATCCCGCCGCCTTTCCCGGGCGTGCCGAGCGCTACCAACACCGATTACTTCACGGGCGTGGCCTACAACGGCCCCAAGGCCCCGGAGCTGGACCGCTTCTTCATCTCCCCCGTGCACTACGCCCTGGTGCTCTACACCACCCTGGTGGAGGTCGGGCGTATGGCCCCGGAGGGGCTGGCCCAGTTCAACCGGGACGGCAGCACCGTGGAGATGATCGGCGCCGAACACTCCCCCGGCCATGAACTCACCGCGGGCTCCCTCGGCCAGTGCCTGAGCCAGGCGGCGGGCATCGCCCTGGCGCGCAAATTGAAGAAGGAAACGGGCCGGGTCTGGGTCTTCATGTCCGATGGCGAGTTCCAGTCGGGCCAGACCTGGGAGGCCATGCAGGTCCTCTCCTTCCACCAGCTCGACAACGTCGGCATCTACGTGGACGTGAACATGCAGCAGTGCGACGGCGCCATGGCCGACGTGATGAACATCGAGCCGCTGGACATGAAGCTGGAGGCCTTCGGCGCCCGCGTGGTGAAAGTGGACGGGCACGACGTGGAGGCGCTCGCCGCCCCCGCGGAGCTTGCGCCCGACGGCCGCCCGCTGGTGGTACTGGCCTACACCAACCCCGCCCAGGGCATTCCGATTCTCGAAGAACGCCGGCCCAAGCTGCACTACGTGCGCTTCAAGAGCGAAGACGAACGCAACCGCTACCGCGCCGCGCTGGCCGACATGCTGGGAGAGTGAGCCATGGAAATCCTGTCACGCGTACACGCCCGCAACCTGGTCGCCTGGGCGGCGGACAAGCCCGAAGTGCTGGTGCTCTCGGCGGATCTCACCAGCTCCACCGAGATCGACCTGTTCCGCGACACCTATCCGGACCGTTTCTTCTCCATGGGCATGGCGGAGCAGAACATGATGAGCTTCGCCGGCGGCCTGGCGCGCGAAGGCTTTCTGCCCTTCGTGCACACCTTTGCGGTGTTCATCTACCGCCGCGCCCTGGACCAGATCTCCATGTCCATCGCCTACCCCAACATGCCGGTGCGCATGTTCGGCTTCCTGCCCGGCATCACCACGCCCGGCGGCGCCACCCACCAGGCGACGGACGACATCGCCATCCTGCGCGCCCTGCCCAACATGACGATCCTCGAGACCGGCGACGCCACCGACGTGGAAAGCGTGCTGGACGTGGCCCATGCAGTGAACGGCCCGGTCTACGTGCGCACCCTGCGCGGCGAGATCCCGCGCCTGTTCGACAAGAACGACCCCATGCGCTTCAACCGTGCGCGGGTGCTGAGCGAAGGCAGCGACATCGCCCTGCTCTCCTCCGGCATCTGCACCGAAGAGGCCATGCGCGCCACCAAGGCGCTGGCGGCGCGCGGCGTGTCGATCCAGCACCTGCACGTCACCACCCTCAAGCCCTTCACCGACCCCACGGTGCTGGAGGCGGTGGCCAAGGCGCGCTATGGCGTCATCACCATGGAAAACCACACCATCATCGGCGGCCTGGGCACCGCCGTGGCGGAGGTGATGGCGGAGCACGGCCTCGGCAAGAGGCTGGTGCGCATCGGCCTCAAGGACACCTACGCCCACGGCGCGAGCCGCAGCTACCTCATGCGCGAGTATGGCCTGGATGCCATCGCCCTGGTGCACGAGGTGGAGAAACTGCTCGGGACCAGACTGAACATCACCGAAGATGACCTGGCCGCCGTGCGCCTGGAAGCGGTGCACAGCAGCGCCAAGGCGGAGGCATTGTGATGTTCGACGTGCGGCTGCCGCTCTCCGGCGAGCGGTTTCGCGTGGTCTATCGCCTGACTGGAAGCGAGGCCGATGCGCGGGCCAAGGCCGAGGACATCTGCGTCGAGCAGACCATCGAGTTCCCGGCGGAGCTCGTCACGGGTGGCGACATACGCGACCATATCCTGGGCCGCATCGAGGCCCTCGAACCGACGCCCGACGGCTGTTTTGCGGCTACCATCAGTTATGCCGTGGAGACCACCGGCTTCGAGCTGACCCAGTTCCTGAACGTGGTGTTCGGCAACAGCAGCATCAAGCCCGGCATCCGCGTGGAACGCCTGGAACTGCCCGAGAGCCTGCTGAACGCCTTCAAGGGCCCGCGCTTCGGCCGTGCCGGGTTGCGCGCCCTGGTGGGCGCGCCGGAACGCCCGCTGCTCTGCACGGCGCTGAAACCCATGGGCCTTTCGGCCGAGACGCTAGCCGAGTTTGCCTACCGCTTCGCCCTGGGCGGCATGGACCTCATCAAGGACGACCACGGCCTCGCGAACCAGTCCTTCGCGCCGTTCAAGGAGCGTATCGAACGCTGCGCCGAAGCAGTCGCGCGTGCCAACCGCGAGA
>JBAYZB010000327.1:0-3519 GCA_041672765.1 Gammaproteobacteria bacterium | reverse complement strand
CTGGAGACGGCGCAACTCGCCACCCTGCAGCGTAACGAACCAGCCTACCAAAGCAATCTGCACGGCGCCCGCGAGTTGCTGGTCACCTATTTCGACCAGGACAGCGGCGCCGTCACCGCCATGCTCGCCGAACTCGACCGGCTGGCCCAGGCGCAGATCAATCCCGAACTTCCTGACATATCGGGCTCGTTGCGCGTGCTGCGCAAAACCGTGTCCACACCGTCCGACACGGACGAAGAGCGTGCTCCGGCCGGCGCGGATCAACCATGAGATTCCTGTTCGTCACTTTGCTGGTGCTGTTGGCGGGGGTGAGCATCGCCCTGATCCTGCGCCAGGATCCGGGCTACGTGCTGATCAGCTACGGCCAATGGAGCGTGGAAAGCAGCCTGGCGCTGTTGCTGCTGGTGATCGTAATAACGTTCACCGCGCTCTATTACGCCATTCGCGCCACCAAGGGCTTGGTGATGTTGCCGGCGCGGGTGCGCGGCTGGCAGGAGCGGCGCCGCGTGCGCAAGGCGCACAGCGCGCTCTCCCGCGGCCTGCTGGAGATGGCGGAGGGGCGCTGGGATTCGGCCGAGTCCACGCTCATCAAGTCCGCGCCCAACAGCGACAACCAGCTCCTCCACTACCTCGCCGCGGCCCGGGCCGCCCAGCGTCAGGGCGCGCCGCAGCGGCGCGACCATTATCTGTATCTCGCCCACAAGAGCATGCCCAACGCCGATGTGGCGGTCGGCCTGACCCAGGCCGAGCTGCAACTGGCGCACCACCAGATGGAGCAGGCGCTGGCGACCCTGACCCACCTGCGCAGCCTCGCCCCGCGCCACCCCTACGTGCTGCGCATGCTCATGAAGCTTTACCGCGAGCTGCGCGACTGGGCGCACCTGCGCGACCTGCTGCCGGAGCTGCGCAAGCGTAACGTACTCAAAGACGAAGAGGCACGCCGGCTGGAAATCCAGGTCTATGGCGAGCTACTGGACCAGGCGGCCGCCAGGGACGAGCCCGCCGCGCTGGACGAGGCCTGGGCCCGCACGCCGAAGGGACTGCGCCAGGAAGAGACCCTGTTGCTCGCGTACGTGCGCCACCTCATGGCGCGCGGTGCCGACGAAAAGGCCGAGCTGCTGGTGCGCGAGGCGATCAAGAAGCAGTGGAGCGACGAGCTGGTCTACGTCTACGGGCTGCTGAAAGGCAGCGACTTGAACAAGCAGCTCGCCACGGCCGAGGGCTGGCTCAAGACCCACAGCAAGAACCCGGTGCTATTGCTCACTTTGGGCCGGCTCTGTCTGCGCAATCGGCTGTGGGGCAAGGCGCGGGTCTATTTCGAGTCCAGCATCGGCAGCGGTCCACGGCCCGAGACGTACAAGGAACTGGGCGCACTGCTGGAGCAATTGGGCGAAACGGACGCGGCAATGGACTGCTTCCGTAGAGGCATGATACTGGCGGTGGGAAATACCGACCGCCCTGCCTTGCCGGGCCCCGACCTCCCCGAGCGATTCCACGGGACCGGCGAGGCGGCCGGCGAATCGGCCTGACGAACCGGTCAACGCAAAAGCGCAAGGTTTCGTCGGGTCGCGCGCCAACGCCGCATCATGTCACGCAGTTGACGCAACTGCGCCCCGCAGAACCCTTTCTCCGATTCCCTTTGCGTCTTCGCGCCTTTGCGTTGAGTAGTTCGACGCTAATTCGCCTCTGCCGCCGCCTTGGGCTGTGCGGCGAACTCGAAGGAGTCGTAGAACAGGTGCTCTTCCGACAGGCCGTGCTCAAGGAACGCCTTCCTGGCGGCATTGATCATGGCCGGCGGGCCACTCATGTAGACCTGATGCCCGCTGAGATCCCGATAGGCCCGCACCACGGCCTCATGCACGAAACCGGTTTCGCCCTGCCACCGATCCTCGGGCTGCGGGTCGGACAATACCGGGGTGTAGCGGAAATCGGGATGCCGCTCCGCCCAGCCGAGCGCCAGCTCGTGCAGGTACAGATCGCGCTTGGCGCGCACGCCCCAGAACAGGTGCATGGGCCGGCCGAGCCCGATGTGGAAGGCGTGCTCGATCATGCCCTTCAGAGGCGCGAAGCCCGTGCCGCCGCCCATGAGGATGATCGGGCGCCGGGACTCCTCCCGCAGGAAGAAGCTGCCGAGCGGCCCCTCGATGCGCAGGATGTCCTTCTCCTTCATCCCGGTGAACACGTGGTGGGTGAAGCGCCCGCCCGGCACATGCCGGATATGCAGCTCGATGAACTCGTCGTCGTGCGGCGCGTTGGCGATGGAAAAGCCGCGGCGGCTGCCGTCTTTCAGGATGATGTCGATATACTGCCCCGCCAGAAACTGCAGCCGTTGGGCGTCCGGAAGCTTGAGGCAGAGGCGCATGACGTCGTCCGCGAGCCGCTCCATCCGGGCCACGCGCGCCGGCATGGTCTTCACGGCGATCTCCTGAACCGTGCCGACCTCCTTGACCTCGATGGTCAGATCGCCCTCGGGGATGGCCTGGCAGAACAGCGCCAGCCCGGCGGCGCGGTCTTCCGGGGTCAGACCGGCGGGCTGGTTGTCGCCATAGTGGACGCTGCCGGCGAGCAGCTTGCCTTTGCAGGCGCCGCAGGCCCCGCTGCGACAGCCATAGGGCAGGTTCAGCCCCGCCCGCAGGGCCGCTTCCAGGACCGTCTCGCCCGGCTCGGCGTGGAATTCGTGACCGCTCGGTTCGATTCGGATCTTGTTGGTCATGGATGAGCCTTAGAGTTTAAACAGATTCTTATTTTCTACTGTTCTGCTCTGCCATTTCAAGCATGGAAAATGCCATGAAACAGGTCCTTATTATCGGATGTGGTGATGTCGGTCAACGGGTGGCCACGCTACATGCCGCCTTTGGCCGGCGGGTGACGGGCGTCGTCCGTTCGCGGGAAGGTCAGCGGCGCCTGACACAGGCCGGAATCGCGTCGCTGATGGCGGACCTGGACGAGCCGCCCAGCCTGCGCGGCCTGCCCACCGCCGCCGCCCTGCTGTACTACCTCGCCCCCCCGCCCGGCGCGGGTGAGCGGGACACGCGGATGGAACACCTGCTCGCCAGCCTGAACCCGGCGGCCCCGCCTTCCCGGATCGTGTATGTCAGCACGACCGGCGTTTACGGCGACTGCGGCGGCGCCTGGATCACCGAGCGGCAGCCCGTGAATCCGCGCGCGGTCCGCTCCCGCCGTCGGCTGGCGGCGGAAAGCGCGCTGCGCGCCTGGGGCGAGGCGTTTGGCGTCCCCGTGGTCATCCTGCGCGTCCCCGCCATCTACGGGCCGGGCCGGCTGCCGGTGGAGCGCATCCGCCAGCGCCTGCCCGTGGTGCGCGAGGAGGAATCGCCCTACACCAACCGCATCCATGCCGACGATCTGGCCCGCGTCTGCCTGGCGGCGGGCGAACGGGGTGCAGCCGGGATCTACAACGTGAGCGACGGCCACCCCACCACCATGACCCACTACTTCAACCGGGTGGCCGATCTTCTGGGCCTACCACGACCGCCCACGGTGAGCATGGAAGAGGCCCGG
>JBAYZB010000326.1:0-3536 GCA_041672765.1 Gammaproteobacteria bacterium | reverse complement strand
TGGACAGTCAGAAATGCATGTCAGCTTACCCTAATTCCGTCCTTCGCGGCGAGGGAGGCCGCTGGTCCGGCGCGGGAGGCGCATTACACTTGGGGTATGAGGCCCGGACGGTATTGCGTTTGGCGGTATTGGCGGCGTCGATCGGTGCCGTCGGCGTAGCGCTTGCCTGTCGCGCCGAATTGGACGCCGCCACACTGGCGGGGTGAGTGTTAGATGCGCAGGCGTGGGGCGCCCTGCTGTTCGTGAGGCTGTATGCCCTGGCCACGGTGCTGTTCCTGCCCAGTACGGTGCTGGCGCTGGCGGGTGGCCAGGATCTAGTCGGGAAGGGACTGCTGGTGCTGATAGCCTTTCTGCTGCGGTTTGTCGGCGGCTGGGAAAAAATCAGTTGTCGGCGTCGCCCGGTTGATGAGGGCCCCATGCCCGCCGCTCCGGAACGGCTGCGCTGTTGGCCGCCTCATCATAATGGCGCCATGGCGCGAGGATAAGACGTTGCTGGATTATATCTTTTTGATGAGGGCTTGCGCAGTCGGTTCGGGGAATTCCTGCAGGCCAGAGGTGTGACGCATACCGCGGAGCCGGACCCGTTGGGCAGCAGCGTGGTTTCCGTCCCGGAGGGTTTGAACGAAGGGTTAGCCGAGGCCATCGACGATTATTACGACGAGCCGTCCCGTCTGCAGGCTGAGTTTCTGGAGTAGACCGAAGACCGCCTGGAGAAGAACGTTGCC
The DNA here is from genome assembly GCA_041672765.1 of Gammaproteobacteria bacterium. Lineage (GTDB taxonomy): Bacteria > Pseudomonadota > Gammaproteobacteria > JBAYZB01 > JBAYZB01 > JBAYZB01. The sequence continues at coordinate 2,811 of JBAYZB010000326.1, read as the reverse complement.
GGAATACGCGTGATGCTGGCCGACGGCTGGCCGTGCATGGTGCGCCTGAATCCGGCTCTCGTGAACCGGCTGCTGACCGTTCTGACCCTCGAAGAACTGCAGGATCTGATCACCACTGCCGCGCGTTGCGGCGCCGATCCGGACGATCTGCCGGTGTGTCATACGCGGTAGGGGAGCCGCGAGTCTCTGGTCCTGAGTCTCTAGTCGTGGGTCGGAAGCGGATGAGGGATTGAGCGCGTGCCGGCTCAAGGAGAGTGGGTTTGGAGCAACCTCGGGACTTGGTCGTCATTGGCGGCGGCGCAGGCGGGCTGGTAATCGCCAGCGGCGGGCCCGCACGTAACTCTCATTGAACAGGCCAGCAGGCTGGGTAGCGGCTGCCTGCATTACGGCGGCGTGCCAAGCAAGACCTTGAACTATGTAGTTAAAGTGCCCTCATGCGACTCGGCGTCGAGTTCGGCTTGCCGGCGCTTCGTGATCGCCACGGGCTCCCGGCCCGCTGTGCTGTTCATTCCCGGACTGAGCGAGGCGGGCTATCTGACCAATCTTGAAGTCGTTTCCTTGAACGAGCAGCCCCGGTGTCTGGTGATGCTGGGCGGCGGGCCGGTGGGTATCGAACTGGCCCCCAGGCCTTCGCGCGTCTGGGAAGTCGAGTGATCGTGTTGGAGCGGTTGCCGCAGATCCTGTCCTGGGAAGTCCCGGAGCCGGCTGCGGCGCTGCGCGGGATTCTCATGGTGGAAGGCGTCGAGGTGCACACCTCCACCAGTGCGGAGCGCATCCAGTGGGAGGGGGCAGATTTGGTCGTGGACTGCAACGGCAGACGGTCGGTGGTCGCCGACCGGATTCTGGCGGCCACGGGCCGCACGCCCAACGCGGAAGGGCTCGGCCTCGACTTGGCTGGGGTGGAAACGGTCTCCACGGCATTCGGGCGGACCAGCGCATGTGCACCACCCAGCGCCACATCTACGCCTGCGGCGACATGTGTGGGTCCCACCCGTTCACCCACGTGGTGGAGTATCAAGCTGGGGGATCATTGTCAGCAACGTAGTGTTCCGGTTGCCGCGCAAGGCGGATTCCCGCGTGGTGCCACGCGTCACCTTCACCGGTCCCGAGCTCGCTCGCGTGGGACTGACGGAATAGGAGGCCCGCGAGCAAGGCCTAAACCCCGACGTACTGCGTTTTCCGTTCCAGGACGTAGATCGGGCGCTGACGGAGGGGGAAACCGCCGGGCTCGCTAAACTTCTGGTGCAGCGCGGCAGGATCATTTGGTGCTCACCTCCTGGGACCGCGGGCCGGAGAGCTGTTGCACGAAATCGTGCTGATCCTGCGCACGGGGCGAAGATTGCTGACCTCACTGCCACCATCCACGCCTACTCCACCCTGGCGCAGGTCCACCAGCGTGCGGTCAATGCTTGGTACGCCCGCGAGCTCTTTGCACCCTCCACCCGCCGCCTGCTGCCATAGCGGAGGCGACCGGGTCCCGAGTGAAGAGGTCTTGAGAATTTGAGCCTTGCTCCAGAGAGATTGTCCAACGCACGCCGCCTTACTGCAGGCGCATATCAGCTACCACGGCGATCAGTAGCGCATCTCGACGAATTGCAAAATCCCGTTGCCCGGGTGGAACTGGCGACTGTATTGCATTTTAAGGCATCGCAGACGCGATTGAGATCGGCCAACTGATTGTATTTCGTTCTGTTTTTTGTTTGGCACGATACCTGCCTTTATGCGGGACAAGGATCCGAATATGGAACAACTGCGCTTTAGAGCGCGGTAATGGGAACGGCAATGCTGCATTGGCTTGGTTTGCGTATAGCGAAAAGGCCTGATCGATCGCGTGCTAACACGATTGCGCCACATGAGTCGCGCGTCGAGTTGCCCAATCTGGGGATGGTCGAAGTGCGCGCCACCATTAACTGCATAGGAGACGTCTGTCCCCGACCGCAACTGATGACCCTGAAGGTGCTGGAACGGATTGCTGAGGGCGAGGTCGTGGAGTTGCAGGTGGATAGCCCTGGTGCGCGCGAGGCGATTTACCACATGGCAACAACGCTTTGCGTTACCTGTCTGACCGTAATCAAGCATAAGGATCACTGGAGGGTTTACCTGCGCAAAGACCCCGGCTGGGACAGCGGGGCATGGCCTTTGCGCGAGTCTTGATCAACGTCTGATTTCTTGGCTGTCAAGGGTGGATTGGAATGGCTGAAAATACGAATGCATCGGTGTGGAAGGAGCGCGGAAGCGATTCATCGTTCGCACACCCTAATAATATATATGCATTTTCGCTCGTGGCGCTGGTTGCGGTTGGATCCATATGGGCGCTGTCGCTGGACAGCCGTTGGCTCTATTTGCTTGTTTACCTCTGGTTTGGGGTAGTTTACGGATTGTTTCTGCAATACGGCCGCTTTTGCATGGCCTCGGCCGTCCGCGACCTGTTTGCTGTGGGCGTACCCCGTATGGCGGTCGGCGTAATGATCGCCGTGGGTTTGTATGCGCTAACAGCGGCTGTGGCTCAGGTGGCCGGTGCCAGCACGTTCTACCCTCATCCACTGGGGTGGCATGTCGTGGTCGGTGGCGCCATCTTCGGGTTCGGGTTCATCTTTACCGGCGGCTGTGCCTCCGGCTCCCTGTATAAGACCGGCGAGGGCAATGTCGGTTCGATGCTGGTCATCGTTGCCATCACATTTTCGCAGGCGATCTTCGTATCGGCCGGGGGCTGGATGAACAAGCTCGCCCCCGAGTCCTGGAAGGCCTCCGCCGCCCAAAAGGGCATGCCGGAGGAACTCTCTGTTACTGATGGATGGCATGACCCGTTCA
>JBAYZB010000325.1:0-3553 GCA_041672765.1 Gammaproteobacteria bacterium | reverse complement strand
GTTCGCTACTCCGTTTGCCCATTACATGGCGCCCCTTACCTCTCTATCATTTTCCCAAGGTTAGCAACCCTGTCAATTATCCACATTTTGTCAAATGTGTAGGTCTGACCCCAAAGGTGTTCACGGCGAAGTGCGGCGTGAAGATGCCGCGCGAAGTGGCGATTTCATCGCCGGGAAGCGGTTGGGAAGCAGTTGTAAAGGTGGTCAAACGTAGTCAAACAGTGCTCAAACAATCGTAGGGACCTAAGAATCACCCTCGATGTCATTCCCGTACGCCGTCGTCAGGAGAGCATAGTTTTCCTCAGAATATTCAAATCATATTTTTTCAAGGTTAGCAACCTTCTGTCAATTATCCACATTTTGTCAAATGTGTAGGTCTGACCCCATGGCTTTTTCTTAAAATTCAGCTTGCAACCAGATCAACCTTTTAGAATCGCCTGGTTCATCCACCCGATCATCGGCCCCATAGCCTTCATTCCTTGCAGTGGAAAATCTAACTGTTTGCCTTTAAACACAATGGCCATCATTTGTCGGTAATTCGCGCCGCCCATCACGACAATCCGGTCATACTCCAACAATCCCTTCTCTTGTGCCTGCTTACACAGTTCTACCGCAGAAATCGGGTTAGAGCGACGATCGTTGAAACTAACATTGTAGCTTTCAGGGATCAGTTCATCTGGAAACACAAAACCATATTTTGCGGATAGAATGCACCAAGAACCGGGGTAAAACTTTTCGGCATAGCGACCGCAGGCACCGGAAAATGGACCGACATATACGTTCTTGGCTCGCGTCGGTCCAACATGTGGCTGTTTGTCCCAAATCTTACTTTTACCGCAAGAAGCAATGCACAACGTTTTCATGTCCGCAACAACACCTTCGTCTTTTCAATTTGAATTTGCCCCGGAATGCAATACTCTCTGACTTCACAACGGTCCATAGCTAGACATTTGCCTGTAACCGGGTCCCGGCTCTTGCAGCCGACCCGGGACAAAGTCCATAGCGGTTCATCTACATCCAATGCAATCATGTCGCGTCCTTTGTGATAAAGACCCCGCGTGCTATCTTTCCACACCGATCGAATCGAATCAAACAAATTGACCAAGGCGCCCTTATACTCTCCCGTTACCAGCCCCAAACAAAGAGACGCTTTAGCAACATGAATGTCTACTGGAATCGGAACTTCTTCCAGACGTCGTAAATTTTCATATTTCAAGTTATCGCGCAGCATTCTGATCCATAAAGGGCCTATCTTCGGTCCGCGCAGAAACGGAAAATCCCAGGTGCTCTTGTTATTATCCGTATGGGTGTCCGAGCGCAAGCGCGATAAAATCTCGACCGCATCCCAGTTGCAATCGGCTAAAAAATTGCGAGGATCCCCCTGCCACCTCTTCAAAAAGCTGCCCGAATTCGTACGCCAAATGAAACAATCATTTTCATGTTTTTGCGACAATCCCGTTTCCATCATATCCTGCTTAAGTTTTTCCGGTGACGTCTCATGGACTGACTGCGGATCAAAAAGATAACGGGTCTGCGGATTTTCAAATGCTGCTCTTGCCCTTTTCCATAGGGTCACAGCGTCACGCTGATAATCAATCGAAACGGTCAGTGTGATGAACAGCAAGTGTTCCAACGATGATTCCTCAACCCCAGCAGGAGGCGTATCTTCCGGCATCTCTTTTTGCCCATGAATGCCTGAATTTTGAAATGCCTCGAACAATTGGCTGGCAACCTCGCGTCCACGCTCACTATGTAGTTTCATCAGCTCAGCTCCCCCGGTTCCGTTTCATATTTCCACTCATGCGCCACAATCCAAATATGATGGCGGCCCAGTTCACCCTGCAGCAGGCTTCGATAAAGCGGATCGGCGCAAATATGCACTGCTAACGCCTTGATTCATCATCGCACGAACAATAAACCTGTCCCAGGCTTCCTTGTGTAGGACTGCCCCCATGACTTTCATGCTGTGTGATTTGTGTTAATTGTGTGCAATATGCAAATATGTCAAATGTGTAGGTCTGACCCCAAAGTGGTTCCCTAGGTCTGACCCCAGGTGGTTCCGCGAACAATTCCAAAAATCAAAAAATGGGGTTCAGTTGCTCTCAATCTCGTTTAAAGTTTTTCCCGCTTGGTTCTTCCATGCTACATTCCCGGAAAAGGGACGTCCGGCTACAAATGCAGCCGCAGATGATGGGCTGTGGAAAAGGGTGTCTTCCTGTAAGATCCCATTTTCATCTATTAAAGCTTTTTTACGGGCTTTTTTTACTTCCAATGAGAGATTTTCATTTTCTGTTGTACTTATCATGCTGCCTTTTAAGACAACGATTCCTTCATCTGTCTGTTTGCCGGACGCCTTTATCTCCAGTTTGCTTTTTCTAGGCTTTATCTTAAAGAATAGGAGCTGCTCATCGTTGTCCATGGCTTCATCTTGAAAATTACTATCCATATCATCAACTAGCGGCTCGAACACTCTGTGTCCAAGTGTTCCCATTATTATTCTGGAGTTATCGATAAACTCCTCCAGCTCACTTTCCTTTTCTTCTGTGATATGACCAGGGGCGGGATCGTTCCCGTTCTTTACCACATAACGTTTGGCCTCTATGGCCATGTTGCAGAAACGATTTTCAAGATAGCTAATTTCAGTCGCTCCGGAGGAGTCATTCGACGTTGTAAATATAACAGCTTCTGTCCAGTAATCTTTGTCTGGGTTACGTTTGTGTTCCTGTAAACGAGAGAGTATCCCCTCCCCTTTCTTCCTGGCTCCGGCTTGCCCTATATATACAACGTTTTTGCCTGTGTCGTCCGAAGTACCGAACAAGAAATAAACACCGCTCTGTTTCAGATCACTGCGTTCTCGGCAGTTGTCAAGTTCTGTTCTGGGTATTTTGTAGGCAACGCCGGTCCAGTTGGCAAGAGTGCATTTGATACGGCCGGCAGCAGAGCCGTCCATAAGAAATAAAGTTATACTTTTTCCTCGTTTACTCATCATCGATGCCCCCGTCTAAATTAGGTATAATTAGATGTTTATTGTAATCTAAAAATCCCCCCCCATTCTCTCTGGGGAATTTCCTGTGGCAAACTAAAAAAATTTATAAGTTTGGTGGTACCTTTAACGCCAGAATCTTTTGGATGAATAGATCGGTCCGTTCGGGTGTTGGCTTTCATAAAAAGGCGGTTTAGGAATGGCAATGAACTCTTGAGCTTCTTTATTCTCTGTAAAGCGAGCAAATCCATTTCTTCTAAGAGCAGTTTCTGCTTCCTCGACAGAAAGAAAAGCAAGCCTGTCAAATACACCTGAAGTGTCGCCAAAGAAAAACACCACACAACCGTCAGTAGTTTCATCAATCAAGGCCCAATTTTGCTGCAGATAATCAACAATTTTGAACCAGTAATCTCGGCTTTTGATTTCTACAAGAGTTTTCTCAAAAGGCATGTGAACCACCTCGAATGATTATTAGGATAGTATTCAGCTTAACTACCGTCAATTCGACATACTTTTTGGTTGCTGCAAATGTCAATTGTGTAGGTCTGACCCCAATTGTATTTTCCAAAA
>JBAYZB010000324.1:0-3556 GCA_041672765.1 Gammaproteobacteria bacterium | reverse complement strand
CGGCGCCATCGCCATGCGGGTGAATCCCGGATTGAGCCGCTTGAGGTCCTCCAGGGATATGTCCGCGAGTTTTGCGGCCACGGAAAGATCGAGCTGTGCGCCCGTATCGATGGCGGCCAAGTAAGGGGAATTTGGAATGCTCTTCAGGTTCAGGCCGTACTTCTCGGGATTCTCGATCAAGGCTCCCAGGGCCAGGAGTTTCGGCACGTATTCGCGGGTCTCCCGCGGAAGATCCAGATGCCAGAAATCGGTGGCCTTGCCGGCTCGCTGGTTTTTCCTGATCGCCCGTTCCACCGTGCCTTCGCCCGAATTGTAGGCCGCCAGGGCGAGGAGCCAGTCGCCATTGAACCGGTTGTGCAACTGTTCCAGGTAATCCAGCGCGGCATGGGTCGAGGCGTACACGTCGCGGCGGCCGTCGTACCACCAGTCCTGCTTGAGGCCGAAGTTCTTCCCGGTGGAAGGGATGAACTGCCACAATCCCGCCGCCTTTCGGGGAGAGAGCGCGGTGGGTACATAGCCGCTCTCGATGACGGGCAGCAGGGCGATTTCGGTGGGCATGGCCCGGCGTTCGACCTCTTCCAGCACGAAATGCAGGTAGGTTTCCGCCCGGCCGAGCACCCGATCGAGGTATTGGGTCTGGTTGGAATACCGGTCGAGCCGTGCCAGCACGTTCGGATGGTCGCGATGCTCGGAAAGCGCAAATTCTCTCCGCAGCCGGTCCCAAAGATCCTGGATCTCTTCCTCATCCGGTTCGGTGACCGTCGCATCTGCCTCGGCCTCCTGCGGTGCATGTTCCGCATCAACCCATTTCCATTGGATCGGCAGGTTGGAGAGTGGAACCGTGGGCTCCTGCTCCCGGCGTTCCGGAATATTCGTGCAGCCGGCAGCCGTGAGGACGACAAGCAAGCAGAGTCGTAGCAGAGAAGGTCGCATCTTTTTGTTCTTTGCGTTCCGCTTGATTTCTTGTTGTTGTATCCCGCCCCGCTGCTCATACAGAACCGTGCAGAGCATCGGTGACCGCCTGCCAACTTGTCCGCGGGCAACCGGGATAGTGCCAAAAAAAGAATCTGTCCGCTGCGCACGGGTTAACGTGCCGGGCAGCAGGTCGAATCTATCCCTGTTCGGTGAGCATGGGCGGGAGGCATGCTATCCCGCCCCGGTACTCGGTGGCCTGCGGGCAGACGCTCAAAAAGCATGGCCACCGCAGGCTAAAGTGTGGCACCGGGCGTCCCTGTTGCTTCCGGCGCCGGGTAGCCGGTCAAACATCCGCGCCATGCGGCGGATGGTTCGGCGCAACGGCGCATGCCGGCCAACGGCCAGTACAACTGACTGATAGAGTTGGTTTTGAATGGTTTTGGCCAGGCCGTTGGGTGTTGCAGTATCCCGTCCGCCGTCCAGGCCGCACGGTGGGCCGGATATAATTATTGCTACCGGCGGAACAGGGATTTTGTCGTTTGTGCGCCAATGCTGACAGGGAATGCGGTGCCGGTCAATGTTCGCCGATGTTGTGCGAGCCGGATTCCGCAGTGATCGACGAGAAATCGCAGGCCGTTCCGGGGATGGGCAAGGGGTAAGGCCCCTGTCCGGCCATGGATGGTCGAGATCCCGCTCCGCGAACTGGCACAGGCGCGCGCCTTCACGGTATCCTTCCCGCGAGGTGGACATGAAACCCAGGCACCGGTGTTACCACGACGCGACCCTCCGCCGCCGTTTGCGGGAGTGGTTCGCCCAGCCGCTGGGGCGGTCGTTGCTGGTAGCGGAACAGACCCTGCTGCAGGAGATTCTTCCCAACCTGTTCGGTTATCACGCCCTTCAGGTCGGTTCGCTGGGACAGGATGTCAATCTCCTGTCCGGCAGTCAGATGCCCCATCAAGTGATTGTGGATGCGGATTACGGCTTCCAGGCGGGGCTTGCCGGCTTATATGCCCGGCCGGATGCGCTGCCCGTCGAGTCCGACAGTATTGCCGCGCTGATCCTGCCCCACACCCTCGAATTCGAGGAAGACCCCCACGAGGTACTGCGTGAGGCCGGGCGCACTGTGTTTCCCGAAGGCCACGTGGTTGTGCTGGGGTTCAACCCCTGGAGCCTTTGGGGCGTGTGGCGGCTGCTGCTGCGGGGGCGGCGCGACGTGCCCTGGTGCGGGCAGTTTCTCAGCCAGTCGCGGCTGAAGGACTGGCTGGCGCTGCTGGGATTCGAGACGGTATATGTCCGTGAGTTTTTTTTTCGTCCGCCCCTGCGCCATGAAGGCGTGATGCGGAAACTGAATTTCATCGAAGCCGCCGGGGCGCGCCTGTGGCCCTATTGGGGAGGCGTCTACGTGCTGGTGGCGAAAAAGAAGGTCGTCCGGCTTACCCCGATCCGGCCACGGTGGCAGCCCAAGCGGCGGCTGGTCCCGGGGCGGCTGATCGAACCGACCCATCGGAGCGCGCACCGTGAGCGAAAATGAAGTGGAGATCTTTACTGATGGCGCGTGCCGGGGCAATCCCGGGCCGGGCGGCTGGGGCGTATTGTTGCGCTACAAGGGGCACGAAAAGACCCTGTACGGGGCCGAGCCGCTGACCACCAACAACCGCATGGAACTGATGGCGGCCATCGCGGCGCTGGAGGCCCTGAAGCGGCGCTGCAAGGTGCGGCTGACCACGGACTCCGAGTACGTGCGGCGCGGGATCACGGAATGGCTGAGCAAGTGGAAGCGCAACGGCTGGAAGACGGCGGACCGCAAGCCGGTGAAGAACGCGGATCTGTGGCAACGCCTGGACGCTGCCGCTGCCCGCCACGACGTGGAGTGGCATTGGGTGCGGGGTCACAGCGGTCATGCAGAGAATGAACGGGTGGACCAACTGGCCAACCGCGCCATCGACGAGATGGCCGCGCGGGCGGTGGCGGGTGGCGGCGGCTGACGGCCGGTTCGGATTGTACGGTGTTTTGCCGGGTGCGCCATGGCGGATAGCGTGTGTGCAAGTTCCGGTGGGGAGAAGAACAAGAATGCGTCAGGTAGTGCTGGATACGGAAACGACGGGCCTGGAGCCCGCCCAGGGGCATCGCATCATCGAGATCGGCTGCGTGGAGATCGTCAACCGGCGTTTGACCGGTAACCGTTTCCACCAGTATTTGCAGCCCGACCGCGACATCGACGAGGGGGCGGTGGAGGTGCACGGCATCACCAAGGAGTTCCTTGCGGACAAGCCACGGTTCGCGGACATCGTTGAGGACTTCATGGCCTTTGTCCGCGGCGCGGAGCTCATCATCCATAACGCACCGTTCGATACGGGCTTTATCGATCACGAGCTGAAGCTGCTCGATAACGGCTGGGGCACGATTACCGATCACTGCACGGTGATCGACACGCTGACCATGGCGCGGCAGATGCACCCCGGCCAGAAAAACAGCCTGGACGCGCTGTGCAAACGCTACGGCGTGGACAACTCCCACCGCGATCTGCACGGCGCGCTGCTGGACGCGGAGATCCTCGCCGAGGTCTACCTGGCCATGACCGGCGGCCAGGTCACCCTGGCGCTTGACAGCGGCGCGGAAACCGGCGGCGGACTGATCCAGA
>JBAYZB010000323.1:0-3572 GCA_041672765.1 Gammaproteobacteria bacterium | reverse complement strand
CGGCACGAGGTCATAGGTCGCGACCTGCGGGGACGGAACGAGGATGCGGTCCTCGCCCTCGAAGATACGCTCCTCGCCGCCATTGAAAAAGAAGGTCACATGGGCGTATTTCTCGGTCTCGGCGATGCGCAGTTGGCGATAGCCGAGTTGCGCCACATATTCGCCGAACACGTTGCGCAGCCGTTCCGGCGGAAACGCCACAGGGATGTCGAAATCCTTATTGTATTCGGTCAGGCTGACGAACGCCCCCAACTGGGGATGGACCGCCCGCGGGAAGGCATCGAACCCGGGTTCGATGAAGGCGCGGGTAAGCTGCCGCGCCCGATCGGAGCGGTAATTCATGAAGATGACCGCGTCGCCATCCTGAATCCGCACCGGCGCGGTGCCGGGCGGCACGATGGCGGTCGCCTGGACGAACTCATCGGTCTCGCCGCGGGCGTAGGCCATGTCGAGGCCCGTCAGGGCATCAGGGGCCTGAAACGCCGCAAGCCCCTGGGTGAGGAGATCATAGGCCGCCTGAACACGGGACCAGCGGTTATCCCGGTCCATGGCATAGTAACGGCCTGTCAGGGAGGCGATCCGGCCGTTGCCAAGGGTGGCGAACTTCTCCTCCATGGCGCGAATGGACCCTTCCGCGCTCTTCGGCGGGGTATCTCGCCCGTCCAGAAAGGCATGCAGATAAACGTGCGCCGCCCCGCGCTTGACGGCCAGTTCGGCCATGGCATGGATATGGTCCTCATGGCTGTGGACCCCGCCCGGGGAAAGCAGCCCGAGGATATGGACGGCACGATCGTTCCGGACCGCCAGATCCACCGCATCCGTGAGGGTCTGGTTGGTGAAAAAATACCCCGACTTGACCGCTTGGCTGATACGGGTGAAGTCCTGGTAAACCACCCGTCCGGCGCCGAGGTTGAGGTGGCCCACCTCTGAATTGCCCATCTGGTCCCCCGGGAGGCCGACATTCGCTCCCGAAGCACGGATCAGGGTGTGCGGGTAGTCGTTCCAGAGCCGATCCCACACGGGGGTCCTGGCGTTGCGGATAGCGTTATCGGAGATTTTTTCGCTGTAGCCCCAGCCGTCTAATACAACCAGGACCATGGGCCTCGGCTTCGATGACATATCGCTTTGCTTTTGTTGTTTCTTTGGCAGGATGGACGAATTCTAAGCCAGAATTCGGATACCGCGACCAGCGGGATCGTGGGAGGGAAGATCCTGAATGGCATCCACCCACCGTTTCTGGGCATGATAGGCTTCTCAAAAACTTTATTATTGTATAATGTTTCTTTTATTAAAGGCAGCGACCTTATGCAAAAGTGTACGTCTGGTAGTTGCTACGGTTTCACTGAAACGAACCTGGACACTATGACCGAAACCGAAGACCTGCTGATCACACGGGACGAGGATATCGACCGCGCCGCCCGTTCGCTCAAGGCCATGTCCCATCCCCTGCGCCTCAAGATTCTCTGCACCTTGGGTGATCGCGAAGTCAGCGTCCAGGATATCGTGGAGCATGTCGGCACCTCGCAAAGCAACATCTCCCAGCATCTGGCCATACTGCGCGACAAGGGGATCCTGGCCTCGCGCAAGGACGCCAACCGGGTGTACTACCGGGTGGGCGACTCGCGCACCCTGCGTCTGATCAGCATGATGCGCGAAGTCTTCTGCGCGGCGGAATAAGTGGCGGCCGGAACCGGGCTCACTAGGCTGCCAACGAGCAGGCCACTCCCGTTGCCGCAACAGGTCGCTTCTCCCCGTCGCTCCGAGAATCTCACCGCTCCCGTTGAAGCAATCAAGTCACCATGAGTCAGTTTTTCGAGTTCGTCATCAATCACTGGATGCTGTCCCTCGCCTTCGTCGTCCTCCTGGGCCTGTTCATCGCAAACGAGTTCGGGCAGCGCTTTCGCGGCTTTGCCGATGTCAGCCCAGTCGACGCAACGCGCCTTATCAATCATGAGGATGCCGTGCTGCTGGATATCCGCGAGGACAAGGAGTACCGGGAGGGACATATCCTGAATGCCCGCCACATTCCGCTGAATATGCTCGGTGATCGCCTGAGAGAGCTGGAGAAATTCAAGGGCAAGCCGATCATTGCCTACTGCCGCTCGGGACACCGCTCGGCACGGGCTTGCGCCTTGTTGCGCAAGCACGGTTTCGAGTCCGTCTATAATCTGGGCGGCGGCATCATGGCATGGCAGAATGCCAATTTTCCCGTAAACAAGAAGTGAGGTTTCCGATGCCGACGGTTGTCATGTACACCACCGGCTCCTGCCCGTACTGCGCCCGGGCACGCCGCCTGCTGGATGCGAAGGGTGTCGAATACACCGAGTTTCGCGTAGACCTCAAGCCCCATCTGCGTCCCGAAATGGAGGCGAAGAGCGGACGCTTCACGGTGCCGCAGATCTTTATCGACGAGCATCACGTGGGCGGTTTCGACGACCTTTCGGCACTGGACGTGGACGGCGAGCTGGATGCCCTGCTGGGTCTGACGAGCACGGGGGAATAGCCATGGACGCAGCCGACACGCTGCACGTCGTCTGCCCGCACTGCGATGCCGTCAACCGCCTTCCCCGCGCCCGGCTCGGTACCAATGCGCGTTGCGGGAAGTGCCATCAAGCCTTGTTCGACGGCCAGCCCGTGTCCCTCAGCGAGGCGCGCTTCGAGACGCACCTGACGCGCAACGATCTCCCGCTGCTGGTGGATTTCTGGGCTGAGTGGTGTGGTCCGTGCCGAATGATGGCGCCGGTGTTCCAACGGGCGGCCGCGGAGCTGGAACCGCATGTCCGGCTGGCAAAGGTGGATACGGACCAGGCGCAGAATCTGGCCGCCCGTTACGGCATCCGCAGCATCCCGACCCTGGCGCTGTTCAGGAACGGACAAGAAGTGGCCCGTGCCGCAGGGGCGATGGACCTGAGCAACCTGCTCGCCTGGGTGCGGCGTTACCTGTAACCTTCACTCAATTGGAAGCCTTTCCATGTCAGAGCAAACTCCGCTGAACGACAATACGGCCGCCACGGATAACGGTACCGCAGGCCAATTTGCCATCCAGAAGATCTACGTCAAGGACGTGTCTTTCGAGGCGCCTCACGCGCCCGTGATCTTTACGGAAAAATGGGCGCCGAACATCGACCTGCAGTTGAGCAGCAACTCGCAGGCCGTCGGCGACAACCTGTTCGAAGTCGTGCTGACGATCACGGCGACCGCGAAGCTCGGCGACAAGACCGCCTTCCTGGTGGAAGTCCAGCAGGCGGGCGTGTTTACGATCCAGGGTGTCGGCGAGAACCTCGGGCCGCTGCTCGGCAGCTTCTGCCCCAATATCCTGTTCCCGTACGCCCGCGAGGCGATATCGGACCTGGTCACGCGCGGCGGATTCCCGCAACTGCTGCTGGCGCCGGTCAACTTCGACGCGCTTTACGCCCAGCACATGCAGCGGCAGCAGAGCCAGGCCACCGCACAGGAAACTGCGCATTGACCGTCGGCCTCCCGGGAGTCTTCGAGCCATGCTCCCCGGCCGGGAGTGCATGATGGGCGGTGGATCGAACAAGGGAACGATAGCGGTTCTGGGTGCCGGCTCC
>JBAYZB010000322.1:0-3576 GCA_041672765.1 Gammaproteobacteria bacterium | reverse complement strand
ACTTCAAATCACAGGAATGCTGGTAAATCTGGTCAGTTTGGGCTTGGACTTTTAATCACCATTTCTTCAAATTTAATCACCGTTTCTTCAATTTTAATCACTGAAAACTTCAAGCTTTTATCACCGAAAACTTCAAACTTTAATCACTGAAAACTTCAAATCTGTTTCGAGGGTTTGAGAGAAAAGTGACGATAAGAAAAACGTGGAGAGCATCGGGTGATGTCTCCACGCATCGGAGGGTATTCTATGTAGGGTCTGTAGGTATTAACAATTTATGATTTACTGCCTGAATTGTCAAGAAACAATCATTTGCCGTTATTAAAACATTGCAGGGAAAGGACTTGACCACGGTTGCGACTGGGTGTATGTAGAACTTATAAATCAACAGTCGGGTAACCGAGAAGGAGATCAAGATGAACAAGCAAAACAAGAATGGCAAGGAGCAGGCAGAGACATTGAAACTGGGGATAGGCATGAAAGTAATCGAGATGGATAAGAGTGGCTACGATGAGCCTGATATGGTTTCAGATCGCTCGGATCAGGATGATCCACTAGCTAACGCAAACCACTATAAGAGCTGGTGGAATCAGTTCCGGGGACACTGGCTGCAGTCGGAGAATATGACTGTGGAAGAGATCAAGTTCAAAGCTGATGATGCCTGGGAATGCGGAGACTATAAGGAAGTGAAAAATCTGATGGCAGAACTAATCTGTAGACTGGAAAAGAACTAACACATTAGCCTGATCCTACAAACCCGGTTCTGCCGGGTTTGTCTCTTGGGCTGGTTTTAGTAGGCTAATGCAATCAATTGATATTTTGCTTGTTCAGCATCGAAGTTATTGCCGATGCCGATGGTAACGGTTATTTGGCTGCCATCCTGCTTGATCTCGGAAATGAAGAGGAAGCAGTTGCACTGGTTCGTTAGGAGGATGTGAGGGACGGTAGCGTATTCATTCTGCAGCTTATGCTCGATAAAACGGTCGTCTCTGCAACTGGCAGGCGATGCTTGAGTATTGTCGCCCATGCCCTTATCCTGATCCTGTAACTCGTACTGTAGTTTGGAGAGCGATAATAGACCGTCTTGCAGATGATTGGTGGAGATAGCTGCATTGGCGATCTTGCTTCCGGTTACCACTCCATCTTCGAGGTGATTGCCATAGATGCAGTTGTTCTGCAAGCCTCTGGCATCGAGCTTACCGAACGTGCAGGACTTGCCACTGAACTGACCTGCTGGATTGCCAAGATTGTCCCAGAGCTAGTAGAAACCGCAGTCTGTTTCGGTTTGGATGCCTATCTCATAGTAACCAGAGTTGGGAGTGGTCTCGATCGGTTTCTTGCCTTCCGACCAAGACTGTCCCGGTCTGAGCAGAAGGATATCCACTCCTGATTGGGGTTTACGCTCTGTGCCTTCCATGGTGTAGTAGCTGATAGCGAATCTATACATGTATGCTCCTGTTATGCTCTTGTCTAATTTTGGTTGGGTGGGTTAACCGTCTCGTCGAAGTCGGTAATAATGATGATGCCGAAGTCGATGTAGCCGGGTGAGCCGATGTATCTTGATTCAAGTGAGAATTTGATCTTGGTAGGGAACTCATGCAGATCATCCGGACACTTGGGCAGTTGGGCTATGGTAACCGGGAACTGATGTTTTACTTCATTATAGGCAGTGTATTCCAAATAGAGTTTGCCGGGGCCGAGCAGGTAAGTCATCAGGCTATAATACTGCTGAGGTTCAGGGACTGCCCCCAGATCGAAGGAGTCCTCACGATAGGCTTCTCTTCTATGGATGTAAGTGGGATCGTAGGCATTCTTCTTCTCAATACGGTACTTCTGATTGGGGTTGTATTCGACCTGCCCATTCTCACAGAAATAGTAGAAGATGCCGTCATCAGCCCAGCGTAGCAGTTTGAAGCCCTTTATAACAGCCATGCTTTCACCTTACATTCATCATTAATATAGTCCCGCTCCAGTTCTGTTATGGCATATACCTTGGTTTTGATGCGGATTTTGGACTGGAGGGATAGGTTGTACATGAAGAGATTGTCTATTACTGTTTCGCAGCTCCACTTGGTGTCATGAAAGTCGATCAGGTAGTCTTTGATGTGGGTTTGCAGTTGAGATGGCTCGATCAAATTGCAATGATATGGCTTTTACAAGGATTGGCTAAACGATTGTTAATAATTACTGGCAGGGAGAACATCTCATCCCCCTGCCAGCTATATTGTTTTAAATAGTATTATTTGCTTAGGGTGCGATGCTGCCGCTTTCGTATTCTTCTTTTGTAATCACAGTCCATGCCTGTGATACTGCAGGGTCTTTCTTGTAGTAATATGTTACAGGCTTTACACGATAGTCAAATCTCACCTTTTCTACTGGATTGCCAGCCGTATCGGCTTTGCTAACTAAATCTATAAACGACAGCGTTCCTTGGCTCATCTTTTCTGGGTCCATCATCAGTATTATTCTACCAGAGTATTTCATCCCTGGCATAATTTCTCTGCCGTAGGAATTCAGAAATTTTGTTTGTTCTCTAATTTTAGTTAGAGCCTGTGAAATCCCTAATGTATGGTATTCATCAATTGGTTTGTAAGTTTTTTTGACGTATTCCACAATGGAATTGTAAATAGGGAGTGATGATATGGTTTGATCAAGATAAGGCATGTTGGCATATCCTTGAGAACTCGTTTTTGAATAGGTGTATGGCACTATGGGTTCATCTGATTCAGGGTCTATATAAACGATTCTCGAATTGTCCATGCGCAAAATATGATCGGTGTTGTTTATTATGGTCACTTCAAAAGGTGTGGTTTCGTAATAGAAATTGATATTAAGACTTAATTCCTTGCTTACATAGCCCTCGGCAAGTGACAGTGTGGGAATATAATGATATGTCACTTTGTTCATATACATAGGGTCTTGCAGTTCTTTCGAAATATCCAGAGGGGTTACTTTTAGGATGATGTCTCCTTTCTTTTGCTCTGAAGGCGTGCTCTCGTCTAAAACAGCAATTGTGCTTTTAATATATTCTACTTTGGGTACTTTGGGAACAGAAGCACAGCCGACAAGCATCAATATGAATATGCCTGCAACAATAACCGAAAAAGGTTTCATAGTTTCTCCTACTACTTACTTGTTGATTCCTATTATAAGAACCAAACTATTATTACTCCAAGTTGAGGATTTATCATCAATCCTCAGTTTAATCCATTATGTCTAAACTCACAGAGCATTAATGCTATTTTGCCATATCTGTATTAGGTGTCAAGCTATTTTTTAATTATGAGTGTTTATATCCCTATAACGCAAGAGCCGATACTGTTATGAGTTCTCACTTATTTCTTCAAATAGTATCACGATTCCTTCAAATGGGTTTTCTATCGGTATTGATTACAAGAGATTATGGTTTGGGTTTACCAATTTGATGCATATGATGGGTTAGACTTAGTTATAATATTGCAGAGAAAGGACTTGACCACGGTTGCCACTGGTTCTATGTAGGAACCATTAATCAACAGTCGGGTAACCGAGAAGGAGATCAAGATGAACAAGCAAAACAAGAATGGCAAGGAGCAGGCA
>JBAYZB010000321.1:0-3577 GCA_041672765.1 Gammaproteobacteria bacterium | reverse complement strand
CCGACCGGCGCCGCTTTATTGAGACGCCCGGCCATCTCCTGCGCTATAGTTGACCAATCTTCTTGGTATTGACACAAGGGAATCATGACCTCCCGGAAACAGACCAACCGCCTCGCCGCGGAAACCAGCCCCTACCTGCAGCAGCACGCCCACAACCCGGTGGACTGGTATCCCTGGGGACCCGAGGCGCTGGAACGGGCGCGGCGCGAGCAGAAGCCGATCCTGCTCTCCATCGGCTACTCCGCCTGCCACTGGTGCCACGTGATGGCCCATGAGTCGTTCGAAGACCCGGACACGGCGCAGCTCATGAACGAGTTGTTCGTGAACATCAAGGTGGACCGGGAGGAGCGGCCCGATCTCGACAAGATCTACCAGGTCGCCCATCAGCTACTGACCCAGCGCAGCGGCGGCTGGCCCCTCACCATGTTCCTCGCGCCCGAAAACCAGGTGCCGTTTTTCGGGGGCACCTATTTCCCGCGGGAATCGCGCTACGGGCTGCCGTCGTTTCGGGAGGTCCTACGGCGCGTGGCGGAGTTCTATCATGAAAACCGCGAACAACTGCTCGCTCAAAGCGGCTCCCTGGTGGGGGCGCTCCAATCCCTCGCCGCCATGCCGCCTGTTCCGGGCGAACTGAACCGGCAGCCGCTGGACGCGGCCCGCCGCCAGTCGGAGCAGAGCTTCGATGCGCGCCACGGCGGCTTCGGGCAGGCTCCCAAGTTCCCGCACCCGACCAGCATCGAGCGGCTATTGCGCCACTGGGCCGCGACGAGCGCCGCCGGCCGCCCGGACGACCGCGCCCTGCACATAGCGACGTTCACCCTGCGCAGGATGGCCCTGGGCGGCATCTACGATCAGCTCGGCGGCGGCTTCGCCCGCTACTCGGTGGACGAGCGCTGGGCGATCCCGCATTTCGAGAAGATGCTGTACGACAACGCCCAACTCCTGCCGCTCTACGCGAACGCCTGGCGCGCCACCGGCAACGAGCTGTTCCGGCGCATCGCCGTGGAGACCGGCGCCTGGGTGATGCGCGAGATGCAGGCGCCCGAGGGCGGCTACTATTCGACCCTGGACGCGGATTCGGAGGGCGAGGAAGGCCGGTTCTACGTGTGGGACCGCGAGGAGATCCGCAGCCTGCTGAGCGCGGAGGAATACGCCGTCGCCGCCCGCCGCTTCGGGCTGGATCGGGCTCCCAATTTCGAAGGCCGCTGGCACCTGAACGTCCACGCCGACGAGGACGAACTGGCCCGGGCGTTCGGACTGACCAGGGAGCGGATCACCGAGACGCTGGAATCGGTCAGGCGCAAGCTGTTCGAGGCGCGGGAACGGCGCGTGCGTCCCGGCCGCGACGAGAAGATCCTCACCGCCTGGAACGGCCTGATGATCCGGGGCATGGCCATCGCCGGGCGGCGGCTCGGCCGGGAGGATTTCATCCGTTCGGCGGAACGCGCGCTGGATTTTATCCGCGACACGCTATGGCGGGACGGGCGCCTGCTCGCCACGTACAAGGATGGCCGCGCCCATCTGAACGCCTATCTGGACGACTATGCGTTCCTGCTGGACGGAACGCTCGAACTGCTCCAGGCGCGCTGGCGCGGCGCTAACCTGAACTTCGCCGTCGAACTCGCCGAGGCGCTGCTGCACCACTTCGAGGATCGGGAGCGCGGCGGCTTCTACTTTACCGCCGACGATCACGAGACGCTCATCCAACGCCCCAAGCCGCTGGCGGACGACGCCACGCCGTCCGGCAACGGGATTGCGGCCTTTGCACTGGGCCGCCTCGGCCACCTGTTGGGCGAGGTCCGCTATCTCGAAGCCGCCGAGCGCACGCTCAAGGCCGCCTGGGGATCGCTGCAACAACTGCCTTATGCCCACGAGGCGCTGTTGATCGCGCTGGAGGAATATCTCACCCCGCCGCAGACCGTGATCCTGCACGGACAACCGGATCTGCTGAAGCCGTGGCAGGCGCGCAGCATTCGGCCCTACGCGCCGGCGCGCCTCACCCTCGCCCTGCCCGCTACCGCCCAGGACCTCCCCGCCGCGTTGGCGCAATACGCCGTGAAAGACGCCGTTACCGCCTATATTTGTACAGGCAACACCTGCTCGCCCCCCATCACATCCCTGGATGATCTGGATGCTCGACTCAGGGAAAACGAGGCCTTGTCACATGAAACCGCTTCAATCTAAGGGAAACAAGCGCGACAGGAAGTCCAAGACGCTGGCCGACTTCGTCACCGAGGCGCGCAGCCGCATCCGGGAGATCGATCCGGCGGAGCTGTGCGAGCTGATATGCGACAAGGACGACCTGCTCATCGTCGACGTGCGCGAACCGGACGAATTCTCCGAAGAACACATCGCCAACAGCATCCCGATCCCGCGCGGGACCCTGGAAGCGGCGGCGGATCTCGTCAACAGGAAAAACATCCGGCCGCTGTGCGAGGCGCGGGAGCGCCCGGTGGTGCTCTACTGCGACACCGGCGCGCGCAGCGCCATGGCGGCGGACACGCTGCAGCAGATGGGCTTCCGCGAGGTCTACAGCCTCGCCGGCGGACTGGCGGTGTGGAGTGCCGAAGAGCTGCCGCTAATAAAGGAATCCGTCTCTTCGGCGTGGATCACCTGACGAGCGTCCGGCGCAGAGATGCAAAGAGAGACCGGGGATGCTTCGCCGATGCCGTTCCCGTCTCTTACTGCTGCCGGACGGGAAAGTACATAGCGCGCTTCGGCATCCCCATCATCTTTGCGCCTGTCCGTCCCTGCGCGCGTAGCTGATTACAGACTGTAACCGAAGCTCTCCTTAAACCGTGCCTCGAACTCCGCGCGCTCGAACCGGTGGTTCTGCGTCCCGTGCTTCTCGATCTTGATGGCGGCGGTGAGCGCCGCGATGCGGCCGGTGGTCTCCCAGTCCATGCCGTTCATGAGACCGTACAGCAGCCCGGCGCGATAGGCGTCGCCGCAGCCGGTGGGGTCCACCACGGCCGTGGTCTTGGCCACCGGAATGTCGATCCGCTTGTTCGCGGTATAGATGCAGGAGCCCTTGCCGCCCATGGTCACGATCAGCGCCTCGACGCGCCGCGCGATGTCATGCGGCGTCAGGCCGGTGCGCTCCTGCAACAGTTCGGACTCGTAGTCGTTCACCGTCACCCAGGTGGCCTGTTCGATGAACGTGAGCAGATCGGCGCCCTGGAACAGCGGCATGCCCTGACCCGGATCGAAGATGAACGGAATGCCCAGCTCGGCGAACTGGCGGGCGTGCTCGATCATGCCGTCGCGCCCGTCCGGCGACACGATGCCGATGGTGATGCCGTCCGCGGCAGGCACGCGGTTGTGGTGCGAGTAGTTCATCGCCCCCGGATGGAACGCGGTGATCTGGTTGTCGTCCAGGTCGGTGGTGATGTAGGCCTGCGCGGTGTAGGTGCCGTCGATGGTGGTGAGATACTTGCGGCTGATGCCGCAACGGTCGAGCCACTCCGCATAAGGGCCGAAGTCGGTGCCGACCGTGCCCATGGGATAACCGTCGCCGCCCAGCAGCTTCAGGTTGTAGGCGATGTTGCCGGCGCAGCCGCCGAACTCGCGCCGCATC
>JBAYZB010000320.1:0-3590 GCA_041672765.1 Gammaproteobacteria bacterium | reverse complement strand
ATGTGGAACTTGATCTTGGGATTGTTATACAACTTTCGCATATCGTCCTGCTTCTTCTCGTCACGACTGAATATGCGGATCTCTTTCACATCGGTATTTAAAAATCGGTTGAGCACCGCATTCCCGAATGAACCGGTACCACCGGTGATTATTAAAGTTCTATTTTTAAGCATTTCTACCCCATAGATCGTATGTTATTAGTGTCATTTTGGATTTATCGTTCGCACATCAAGACTTTGCTTTTACTGCAGGAACAGGCTCCGAAAGCAATATAAAGTTATGGATATTGTCAAGGTAATTATAAATATTGACTACATACCAAAATTTAAGCTCCTCAATATAACAAAATCATAGAATCGCGGAACTAGTGCTTATTCCAGAACACAAGAAAACGATACCATATCAATTGAATATCACCTTCTTGCTATCCTTGGTAAGTCTGTCAGCATTCATTTATCACTGCCTCACCATAGGAAAAAGCAAAAAAGAAAATAGAATAGCTTACATCATTTAAGTAAATGTTGAGATATTATATATGCCAAAGATACCATTCCCTGTGCCATAACTAGCTTATTTCTGGATACATGCATGTCTTGGTTTCCCATTACAATCTATATTCATTGGTTAAATCAGTAGAAAGAATGTGCAAAAAGCTACATCTCTCTAGGATTAAGTCTTCCGTTATACAACCCAATAATCACCATTAATATAAACGGCATATAGAAATTATACGCTTGACTGGCTAAAGCAAGATTCAATGGAATCATCAAAGCGAGCACTCCCTTCTTATAGTTATAGTAATCTGCAATTCGCCGAAGTCCTCTGTAGAACCAAAATGTGTATAGTATTCCAAATATTATGCCAAAGCGGCGAAAAATGTCAAACAGACCATATCCATAAACACCTTCCTCTTGAACTCCAGTGATGGCTCCCCGTCCAAAAAATGCATTCTGAAGGGCAATTCTCGCAGAGATACCGGCAGCAAAGATCCTTCCACGACCCATTGTTTCGCCCTCCTTCACATATTCGCTTTGAACATACAGGTGCTCGTCAATTTTTTCTCCCAAGAACTCCTGAGTTTGGTAAACAAAAAGAGACGCAACGATGAATACAGTAAACAAAATGCCCGTGATCAAGAAGTTTATCCGTGCTCTTATTATGGCATATCCCCAATAGGAAGCCAAAGCAATATATCCCGCTGTAGAAAAGGTCGTAATAACAACTGCAGACATAAAGATATTCCATTTATTGACAAATGATTTTTGGATAATGGTGTTCAGCGTAATTGCCAAAATGAGGTTCAAGGCAAATGCCCCCGGTTCATGGAATATGCCTGAGCTTCGCTCGAAAAAAAATCCTGATTCTCTCGTAGTGCTATATATCAACAGTGTCCTTGGCCAATCAGCCCAACTATACGGAAAAACCCGTATTAACATTTGTCTTATATAAGCATCAACTGGAGACAGAAATGTCTGCAATAAATAAATAATTGTCGTGTAAACAATAACTACCTTCAGAACACCCAAGAAATACCTGTAAAATCTTATACCCAATGCCGTAAACACTAGGAATGGAGCATAGAACTCTAGGATAGGTCTATAGAAAAAAGCGGGACTAATGTTACCAAACTTCATCACTTGAAACAAAGATAGTAACCAGACGACTCCAAGAAGGAGCAATATTTTCCGATCCGCTAAATAGCCTATTCTGGCATTCACCAAGTACAATGAAATTGGTAAAAACGTTACAATCCACCTGTTTGCACCCATAAAGAATGTGGATGTTGTAAAATAGACAATGAAGACTACCAGGAAATATATGCTGATTTCTCGCTTAGACGTTAAGCCAGAGTAGTAAGAAGTTGACACGTTGGATGTCGTTCCCTTAAACATGTTCTGTTTCTTTTCCCATCGTACTATTGCCGGTAAAGTTCATTATAGATTGCCTCAATTTTTGCCGCATAAGCATTTGGATCGCACATATGCGTGATAAGTCTATGTGAATTCTCGGAAAAAAGTCTTCGTCTTTCACTGTCATATGCTAAACTGATGATTTTTTGAGCAATAATCTTTGGATCGCTATCTCTCACTAAATAGCCAGTTTCATTATTCTTTACAAAATAGTCAGAATTGCCACCAGCTACTATTGGAATACCGCGATTCATTGTTTCAATTATATCACGTCCCCATGGATTTTTTACCCTAAGGTAGATAGCCAACTTGTCATAAAACATGTCGATCTCTCTCATGTTGGGGATAATTATTACTTTACCATTTAGCCTATATATGTCTATCAAATATTTAATATATAGTTGGTAATAGTTCCCACGCAATATGCTTTTTATAATAAGCTTAAAGTAGCTCCGTTTTGCATACGATGTGACTAAGATAAAATTATATGGGAATGTTGGATCAGCTTTGTGTACCTCGTAAACAGTTTTTAGAAACACATCGATACCCTTAGTTTTCGAGAACGTGCCAAGCATTCCTATTGAACTGCCATCACTTAAGCTGATCTTATTTGTTTCATCAAGAGGATTTGGCAGCACAATGCTTTTCTCAATATTTATTGAGGCGATCAGCTCATTATCTGTAATGCATATAATTCTATCCGCTTCGTTGATGCCCTTCACCATTAACTTAAAAGTATAATCAACGCTACGTTGTAACAGCTCCCTAACGTGTATAACTATCGGTATGGCAAGTCGAGTTTTAATATAGGGAGGCAGGTATGCAAACACTGTTGTGTTTATATGAAGTAGGTCAATCCTTTCACGAGCCAGTTCTTCGATAAAATCGTCTATCTTACCGACGCTTTTACTGATTAGTGATCTAGCTCTGAAGGAGGATGTATTTCTTCCATCTCTTCCAAAAGAGTACAATTGCGGCAAGCTCACAACGTTGATCTGAGATACCACTTTTGCGAACTCCTCCGCGAAAGGATGAGAACTAATCCGAGTAGTATAAAGAACTATCTGATATTTATCCGGATCAAACTTTCTAAGCAAGTAATACAGACTCTTTGCTGCACCACCGTATGCGATATCGTTAACCAGGTATGCAATTCTAATCATATATATTTCGTCACTACTTGGACAATTTTGTTCGCCAATCTCCAATCATTACGGTAAGATTTGAACTCCAAGTGTTCTTTCCTCGAAGCTAACATTATTTCGTGAAACTCATTTTCACTGAATCCGAGCTTCTTCAGGAAGTATTGTTTCTCTTCTGCGACAGATTCTGGTGACATAGGAGGTTTCTTTACTTCTTCTAATGCTTCTTCTCTGGTCATTTGCCCAGAGCATATCATGCTACTCAAATGTGCCCTGCGTTTATCTATACCGTACTTTTCAGGCAATATAAATCCTTGATAAAAGGCAGTAATCCTTGATTCGAAGTGCTTGTATGGATAGGGGCGATAATCAATTTCATCCTTGAGCTTTTCCAAAGCCTCTTCCTTACTATAATCAATATAATTCAGTAAAGGTACGCACACACCTTTTTGTGCATTTCTTTGTATCCCTAAGTAACCCATGTAACGTACTGTATCATAATAAATTCTTTTCTTGTGATCCCGATTAGCTTTATAGA
>JBAYZB010000319.1:0-3592 GCA_041672765.1 Gammaproteobacteria bacterium | reverse complement strand
ATCAAGAGGTGGAAACTCTCAAAGAGAAATGCACAAAGTAATTTGCGCATCTTGTGGGAAGGAAACAATGGTTCCTTTCAAACCATCTGGAGACCGTCCAGTATACTGTAGAGATTGTTATCAAGAAAAAAATAATCGATATTAATTTATAGATTAAAAGAAGAAAAGCAAAACTAAAAAGTTTTGCTTTTTTTCATGTTATTTATTTATTTATATTTAAAAAAATGTTATAATAAATTGAAAGCGTTTTAGGTAACGTAAATATCTTATAAGAAAGAAGGAATGTTATGAAGAAATTTGATTATATGGAAAAATATGGTTATGAACAACTAGTTTACTTTTATGATAGAGAAACAGGATTAAAAGCAATAACGTGTATTCATGATACAACTTTAGGACCAGCTCTAGGAGGAACAAGAATATGGAATTACTCTAGCGAAGAAGAAGCAACACTTGATGTTCTTCGTCTTGCTAGAGGTATGACATATAAAAACTCTGCAGCTGGTCTTAATTTAGGTGGTGGTAAGAGTGTTATTATTGGAGATGCTGATAAAGTTAAATCTGAAAGCTTCTTTAGAGCTTTTGGAAGATATGTTGAAAGTTTAAATGGAAGATATATTACTGCAGAAGATGTTAATACAACTACTAAAGATATGGATTTTATTAATATGGAAACTAACTATGTTGTAGGTCTTGCTGGAAAATCTGGAAACCCTTCACCAATAACTGCACTAGGTGCATTTCATGGTATTAGAGCAGCAATTAAATATAAGTTTGGATCTAGTGATATTTCAAAATATTCTTATGCTATTCAAGGTGTAGGACAAACTGGAGGATATTTAGTAGATTATTTAATGGATGCTAGTGTTAAAAAAATATATTTTACTGATATTAATCCAAAAAATATTAATAAAATTAGAGCACTTTACAAAGATGCAATCTTTGTAAAGCCTGAAGAAATTTATAATTTAGATGTAGATGTTTTTGTTCCTTGTGCACTTGGTGCAGTATTAAATGATGAGACTATACCTTTAATAAAAGCAAAAGTAATTGCTGGAACAGCAAATAATGTTTTAAAAGATGAAGAAAAACATAGTAAAATGATTATGGATAAAAACATATTATATGCACCAGACTTTGTTATTAATGCTGGTGGAGTAATCAATGTCTATCATGAAATTCATGGTTATATTAGAGAAGTAGTTATGAAAGATGTTGAAAAGATATACGATAGATTACTTGATATTTTTGAAATAGCATCAAAAGAAAAAATTCCTACTCAAGAAGCAGCAAAATTATTTGCTGAACAAAGAATCGCTAAGATTCATAATATTCATAGAAATTATTTACGTAAGTAATGAAAAGAATAACTTTTATTGCTGGTCATTACGGAAGTGGAAAATCTGAGGTTTCGATAAATCTAGCAATTAAAAAGAAAGTTAATGTATTAATAGATCTAGATATAGTTAATCCTTATTTTCGAAGTAGGGAGTTAGAAGAAGAATTAAATAAATATAATATTTCAATTATTTCTTCTTCTTTAAAAAATGCAAGAGGAAGTGATCTACCTTTTTTATCAAAAGACATTTATTTACCTTTTTATAATAAAAAGGTAAATGCAATTTATGATCTTGGTGGAAATGATATAGGCTCTCGTGTATTTAGACAATTTAAGGATCTATATACTTTAGAAGATATTGATTTATTAATTTGTATTAATGTTTTTAGAAAAGAAACAGAAAAAAAAGATTTAATCATTGAAATGATTAAAAGTATTGAAACATCTTCTGGTATAAAAGTAACAGGATTAATTAATAATAGTAATTATATAAGAGATACTAAAATAAACGATATATTATTTGGTGAAAAAATAATTTTAGAAGTTGCTAAGACTCTTTGTTTACCTGTTGTTTATACTGCAGTATATGAAGATTTAAAGTATGATAAAAATGATTTTCAAGGGGAAATAATCCCTTTGAAACTATACCTTAGAAAAACGTGGTTATAGGAGGATTACATGCCAAAAGGAAAAATAACTTTTGATTATGAAAAATGTAAAGGCTGTCTTCTTTGTGTGGCTTATTGCCCCACAAAGATATTAGAAGTAAATAAACTTGAGACTAATAATAAAGGCTATAATATAATTACTGTAGTTAATCCTGAGAAATGCTTGGGTTGTGCGTTTTGTGCAATCATGTGTCCAGACTCAGTAATAACAGTAGAAAAGATTAAGGAGTGATTTAAATGAAAAAAGAAATATGAAAGTAGCTTCTGTTGCTCATATTATTTTTAGTATAGTATTTGCTTTTTATATGGTTTTTTTACCTATATTTGATATGAGTATGCTTTTAAAAATTTCTGAAAGCACTAATCCTTTTAAGACAATTATATATATAATAAATAATTCCAATAGTTTATCTTTTGCAAATTTAGGAACAGTTATTATAATTCCACTTATAATGTTTTATTTATTCATAATAGCAAGTACTGTTGTTATTCTTGAATTAAAATGCTCTTTTGATAGAGCATATAAAAAAAAGATAATTGTAAAACTTAATATAAATATTAACAAAATATATAGATATGTAAATTTTGCACTAAGAAAAATATATAAATTAAATTGCAAGTGGAGAAATTGATGCTTGATATTGTCTAATTAAGCAAGCACAGCTAATAGTGCATATTATTATATAAAGGGGGATAAGTATATGATAAAGAATTTACGTAAAAAAGGTTTTACGATTGTAGAACTAGTTATTGTTATTGCAGTTATTGCAATACTTGCAGCAATATTGATTCCAACATTTAGTGGAATAATTAAAAAGGCTAATATTGCAAGTGACACAGCTATGGCAAAGAATATGAATACAGCCTTAGTAATGGCTGATTCAGAAGGAAATGTTCCTGAGGATATGGGAGATGTATTATTTACCTTATTTGAAGCAGGATATGTTTTAGAAAATTTAAATCCAACAACAAATGGTTATTATTTTGTTTGGGATGAAGGAAGCAATCAAATATTATTTTTAACTGATGCTTTTGAAGTTCATTATAGTTCACAACCATATAGTGAAGATACACTTAATTGGTGGATGCCAATGGATGAAGCAGATGACAAAATTACTGGACAACAATTTAGTTATTGTATGGCTGCTGATTTAACTGCGAATTTTGAGTTTGATTATCTTGCGAATTTTGATACAAATGGATTTACTTTAACAGGTAATTTAAATTATGTTTCTAATGATCAAGGTAGTTTTAGTGTTTCAGGAATTGTTAAGGGTACATTAACTGTTAATACACCAGAAGCTTCTGTATATCATTATGGAGCAGTAGATAATGTTGAAATTATTGAAGTTGCAAGTGCATCGTATCATGAACATGGATTTGTAAGAGTAACTTTAAATTTAACAAAAGGTAGATTGGTTATTGAAAATAGTGGTAGTGTACAAGCTGTTACTTTGCCAGTACAAGCAGATGGTTCTGCTGAAAATAAAGGTCATATTGGCACATTAAATGCAGATGATGGTGATGTTGTAATTGTAAACAGTGGATATATTGAAAACGTAGTCGCTCCTGGTGGAGGAGAGGC
>JBAYZB010000318.1:0-3612 GCA_041672765.1 Gammaproteobacteria bacterium | reverse complement strand
GGTGGTACTCCTCTTTTTATTATCGATGGAATTATCAGAAGTAGTGAAGAGTTCAACTCACTAACTGCTTCAGATATAGAATCAATGTCAATTCTTAAGGACGCAAGTGCAACAGCTGTTTATGGTGCTCAGGCAGGTAACGGTATTCTACTTGTAACAACTAAAAAAGGTTCAAACGGACTTAACATCGATTATACTGGCGGTCTTGATATGAGTAAACCTACAACACTTGCCGACAGAGTTGGAGCTCTTGATTATGTGTTGGCTTCTAATTCTGCAGCAAGATATGATGGACAGGGTGAATATGCACTTTATCCTAAAAATGAGGTTGATGCAATAGCGAATGGAACTAGTCAGAACTATGGTAACCAGGATTGGTATGAAGAGGCAACTAGAAATTTTGCTCCTCAAAGCAGACACAACGTTACTATTCACGGAAGGACCGACAATGGAATAAGCCACTTCACATCTTTGGGTGTATATGATCAGAAATCTATCTTTAAACAGAGTCACAATAATCACTATCAGAGATATAATGTAAGAAGTAATATCTCTACAACTTTCGATGAATATGGTTTGGAAGTTGGATTTAATCTTGATGGTAACTATTCAAAACGTACTCCTAACCCATACGGACAGGAAAATATTTGGAGAAACCTGTTGGGTTACAATAAAGCAATTGATAAGATCTATAACGAGGATGGAACATATACTGCATTGGATGTTCACCCTATAGTTTATCTTGATCGCCGTTCGGGTTATATAAATCAGTATAACAATAATATAAATGCTCAGGGCTATATTGATTGGAGTTTGCCTTGGGTTAAAGGTTTGAGCGCTAAATTAACAGGTAACTCCAACTATCTTTCATACGATAATAAGTCGTTTGCTTCAAGAGCTCCTCAATATTCAAACGGAGAACTTGTTGGAGGAGACAGACCAAAAGAGTTGGGTATGAATCGTTCTTGGACAAGAGGAAATACAGTTGAGTTTGGAGTAAATTATGCTCGTGAATTTGGTTTACATTTCTTAGAAGCACAAGGTGTTTATAGCTACTACGATGAATATAACGAATGGTTTAACGCAAGCCGTATTGGTTTTATTTCAAACGACTTTGATCAGTTGAGCTCGGGTGATGCCTCTACAAAGGATAACTCTGGTGGTGCAGCAGAAAGAACTCGTATTGGTTATGTTGGAAGATTAAGATACTCGTTTGCTAATAAATATTTCCTTGAAAGCAACTTCCGCTACGATGGTTCAGACAACTTTGCAGAAAATAAAAGATGGGGATTCTTCCCTTCAGCAGCTGCAGCATGGGCACTTTCTGAAGAGAACTTTATGAAACCACTTATTGAAAATGATATTATCGATTTTGCAAAGATCAGAGCATCTTATGGTGTTGTAGGTCTTGAAGATGGTGTAGCACGTTTTGGATATATTCCAGTATATAACTACAGTGCACAGTCGACTGTTGTAGGTGGCAGATTTGTTCCTGGATTCAGTGAAGGTAACCTTGTTTCTCCTGACATCTTGAGTTGGTATACTAAGAACATTTTCGATGTTGGTGCTGATTTGGCATTCCTTGATAATGCTTTGACTGTTTCATTAGACTATTACTATTATAAGACCAAAGGTTATCTAATCTCACCTCAAAACAGATATAGCACAACATTGGGTAAAAGCTTACCTCAGGTTAAATCTAACAGCGTTCACCGCAGAGCTGGTTATGAAGCTTCGGCAAAATACAAAAACAGCTATAAAGGTTTGAAATATGAACTTGGATTCCAATTCACTACATACAATGAGTTGTGGGAAGTGAAAGAGGATGAGTCTCTTACAGATTTAATGGATCCAAGAAAGAGAATGACTCACCGTAAGAATGTATATGGTTCTTCATACTATTATAATGATGGACTATATAAAGATAATGAATCGATTTTGGACTCTCCACGTAGACTTAGCTCTGCTGAACTTAAACAGGGTGACTTAAAGTATAAGGATATTAATGGTGATGGAAAGATAGATTCTGATGATCAGATTAAGATTGGTAAACCATTCTTCCCACTGTTTGATTATGGTTTCGATTTCAATCTTGACTACAAAGGATTCTTCCTTAACGGTCTGTTCCAGGGAACAGGAGATCGTTATACAGAGTTGGCTCTTCTTTATAAAGGAGGAAATATTGTAAGTTCTAATTATGATTTCCAATTAGATTTCTGGACACCTGATAATCAGGATGCTAAATTCCCGAGATCTTCAGCACTTCAATCAACAAATAGTGGCAATAACACAGTGAACTCTGATTTCTGGTTAATTAATGCTCAATATTTCAGATTAAAGAGCTTGCAATTGGGATATGATTTCAAGAAAGTTTTATTCAAAAATAACTCAGGAATATCAAAATTTAAATTGTCGTTGTTGGGTACTAACATCTTCACAATATCTGATACGATGGATTACTTTGATCCGGAAGCATATAATTATGGAGAGGGTTATCCGGTACAAAAGACTTACTCGATTGTATTAAATATTGGAATTTAAATTTTATACAGATATGAAAAATATAATATATATAGCAAATATTTTACTCTTATTCTTCGTAATGTCTTCATGTCATGACGATTTGAATAATTATCCCTTATCGGATCACGCTGAAGATAAGGTTTGGAACTCGGCTGCCAGTGCTCAGTTGTTTATTAATGGAACGCTTTATGTGAAGGATCATTTGCTCGACAGGTCAAATAATCATTCCGACGACTGGTCGGACGATATGGTGATAAATTCACAGATGTCGACAGCTCAGAATACTGTTAGAGAGCTACTTACGAGCGATCATTCTATTGGTACATACGGTTGGAATATGTTTCCTGAAATTAGAAGATGTAATCTTATTATAGAAAAGGTGGCTTCTTCTACAACAATTGAAGAGAATCAGAAAGATTATCTAATTGCACAGGGTAAGCTCCTGAGAGCTATTGTTTATTACAATATGGCAAGAAAGTTTGGTCGTCTAATTTTAATTGATAAGGTTTTAACTCCTGATGAAGAGTTAATGCTTGGACGTACTTCGACAATAAAAGAGACTTACGATTTTATTCTTAATGATCTTAAAGATGCTGCAGCTAATTTGCCAGTTAATGCTGAAGCAGGTGGAATTTCAAAGGGTGCTGCTTATGCATTACTTGCTGAAGCTGCTTTGCAAGGTGCTGCTTATCTTGACAATGCAAATGAAAAGAATGAGTATTACCAAATCTCTAAAAAGGCAAGTGAAGATCTGCTTGCATTGAATAAATATAGTCTTGAGAGCGATTATGATAAGCTGTTTAATGATTTTACAACAGGTTTAACATCAGATGAAGTTATTTTAGGTTCATATTTCTTGGCTGATAATACTTATACATCAGGTACATGGAAAATGAAGTTTGCTCCTAATCAGGGTTCTTCTAACAAATTGCCAGAAGCTGTTGGTAAAGTATGGCCAATGAATGACTTCTTTGAAGGTTGGTTTGAAAAGAGCCCATCTCAGGAGATTGTAAATGCTTAT
This sequence comes from Gammaproteobacteria bacterium, assembly GCA_041672765.1. Taxonomy (GTDB): domain Bacteria; phylum Pseudomonadota; class Gammaproteobacteria; order JBAYZB01; family JBAYZB01; genus JBAYZB01. Next base: position 68 of record JBAYZB010000318.1, on the reverse strand, counting down.
CAGGTGATTGATGCTGACGGTGTTGCTAAAGAATGGGACAAGACTACATATTATGAAAACTTCAGACA
>JBAYZB010000317.1:0-3616 GCA_041672765.1 Gammaproteobacteria bacterium | reverse complement strand
CGCCGTATACGGCTGCCGTTCCGGCGACGAGCTTGCCCGGATCGATCATGTGCCGCGCGCCGCGGGGATGGACCACCAGCCGCGCATTGGGCAGATGCCGCATCAACTCCCCCGCCCCGCCCGCGTGGTCCAGATGCACGTGGGTCACCATCACGTAGGCCACGTCTTCCCTGGGAATCCCCTTTAGGCGCAGCGCCTCCAGCAGGGTCGGCACCGAATGGCTGGTGCCCACATCCACGAAGGCCGCGCAACCGCCTTCCACAATTAAATGGCTCGCGGCAAGCTGCGGACGTTCATACCCCGTGTCGATCGTAGTGATGCCGAAAGGCAGGTCCTGAAATCGGGAATCTCTCATCATGCACACTCTCGTTTTATGAACAGCGTTGTTTCATTCTACCTATCAAACACAGATGGGGAATCCTCATGAGGGCATGGGATCGGATGCGGGGCCGGTCCGCTTTTCCCGGAGATTTCGTAATGCGTTGAGGGGAGGCAATGCCGCGGGGAAGATCCCGGCTTCCCCGCGGTATGTAGAGGATGGACTGCGAAATCAGGAGAACATCCAGCCGGTCGGATTGGGATGCGCCTCGTTCCGCTGCAGGTACTGCAACCCCTTGACGCAGCGGACCACCAGCCACACCAGCCAGAAGATCAGCACCAGGTAGCCGATAAGAACTATCGAAAGCAGCGCACCGATGAATAAATACAGCAGACCTATCCAGAAGGTGCGAATCTGGAACTGATAGTGAGTCTTGAGCCAATCGGGGGCATCGTTCCTGTTCAGATAGGCCATGACCACGCCGATGATGCTCGTAACGCCGATCACGATCCCGACCAGATACAGAATGTATACGATCTTCGCGGTACCCTCTGTGGTTTGCATTCCTGCCGTCAGGTCATTCATTGTTGTTCTCCTTTAAGGTGTGCCAATTTGGGTGTCACTGCCATTTCGTCGGGCCGCCTTTGCTGTCGTTCTCCTTCCCCCCTCGAATTCAGCGCCTGCAAACGGCCAAATCCTTTCTATCGTGCCGCGAGGCGTCGCGGCACGATACCACATATTTCAAAAGGGCAAAAGCAAGAGGCGTCGCCTTGCACGGCAACACCCGGCCGCGGGATAGCGACACCGCGCACTTGACACGGGCTCCCCCCGCTCCGTAGAGTTTCAGCCTTGCTTCAGGTGTTCCGCGGATGTCCGTCCGCGGAATGAAACGGGAAGCCGGTGCGCCCTCCAGGGCAATTCCGGCGCTGCCCCCGCAACGGTAGGTGAGTCAACGGCAGGCATCACGCCACTGTGCATCGCACGGGAAGGCGCCTGCCGGGATCGATGATCCGCTCACGAGCCCGGAGACCGGCCTGATGCAGACAGGCTCGGTGCTGCGGAGGGCGGCGCGTGGCGGACCATCATCCCCCATCCTTTCTCCCTCGCACGCCGGTGAACGATCATCCCCTTCCGCGCGGGTGTGCGCGGGGAGAAAAGAACAATGTCCAGACCTTTCCTCTTTTTCACCACTGCCGCAGTTCTGTGCGGCACCGCATCTGCATTGGCCAATCAGGAACAGGAGCCCATCATCGTCACCGCCGCGCGCGTGGCGCAGACGGTGGACGAATCCCTCGCATCCGTCACCGTCATCACGCGCGCCGACTTGGAAAGAACCCAGGCCCAGGATCTGCTCGACGTGCTGCGCCTCCAAGCCGGCGTCGATGTATCGCGTACCGGCGGGCCGGGGTCCGAAACCACCGTCTTCCTGCGGGGCGCCAATTCCAATCACGTGCTGGTGCTGATCGACGGCGTGCGCGCCAGTTCCACCACCACGGGGGCCTTCGCCTGGCAGTACCTATCGCCGGCGCAAATCGAGCGCATCGAGATCGTGCGCGGCCCGCGCGCCACCCTGTACGGTTCCGACGCCATCGGCGGCGTGATCCAGATCTTCACGCGCAAGCCCCAGGGCGCAACGGCGCGGGCGGAAGCTGGCTCGTTCGGCACCAGGGCGCTGCAAGTCGGTTGGGGCGGCGGGGACCGCACGCGGTTTTACGTCAATGCGGATGTGCGCGACGCTGAAGGATTCTCGTCCACCAACGCGAACAACGCCTTCGGCTTCGATCCGGACAAGGACGGCTTCGAACAACAAAGCCTGACGGCCGGCTTCAGCACCCCGTTGTCGGAGCGGACAACACTCGATATTCGAGCCTGGCGTAACGAGAGTGAAACGGAATTCGATCCGGGGCGGAGCGATACCCTCAATCAAACCCTGAGCGCACGTCTTGCGAGCGAGATGAACGAACGTTGGGTTCAGACCCTCAGCCTCGGCATGGCGCGGGACGATACCGACACGAAAGGCGATTTCCCATCGAAGATCACGACACGGCGCACCACGGCCGACTGGCAGCACGACCTCAGCCTCGGCCCGGATAGCCTCGTCGTGGCGGGGCTGAGCTACGTGCGGGAACAGGGCGAGAACCTCGACGTGCTTGCGGGGAACGAGGTGTTCGACGAGGCGCTGCACAACAAGGCTGCCTTCGTCAGTCTGCAGCAACGTTTCGGAGCCAATGACTGGCAGTTCAGCGCCCGGTACGACAAGCACAGCGAATTCGGGGGGCACGCCACCGGCCAGGTCGCGTGGGGCCGCGATCTGAACAAGCGGCTGCGCCTTCTCGCCTCCTATGGCACGGCATTTCGCGCCCCTAACTTCAATGAGCTGTTCCATCCCGGTTTCTTCGGCCTCTTCGCCGGCAATCCGGAACTTGATCCGGAGCGGTCGCGCACCGCGGAACTCGGGCTGCGTTATCGCGCGTCCGCATCCACCCAGTATCGCGTGAACCTGTTCGATACGCGCGCGACGGACCTCATCGAATACTCCGGCCCCAACTCTCAGGCCATCAACGTCGGCGAAGCCACCATGCGCGGCGTGGAACTGGAATACGCCACGACACAAGGCCCCTGGCAGGGAACGCTGAACGTCACGTTCCAGCGGGCGCGCAACGAAGACACCGGCGACGAGTTGTTGCGGCGTGCCGATCGCAAGCTCTCCTTGAACGTAAGCCGCCAGCTGGGCACGGGGCATGTGGGCATGGAACTCTTCCTGAGTTCGGACCGCACCGACGTTGGCGACGTACGCCTGCCCGGCTACGGGCTCGTGAATCTTTATGCCGCCTATCCCATCGCCAAGGACCTGACCCTGGAGGCGCGCATCGAAAACCTGTTGGACAAGGAATACGAACTGGCGCGGGGCTTCAACACGCCGGAGCGCTCCGCGTATTTGGCCATCCGGTATGCGCCCGCCCGGTGAGGCCGTGCCGATGCGCATCGGGATCGCGCCGTATCTGCTGATCTCGCTGCTGGTCCACGTAGCGGCATTGGCCCTGTGGAACACGCCCGGCCCGCCTTCGCTCACGGCGGGCCGGGTCTACGCGATCGACCTGGCGCCTGCTGCTCGGCCAACCCCCGCATCCGACGCCACCCTCCAGGCGCGCGTCCCTGAACCTCCCCCCGCCCGGACGGGAAACACGGCAAAGGAACCGGTGAAGGGCACTGCCAAGGTTCAACCAACTCCGCGTAAAGAGGAAGCAACAGGCAGCCGCCGGCCTGCCGGCCAACAGTCGCCCGTCGCCATTCAGG
>JBAYZB010000316.1:0-3629 GCA_041672765.1 Gammaproteobacteria bacterium | reverse complement strand
TGGCCGCCGCCGCAAGGCACGGCATCGACCTGCGGCGCTCCTGGATGATCGGCGACATCCTGAATGACGTGGAGGCGGGAATGCGCGCGGGCTGCCGGACCATCCTGCTCGACAACGGCCACGAAACCGAATGGATCGATTCGCCCTGGCGCAGGCCGCATCACCTCGCGCCGGACCTGGCCGCCGCCGCGCGGATCATCGGCGCCGATGCCGGGCGGACGCGCCATGCGCCCGGACCGGCTGCGCCGCGCGCCCTTGCCCTGCGCATGAACTTTTTCCGGCGGAGGGAATAGCGCCGTGGCCGGCCTGACGTGGAAAAAGGCGCGCAACATCCTGTGCATCCGGCTCGATGCCATCGGCGACGTGCTGATGACCACGCCGGCCATCCGGGCGTTGCGCGATTCGCTGCCGCACAGCCGCATCACCCTGCTGGCCTCGCCCTGCGGCGCCCAGATCGCATCTCTGATACCCGAGATCGACGCGACCCTCCGCTACGCGCCGCCGTGGATGAAGGCCACCGCGCCGCGCAAGGATGCCTCCATCGAATACGCCATGGCGGAAACGCTGCGCCGGATGCGGTTCGACGCCGCGGTCATCTTCACCGTCTACAGCCAGAGCCCGTTGCCGGCGGCGCTGTTGTGCCATCTCGCCGGCATCCCCCTGCGCCTGGCCCATTGCCGCGAGAACCCCTACCAGTTGCTCACCGACTGGGTGCCGGACCCGGAGCCGGCCCAAACGATACGGCACGAAGTGCGCCGCCAGCTCGATCTCGTGGCGAGCATCGGCTGCCGCACGACGGATGAGAGGCTGTCGCTGCGCGTGCCGGCCGCCGCGCGCCGCCGCGCCAAGGCCGCACTGGCGCAGTCCGGCATCGATCCGCAACGCCCCTGGGTGGTCATTCACCCCGGCGCCACGGCGCCCTCGCGCCGCTATCCCGCGGACGGCTTCGCCCATGCCGCCCGGCGGCTGGTGCGCGCGTTCGGCTGTCAGGTCGTCTTCACCGGCACGGCATCGGAATGCGCGCTGGTGGAATACATCCGCAACGCCATGGCGGCGCCGTCGCACTCCCTGGCGGGCCGGTTGGATCTGCCGACCCTCGCCGCCGTGATCGCGGCAGCGCCGGCGCTGATCGTCAACAACACCGGGCCGGCGCATATCGCGGCGGCGGTCGGCACGCCGGTGGTGGATCTCTACGCCCTGACCAACCTGCAACATACCCCCTGGGGCGTGGCAAGCCGGGTGCTGTTCCACGACGTGCCGTGCAAGTGTTGTTACAAGAGCATCTGCCCCGAAGGGCACCACGACTGCCTGCGCCGGGTGCCGCCGGAAACCGTCGCGGACGCCGCGGCGGAACTGATCGGCATCCCGCCCGGCAGGGCGCGGCGGCGGCGCGCCGGGGACACGCTCAATCCAGCATTACCGAGCGTCATGGATCTTTCGGGGCCCGCCCTGCGACCGTCGCGGTGAGGCCATATGCCATGAGGAGCCGCCTTCGTGTACACCCTGGGAATCAACGCCGCCTTTCATGACTCCGCCGCCTGCCTGGTCCAGGACGGGATGGTGATCGCCGCTGCGGAAGAGGAACGCTTCACGCGCGTCAAGCACGCCAAGCGCCCCGTGCCGTTTTCGGCCTACGAACTGCCGTTCCATGCCATCGATTACTGCCTGCGGGCCGCCGGCATCGAACTGCGCCACGTGAATCACATCGGCTACTCCTTCGACCCTGACCAGTTGCCGGGCCGGCATCGCGGCGAGGCCACCATCACCCTGCCGCTCGAACCCAGCGCCCACCCGGCGCCGGCCGAGTGGGACTCGCCCTGGGACCCGCTGTTCCTGTCCTACATCGTCAATGCGCCGCGCCAACTGGCGGCAGGCGCGCCGCACCACCTGCGCGCGCGCTTCCGCATGGCCGCGCCTGCCTGGCACTTCGTCGATCATCACCTGGCCCACGAGGCCAGCGCCTTTCTGCCCTCCCCCTTCGCGAGCGCCGCCATCCTCACCCTGGACGGCCGCGGCGAGCGCGCCACCACGACCTATGCCCAGGGCGAAGGCACTCACATCGAACGCCTCGGGCAGGTGGACATGCCCCATTCCCTGGGCCTCCTGTACGAGCAGGTCACGGATTACCTCGGCTTCCTGCACTCCTCCGACGAGTACAAGGTCATGGCGCTCGCCTCCTTCGGCCGGCCGCGCCACGTCGAGGAGTTCCGCGCCCTGGTGCAGATGGGAGACCACGGCGGCTACACGACGCAGGCGCCGCGCCTGGAAGAGCGCTTCGGCCCGCGGCGGGCGCGCGGCGCGCCGGTGACGCAACGGCACAAGGACATCGCCTGCTCGCTGCAGGCGGTGCTGGAGGAGACGGTATTCGCGCTCGCGGACTGGTTGCACGCGACGACCCGCGCCGTGCACCTGTGCATGGCCGGCGGCGTCGCGCTCAACTGCGTGCTGAACGGCAAGCTGCGGCGACGCGGACCATTCCGCGAAATCTGGGTGCAGCCTGCGGCGGGCGACGCGGGCACCGCCCTGGGGGCGGCGCTGTGGGTCGATGCCACCATGCGTGATGACGCGCATCGGCGCTACGCGATGCACGACACCTTCCTCGGACCGGAATATGGCGAACGGGAAATCGAGGCGTTTCTGCGCCGGGCGCAGCTCCCCTACCGCCGCCTTGACGACATCGCGCAACAGACCGCGGAACTGCTGGCGCAGGACAGGATCATCGGCTGGTTCCAGGGACGCATGGAGTTCGGGCCGCGCGCCCTGGGCGCGCGCTCCATCCTCGCGTCGCCCTTGAGCGCCGCCATGCAGGCCCGCCTCAACGAGCTCAAGGACCGCGAGGACTTCCGGCCGGTGGCGCCGGTGGTGCTGGAAGAGGAGGCGCGGCACTGGTTCGTCGGCTGCGGCTCCTCGCCCTTCATGCTGTTCGTGTACCAGGTCGCGCCGGACAAGGCGCCGCGCATCCCCGCGGTGCTGCACGTGGACGGGACCGCGCGCGTGCAGACCATCGACCGCGCGCAGCATCCCCTGTACTACGACCTGCTCAAGGCCTTTCACGCCCGCACCGGCGTGCCGGTCCTGGTGAACACCTCCTTCAACACCCGCGGCGAACCCATCGTGTGCACGCCGCGCGACGCGCTGGAGTGTTTCTGGACCTCGCCGCTGGATGCCCTGGTGATCGGCCCCTTCATGCTCGAAAAGGAAAGCCGCCATGACGCCGCGCATCTCGGTGGTAGTGCCGACCCATAGGCGCCCGCAGTTGCTGGAGCGCTGCCTGAGCGCGCTGCTGCAACAGGATCTCGATCCGCGCGCCTGCGAGATCATCGTGGCCGACGACGGCGTGCAGGAAGCAACGCGCCAGATCGTGGCGCGCTGGATGGCGCGCCAGGAGGACGCGGCGGTGCCGCGGCTGCACTACGTGCCGGTCACCGGGCGGCATGGCCCGGCCGCGGCGCGCAACTGCGGATGGCGGGCGGCCATGGGCGAGATCATCGCCTTCACCGACGACGACTGCATACCCGACCGGCGCTGGCTGAGCGCGGGCCTCGCAGCGTTCCGGGGCGATGTCGCGGCGGCCTGGGGCCGGATCGTCATGCCGCTGCCGGCAGCCCCCACGGACTACGAACTCGATG
>JBAYZB010000315.1:0-3652 GCA_041672765.1 Gammaproteobacteria bacterium | reverse complement strand
GAACGCGAGATGGTGCTGGCGCTGGCCGATGCGCCGGCAATGCGCGATTTCGCGCCCGTTCTCGAACTGGCCGCCGCAGGGGAGCTTCACCCGGAGTTCGGACAGCGCAGCGACCGGCTCAACGCCTTCCTGGAGGCCTTCCAGAATATCGTGCCGAGCCTCTCCACCATCCGTGTGCTCGACCGGCACGGCAACACGCTGGTCAAGGTACGCGGCGGCCGGCGCAGCCACGCCCTTTATGAAAGCCTGGAACATTTTCCCTACGCTGAGGAGGAGCTGCAGAACGAGCCGTTCCGCCGGCGGCTGCAGGCCCTCGCGCCCCATGAGGTAACCTTCACCCTGCTGCCCCAGACGTATGAAGAGCAGGGCCGCGCCAGCAACCTGCCGCTGCTGGACGCCATCGTGCCGCTGGTGCGCGCCGACGCGGTGGTGGGGTATCTGGCGGCGGGCCTGCGCGGCGACCAGATCGACCGCATTCTGGACCTGGCGCCACGCGTGCACGACGGCCGCCTGCTCATCGCCGAGCTCAATCCCGACGAGCCGGAACGCGACGGCATCATCCTTTACGACGACATGGCCTCCCTGCGTTTCGCGGACATCAAGTCCCTGCCCATGCGCATTCACGACATGGCGGACGGGCGCCTGCGCTCCGCGGTCCGGCTGCAACCCGTGGGATCGGTGGAAAGCGCCGATCACCGGACGGTGATCCATTACCTGGAGTATTTTCCCTATCCGAACCAACTGGTCAGTTGGGTGGTGGCGACCCGCATCGACATGGGTGCGATCAGCGCGCCGTTCGCGCGCATCCGCTGGGGCATCTGGCTGTTTGCCGGCGTGGCGCTGCTGCTGAGCCTAGCCCTGGCCCGGTTCGGCGCGCGCCGGATCGCCGGGCCGGTGACGGAGCTGGCGTACGGGCTCAAGGCCTACGCGGACGGCAATCGGGACGTGCGGGTGGCGGCCCGCGGCACCGACGAGTTGCGGCAGTTGGAGACCTCCTTCAACTACATGGCGGAGACCCTGGAGCGGGCCCAGGAGGAGCGCGACCGCGCCCAGAGCATGATGCTGCAGAGTGCCAAACTCGCCAGCCTGGGCCAGATGGCGGCGGGGATCGGCCACGAGATCAACAATCCCCTGAGCAATATCCTGTCGCTCACCAAGCTGATGGAGCGCGGCCTGCCGGAGGACGACCGGCAGTTCCGCAAGGATCTGGAGTCGTTGCGCGAGGAGGCCCTGCGCGCCTCCCGGATCGTGCGCGGCATCCTCGATTTCGCGCGCCAGATGCCGCCGCGGTACACCCATTTCGAGGTGCGGCCGTGGATCCAGGAGAGCCTGGCGCTGGTGGAGCGGGTGGCGCGGGACAAGGGCGTAGGCCTGGAATGCCGCCTTGCCGAGGACTGCGCCATCGACGGCGACCGCGGCCAGCTCCAGCAGGTGCTGATCAACCTGCTGCTCAACGCCATCGGCGCGAGCGAGCCGGGCGGCAGGGTGGTGGTGGAGGCCGAACACGACGCGGCGGCACTGGTGCTGCGCGTGCGCGACAGCGGCAGCGGCGTGGCGCTGGAGGTGCTGGACAAGATCTTCGATCCCTTCTTCACCACCAAGCCCGTGGGCGCAGGCACCGGGCTGGGGCTGTCCATCAGTCTTGGCATCGTGCAGCGCCACGGCGGCCAGATCACAGTGGCGAACGAGCCGGAAGGCGGCGTGACGGCAACGGTCGTCTTGCCCCGCGCCTCCGCGCCGCCGGCCCTGGACGACCGCCGGACGGCGGATACCGCGCCGTAGCCGCGCCTGTCCCCCTTCCGGGATAGCACTGGCGCCGCTCCTGCGCGTTATCATTGACATAGGTGTGATGCTCGACCCTGAAATCGTGACCAAGCAGACCCCCACCATCCTGTTCGTCGACGACGACGCGAAGGCCGGCGAGCTGATGCTCCGCTTCTGCCAGGGCACGCCCTACGCGTGCCGGGTCTTTCAGCGCTCGGAGGAGGCCCTGGACCATTTCGTCGCCCACGGCGCGGACCTGATCGTCACCGACCTGCGCATGCCCGGCATGGACGGGATCGAACTGCTGGCGCGGGTGCGCGAGCGGGATTCCGAGGTGCCGGTCATCGTCATCACGGGCTATTCGACGGTGGAAAACGCCATCGAGGCACTGCGGCTGGGCGCCACCGACTTCATCAAAAAACCCTTCGACATGGACGAGCTACTCGTGCTCATCGGCAAGACCCTGGAGAGCAGCCGGCTGCGGCATGAAAACCGCCTGCTCCGACGGCAGTTGCGCGACGAGCGCAACCGCCACGGCATGATCGGCCGGTCGGACGCCATCCGGCGCACCTTTTCCATCATCGAGAAGATCGCCGACGTGCGCTGCAACGTCATCATCGAAGGCGAATCGGGCACGGGCAAGGAGCTGGCGGCGCGCGCCATCCACGACCTCAGCCCCGAGGCCGAACAGCCCTTCATCGTCATCGACTGTGGCGCCCTGAACGATACGCTCTTGGAGAGCGAACTGTTCGGCCATGAGAAGGGCGCCTTCACGGGCGCCGCCCACACCAAGAAAGGGTTGCTGGAGATCGCCTCCGGCGGCACGGTGTTTCTCGACGAGATCTGCAACATCTCCGAGACCATGCAGGTGAAGCTCCTGCGCGTGGTGCAGGAGCAGCAGCTCACGCGCGTGGGCGGCGTGCAGCCCATCCAGATCGACGTGCGGTTCGTGGTGGCCGCCAACCGCGACCTCAAGGCGATGGTGCAGCAGAGCAGCTTCCGGCATGACCTCTACCATCGCCTGAACGTGGTCAACATCCGCATGCCCCCGCTGCGCGAGCGCCGCGAGGACATTCCGCTGCTGGCGGACCATTTCATCAAGCACTTCGCCACCCTGTACCGGCGCAACGTCACCGGGTTCGACGCCCGCTCCATGGAACTGCTCTGTACTTACGACTGGCCGGGCAACGTGCGCGAGCTGCGCAACCTGGTGGAACGGCACGTCGCCCTGGCGGACGGTCCGATCCTTCACCTCGAAGAGCTGTCGGGAAGTGTGCAGCCGGGCAGCGCCATCGACAGCGACAGCCCCACGCTGGCAACACTGGAGCGGCGCTACATCCTCAAAGTGCTGCAAGCCAACGGCGGCAACCGGGAAAAGACAGCCAAGGTTCTCGGCATCAACAAAACCACCCTCTGGCGCAAGCTGCAGCAGTACAACCAGAGCGAGCTGGACACAAGCTCGCTGCTCAATTGACCCGGATAGCCCATTGGAACGGCAAACGACCGGGATGCCGGCCGTGCGTTACCGGGTCAGGCAGGCCGGAAGAGGCGCCCCGACGTCCTACGGAGAACTCCCCACGCCCCCGGTTGCTCCTGGCAAAGAGGTTTCGCGTCGCTGCGCGAGGTTTCAATTTGCAAGATGCAAATTGCAATTTGCAATCGTCCAGCTTTCCTCTCTGCCGATAATGTGCTATTTCAATGGCCTCCGAATGCCTGATGGCTGGCATGTATTTTGCCGATGACACCAGTGCACAATTTTTGACCAATGAGGAGTTTGAAGTATGAGACAAACCCGCAGACTGTTTTTGCAGGGCACGCTGGCGACCGGGGCGCTGGGGGTGGCGCTGGGCGCCGGGCTGATCAGCCCCCGCCAGGTGCTCGCCGCCTG
>JBAYZB010000314.1:0-3664 GCA_041672765.1 Gammaproteobacteria bacterium | reverse complement strand
AGCATCATATAGCTCCACTTCTCCACAAAAAATAGTTGTCTGTCCACAAAATGACACGATTTATTGATATGAAAGAATTAGAAGAATACCAGGCAACTCTGGATTGGATTAAACAGCAGAATGCAGAAGTTCACGTTTTTGTTAAAGAGACACCTCTGGTTGAATTAACTCAGTGGTCTGGCTTGAGCTCAGAGAGTGGTCTAAAGCATATATCAGGTAACTTCTTCAGCATTCATGGCCTGATATCCATGACGAATGGATTACATCATTCGCAACCTATCATTCTCCAACCGGAGTACGGAATACTGGGCTTCGTTAGCACCCTTGTAAATGACCGGTTGTACTTATTGACTCAAGCTAAGATTGAGCCGGGGAATGTGAACTATGTTCAAATCTCGCCGACTGTTCAGGCAACCAAAAGTAACTACAGCCAAGTACATAAAGGTAGGGTCCCCTACTACCTCGATTACTTCATCGGGGTTAAAAAAGGTACCATAGTCTATGATTCCCTTCAATCCGAGCAAGGATCCAGATTCTATGCCAAGCGTAATAGAAACATGGTTCTATACGTTGAAAACTACGATGAAGTTCCTGTATTGCCCGGCTTCAAATGGGTTAGTTTGGAAACCCTTAGAGAATTGATGAAGCTGCCAAACATAGTAAATATGGATGCCAGAACCGTTATCTCGGGTATCACACCTAACCTTTTGTGTGATATAAAAAGCAAGCATCCAAAATGCTCAACCAGACAAGACACGAATAGTACTCAAGCAGCAAGAAATAAAACACTTTCAAGATTATCCCAATATATAAGCTTCTCGAGTTATCAAAGAGATATTGTACCACTTAACCAACTAAGAGAATGGCAAGTGACAGGGGATAAGATACAACACTTGTCCGGTGATTACTTCGAAGTAATTGGAGTTCAGGTGCAAATTGGGAATAGGGAAGTTACTCAATGGGATCAACCAATGATCAAACCTGCACATCCCGGACTTTGCGCTTGTTTGATCCGGCAATTCGAAGGTCGACAAGAATTGCTACTGAAGCTTCAAATAGAATGTGGAAACCGTGATTATGCTGAGTATGGGCCAACAGTACAGTGCTTGGATTTGAACTACCGGACCCAATCGAACAAGACCTACCCCTTTATCGAGGAGATTATTAATGCCCGGCAAAGCGAGATTGTGTATGATGCTATCCTGTCTGAAGAAGGTGGTAGATTTTATCAAGACCAAAACAGATACATGTTAGTCCGCGTCAATAATGCAATCGAACTACCCTCTGAGGACTATATATGGGTCAGCCTGGACGATATCTATCAGATGATACCATACGGTAATATATTCAACATTCAGTTACGCAGCTTAGTTAGCGTGATTCCATTCAATTAGAACAAGATGGAACTGAGAAAGATCAGAATCGGGATTCTCGGAACAGCAAGCATTGCACAAAGGTATGTCATTCCCACTCTACTGGGCATGCCAGATCTCTTTGAGCTGAAAGGGATTGCCAGTAGGAGTATTGATAGAGCTCAAGAACTTGCAGACAAGTATTCTGTAGCGTCATACTCTCCTTATGAATCCATGTTAGATGATAATGATTTAGATGCTGTATATATTCCTCTACCCAATGCACTTCACTACGAATGGATCGAGAATTCGTTACAACGCGGTCTTCACATACTAGTAGAAAAATCTCTGGCATGTAGTAGCAGCGAGGTCATCAAGCTATCGAAGTTAGCAGATGATAATCGTCTGGCGCTTATCGAAAATTTCCAATTTCGATTTCATTCTCAGCTTCAAAGGGTCATAGACATAATGGAATCTGGAGAAATTGGAGAACTGCGCTGTATGCGAAGTTCATTTGGATTTCCTCCTTTCCCTGATAGAGGGAACATCCGCTACAGTAAGCTATTAGGTGGAGGAGCGTTGTTGGATGCTGGAGCATACCCCATAAAGCTTAGCCAGATTATGTTGGGGGAGAATATAAACGTATTGTGTGCTTCATTGAGCTACAATTCAGAACATGATGTGGATATATGGGGTTCTGGGACCTTGATTGACATTGAAACCGGTATCCATAGTCAGATTTCATTTGGATTTGATAACTATTATCAGTGTAGCCTGGAGCTATGGGGATCAAAGGGTCGGCTTTTTACTAATCGAATCTTCACAGCACCACCTAACGTTATTCCGCAAATAGAGTTAAGCTCGGGCGGTAACACCGAGATTTTGAATATTGAGGCAGATAATCACTTTGAAAAGATGCTCAAGTATTTCCACGCAGCGTGTCAGGGGAAGATTTCAGAATCAAAGCAGAATATTAAGCAATCTCGAATGATTGAGGAGTTTAGAAATAAAGCCCATGAGTAAAATACCTGTAACCATGCCTTTTTTACCTCGCGTCGAGGAACTCAACACATTTCTCAGTAAGATATGGGAGAGCGGAATACTAACTCACAATGGCCCCACTGTTCAAGAGTTTGAACGTCTCTTATCAGAAAATATTGGGTTAATGAATCCCGTGGCAGTGACAAATGGCACCATAGCGATACAAATGGCCATTCGCGCTTTGGGGATCAAAGGCGAGATCATTACCAGTCCTTTCACCTGGATCGCGTCAATTAGTGCAATTATCTGGGAAGGCTCCGCTCCAGTTTTCTGTGATATTGATCCTTCGACTCTTAACTTGGATCCTGCGAAGATTGAGAGCTTAATAACTTCGAAGACTGTTGCAATCATGCCGGTTCATGTCTTTGGCAATCCTTGTGATGTTGAGAGCATTGAAGAAATAGCAAAGAAACACAACTTAAAGGTAATCTACGATGCAGCTCATGCAGTGGGGTCAGTCTACAATGATAAGAGCCTCCTAAATTGCGGGGATGTCTCCGCTACCAGCTTTCACGCTACTAAAATTATCAATACTGCTGAGGGTGGAGGGTGTGTAACAGAAGATCTTGAACTGTCTAAGAAGCTTAAAAGAATAAGGTTTTTTGGATACAACGATCAAAAGGATGTCGTTGAAGACGGATTCAATGGCAAAATGACCGAAGTGCATGCAGCACTGGGCATTCTCAATGTCAACAGTTTTGACAAGATATTAGCTGACCGAAAGAACAAATATATGCTGTACAAGAGTATGTTATCACAAAATCAAGATCTCAGGTTTCAGGAAAACCAGTGGGGCATTCCGAACTACTCATATTTTCCGGTGATCTTCCCTTCAGAAAGTGACACCCTACGCATCATAGCCACTCTGGAATCTAATGATATTATCCCTCGCAGGTATTTCTATCCTTCGGTAAATACATACACAAATATTGTCACTTACCAGCCTTGCCCAATTTCAGAGGACATCTCGCGCCGGATTCTGTGCCTTCCTTTGTACTACAGCCTTATAGAAGATGATGTCAGCCGCATCTGCGATATCATCCTCCAATCTTATAATAAGTCCACGAATTAACCGAATTATCACTAATTAGGTTTTATGAATACGATGATTGGTTTAGAGGGTTAGCCTCAGATTGAGAATTGAAGATTGAGGATTGAAGATTATGGCAAAGCAGAATTTGATTCAAGATAAAAGCTTTGATTTTGCATTGAGCATTATTGAAGTTTACAAGAATCTGACCAAGAATAAGAAAGAGTATACTATGTCAAAG
>JBAYZB010000313.1:0-3670 GCA_041672765.1 Gammaproteobacteria bacterium | reverse complement strand
GCATACCCTGAATCGGCCATGTGCGCCAGAATCCGCCCCATCTCCATCACGTCAGCCGGAATCCATATCCCCGGCGGTAACGGTCGACTGCCACCGCATGGAGGATGACTGCCACCGTCTCGGATTCTCCCGAGTATCGACCGCTCGGCGGCTGCGGCATAGAGCCCTAGCGCCTCGTGCTCGCCCCAGCGGGTGAGCATGTCGATCACGATATCGCGGGGGGTGCGTCGTCTAGTCATGCTAGTCTGTCAACTCCAAAGCGTTGCACTGCAGCTAAAAACTGTTCTGGCCGCCCCTTGCCGTACCTGGTGTTGTAAAACTGTTTCCAGTACCCCGATATTGCCGCCCAATCCCCCGCATCAGGCAACGGCTCCGGCCTGCGACGGTAATGCAGTCGGCACATCACCGTTGCATACCGCAGGTCGTACACCAGTCGGTCAGCGCTAAACCGCCCATCGCCAACCACACGCATGACGCGCTCATACAGGGCGGCATTGTGCACCAGCCAGTTGTTGATGATATCGCCGTGGGTGGCGGGCTCCATTTGGTAGATGCCAAGTGCCGGTCCCCTGATTTGTTTCAGCCATTGCCCGCACTCAGACTCATGGCATGCCGTTCCGAGGACGAGCTGTTCCGCCGCCTTGCTGTACATCCCGAGCGATTCCAGCGTCGGGCGTATGATCAAATCTCTGAGTTGCGCCGCGTCTATACCATTCATTCTTCGACCTCGTCTATGTCATCGTCCGCGCCCGGCTCACGCTCGAAACAGGCGCATTTGTCAATCGGATCGGTCACCTTCTCGTGCACCGCGCACCGCCATGAATACGAGCTCCACCGGCTGCAATAAAAGCATTTGATTTGCTCAGGTTTCATCAGAATGGGATATCGTCGTCAAAATTATCGAGCCCCTGCGCCTGGCCACTTCCAGACCTGGCGCGGTTACCGTCATTTTGGTAGCCACTGTTTTGTCCGCTTGCCCGGTCAAGCATCTGCATCTGATCGGCAACGATCTCGGTCGTATAGCGGTCCTGGCCGTTCTTGTCCTGCCACTTGCGCGTCCTCAGCTTTCCCTCGACATAGACCTTCGCGCCCTTTTTCAGATACTCGCCCGCGATCTCGGCCAACTTCCGATAGCACACGACTTGATGCCATTCGGTGCGTTCCTGTTGTTGCCCGGTCTGCTGGTCCTTCCAGGTTTCGCTCGTGGCAATCCGGAGCGTCGTTACCGCGTCTCCGTTCGGCATGTATCGGGTTTCGGGATCAGCCCCAAGGTTGCCGATCAGGATGGCTTTATTGACGCCGCGTTGGGCCATTAGACGGCCTCCTGAGTCGTAGCCGGTTCATCCTTCTCAAAAACGCCGTTCACCATCTGCCCAGTGCGCGTCGAAATCACGCCGTAGGCATGCTCGAGGCACTCTTCAACCGTCAAATCGTGCATTTTTGCCAGTATGATGAGCGTCACCAGCGTGTCTCCGATGTCGTCTACCGGGTTTCGACCCTTGGCTACGTTATCGGCGAGTTCACCGACCTCGGACACGCATTTCAGGCACTGTGTTTTGGGGTCTGAGTTAGCGAAAATGCAGCGTTCCTCAGCCCAATGGATTACCTGTTGATTCAGCAAATTCCAACTCATAAAAACCTCCGTTGTGCTAAACTTCTCTTACACGGTGAGTCCTGCACACAAGTCCGTGCTTGCGGTTGTAGTCAACCAACCCAATGTACCTCCGTCCCTCTCTGAGGCGGGGTGCAGGCCCGAAAACTGGAAGGACAAGCTTCCCCATTTAGGGGGGGAGTAGTTGACTGTTTACCTATCTTTGCTTTGAGTTTTGCGGGTATTTTGGGGAGCGGGAGCCAACCGATACAGCCCTCGTCCCACTTGCCTATGATCGCCACGCCCGTGCGCGTCAGGAGCAACAGTTTTCTGTCTGTCGGAGGCGGCTTGTCATCGGCATCGATAAATTCGATTTCAGGTGATGTCAGAGGGAGCACTTTTTGTTTCCTCTTCGATCAACTTGTCGATGTAATGGCGGGCCTTCATGAGGTCAGTTATTCCCCCTTTCTTACGCCACCTAGCGAGATACTTGACCGCGTTTCCGTCGAGAAACCCAAGTCCCCAATCGATTACCGCATCCCATACTTGGATTTTGTTTTCGCGGTAATGCTGACCGCCAATCTGAGTATCGTTTGCGCTCATACCATCTCCAAATTCAAGTAATCCAAAATCATGTCTCGCGCCGCTTCCCACCCGGTACACCACGCGGCCATGTAGCCGACACCGGATAAATAATTGAGCCATTCCAGTTGCTCCACCGTCGGCTTATTCCTTCCAGCTTTTAGTTCCAGATACAGCCCTTTGTACGCGCCCCGCGGACTCGGCAAACAGATATCCGGGACGCCTGCTTTAACACCCTCGGCCTTGAGTTTCGCCGCAACCGCCTTGACCCTGTGCCCACCGTTCGGAATCGCAAACATGAACGCTAGGTCGGGATAGGCGTTGACGTTGTGCCGAGCCCACCGGAATAGAGCGCATTGCTCCGCATGCTCGAGCTCTCTAGCCATTACCGCTTCTCCCTAAACCACCGACACCGCCGCTTAACGTCCGGGTGCGGTCTACTGCCATCCTGCCGGCAATAATCCCCGTCGAACCTCGCGCACTCACCGCACGTTCGCCGGTCGTCGGGGATGTCCGGGGTCGGCCCGCCGATGAGAATGGGTTTTGGTAATTTCGGTCCGTCATTTCTGGCCACTCTCGGTTTGCCCAATCTGTAGATAACTCGTCCAGTCCGCGCCGCCACACAAACGCCCGTAAAACGGCGTTCTTGGCCCGACATCGTTCAAGGCCAGGTGCCGTAGGCATGTCGTCCGTTTCGGGCAATCCTGGCCCTGACAGCGGGCCACGTCGTGGGGCAATCGGTAGTCGCTCATGCCGCAGCCCTCTTCGGCCTGCCGACGCGCCGCTTCTGCGTCGAATCCCGGTTGATCGTGAACGCCGCCAGGCTGTTGGCGTCCTCCACGTCGCGCGGAATCTTGGCCGTGGGTCTCGCGCCAAACACGATCCGCGATCTTGTCGTGCCCGACACCGGCGTACCGTCCAGCCGGTACAGCGTCCCGGTGATCCGGTCGGCAAACAGCGGTTCGCCCAGGATCGTCACACGGCAGAACTCGCGCCGCTCGATAGCGCCGAGCATTTCGAGCGGGAGCGATTCGGATTTCAGCCGTTTGAGCCTGTCGACCTCGCGGTGATCCAGGCAGGTGTTGGATTCAATGGATAGTTTCATGCCGCCTCCCGTTTATTCGCAGGAATAACCACACCCATGTCTGCGGCCTCCGCATACAAAAACTCGATGAACTCGGCAAAATGCCGGCTGTTCCGCCACCGGCTGCGCGGCTCTACCTCCCGAACGGAGCCGTCTGGGAACTCCTGGAACTGCCGTCCGAAAAACCGCCGTTTCAACTCCCACCACCACACGTCATGCGGGAACCGCTTCCCGTCGATCTCCACCTGCTCCGCAATGGCCGAGACGATCACGTGCGCGAGTGCGTTAGCCTCAAGACTTCGCTTTTTCGGCTGGATCGTCACGGCGTAATCGTTCGGAGCCAGCCTGACCGCCTCCATTGCGTTGTGTCTAGCGAGGGCGTGGGAGAGGACGAAATATTGCTTGTCGGTCAT
>JBAYZB010000312.1:0-3688 GCA_041672765.1 Gammaproteobacteria bacterium | reverse complement strand
GGCAAGCGGCCGAAATTCTCACGCGATTTCATGCAGGGCAGCGGCAGCGTGCAGGGGGCGGTCGAGGCCTATGTGCGGGCCGTGAAATCGGGCGCCTTCCCCGGTCCCGAGCATTGCTTCTGAGTCCCAGCCGGTTCCCGTCGAGGTTTCCGATATGCAGACCGTACGTACCAGCACCGCACTGCGCAGCGCCGTGGCAGCGTGGCGCCAGGACCAGGAGCGCATTGCGTTCGTTCCCACCATGGGCAACCTGCACGCGGGGCACCTGGAGCTGGTGGAACACGCCGCACGGCTGGCGGATCGGGTCGTTGTCAGCATCTTCGTCAATCCCATGCAGTTCGGGCAGGGCGAGGATTACGAAAATTATCCGCGCACCCTGAGCGAGGACAGCACCAGGCTCGCCGAGACGGGCGTCAGCCTGCTGTTCGCGCCGGCCGTGGAGGAAATGTATCCCGCCGGCTGCCAGTCCGTGACGCGGGTCGAAGTGGAAGGGCTTTCCGATATCCTGTGCGGAGCCGCGCGCCCCGGGCATTTCGTGGGCGTTGCCACGGTGGTGGCGAAGCTTTTTAACCTGGTGCAGCCCGACGTGGCCGTCTTCGGCGAGAAGGACTATCAGCAACTGCTCGTCATCCGCCGCATGGTGGCCGATCTGTGCTTCCCCATCGATATCGTCGGCGTGCCCACCGTCCGCGAGCCCGACGGACTGGCCATGAGCTCCCGCAACAGCTACCTTACCGCGGACGAGCGCGAGCGGGCTCCGCTCCTCTATCGCGCTTTGTGCGAGGCCGCGGAGCGCCTTCAGGGCGGGGAGCGGGATTTCCGCGCCATCGAGGCGGCGGGGGAGGCGAGGTTGCGCGCCGCAGGGTTCGGCCCGGACTATTTCACCATCCGGCGCGCCCTGGATCTCATGCCGCCCGGCACAGCGGACAAGGAGCTGGTGATCCTGGCGGCGGCGCGTCTGGGACAGGCCCGTCTGATCGACAATCTGCCCGTTTCGTTGAAAGACAAGATATAATTTCGCATAATTACCCGCTTTTCCGGGGGCTGTCCGTTGGCAGGGCAGCCCGATCAGAAAAAGCACTCAATCGGCCGGGTTGTCTCTCGGGGCGTCAACCCCTTGAAAGACCAACAACTGCGGCAGGTACATGGGGGAAGAGCCGTATGCAGCTCACCATGCTCAAAGCCAAGCTTCACCGCGGACGGGTAACTCATTCCGAATTGGAATACGAGGGGTCGTGCGCCATCGACGGCAGGCTGCTGGACGCTGCCGGTATCCATGAGTACGAGCAGATCCAGATCTATAACATCAACAACGGCGAACGCTTTACCACTTATGCCATTCGGGCACAGGAGGGATCCGGCATCATTTCGGTAAACGGCGCCGCTGCCCACAAGGCGAATCCGGGCGACCGGATCATCATCTGCGCCTATGCCGTGCTGGCTCAGCACGAGTTGGCCAGTTTCAAGCCCACCCTGGTCTACCTCGATGAGAACAACCTCATCACCCACACCCGGGATGCCATCCCGGTACAGGCCGCGTAACCTCTGACGTTGGGCGGGCACCGCCCACCGACAAATGTTTTGACAACCGACGCATGGTGAGCGGCGCCCACCTTGCATGTCGTCTTTGTTCCGCCAAGGAAGGCCCTGGAAGGGGATACCGGCGGCTTTCAAAGACTTTTATAACCCGCCTCTCTCTGATGCCGGATCGCGAGCACGAAGACGGTGTCGATCTCCGGAACGTGGCGATAGAGCGCCACATAGCCGCGAGACTGGCGCCCGATCACCAGTTCCCGCAAACCTTCTTGCGTTGCCGGACGACCAAGGAGCGGGTTGTATTCCAGGACGGATATTCCCTGAATGATCTCCTGGATTCGTGCGGGCGCATCTTCAACTTCGTGCCGTTGTAGATGGTCCAGTATGCGTTCGAAGTCGTCGCCCACTTCCGGGGCAAGTTCGATACGGGACATCCGGGGGCGCTAACGGGCCAATTTGCGGGGCGTTGGGCGAGCCGTCTTCTTGCCGGCGAGCCTGTTCTCAAGGTAGGTGCGCATCTCCTCCCACGGGATGGTCTTGCCCGTGGCCACGATTTCGGCGTACCGCCGTTCGGCGGTGTCGAGAAAATCGTTGCGCTGCTCTTCTTGTTTCACTCGTTGGGCGATGGCATCGAGAATGAAGGCGTGCGAGGTCATGCCGGCGCGTTTCGCGGCGTGTGCGACCCGGTTCTTGAGTTCCTCCGGGAGCCGGATGGTGGTCGTAGGCATGTTGGTCCCCTCCAATCGATACCAACCGAGAGTAGCACATCTGTGCTACCGCCGTCAGCCGACGGCGGGTGCTGCCCGCTCTACCCCGTGTTGCGCATGCCGGCCGCGATGGCGTTGATCGACCTCAGCAGCGGGTCGAGCCATGCTTCTCTTTCCTGATCGGTCAGTGATTCGTCCCGGCAGCGTTTGAGCAGGGTGAGCTGGATGTGGTTCAGGGGGTCCAGGTAGGGGTTGCGCCCCGTGAGCGAGAGCAGAAGGGTGGGGTTTTCCTCCAGCAGGCTGGTTACGGTGGCCACGCTCAGGATCTGGGCCACGGAACGTTCGTATTCCTCGCGAATGAGCCTGTAGATCCGCCGCGCCACTTCTTTATCGGCGCACAGTTGGGCGTATTCGCCCGCGATGCGCATGTTCGCCTTGAACAGCGACATCTGGCTGTTGCTCAGCAGGGCCCGGAAGAACGGCCAGTTCCGGTACATCTCCCGCAGCTTGGCGAGCCGCGCCGGGTCCTCCTCGCACCAGGTCTGCAGCGCATAGCCGATGCCGTACCAGGCCGGCAGCGTATGGCGCGACTGCGCCCAACCGAACACCCAGGGGATGGCGCGGATGGAATCCTTCGACCGATCCTGCCTGCTTCGGTGTGAAGGGCGTGAACCGATGTTCAGAAGCCCGATTTCATTGACCGGCGTCGCTTCATAAAAGTAATCGAGCACGCCGGGGGAGCGGTCCGTCAAGTCACGATAGGCCTGCTCGCCCAGGCGTGCAAGCTCGTCCATGATCGCCTGATAATCCTCCGGCTCCGGCTCCGGCGGCTGGATCAGGCAGCGGCTCGCCTTGAGCAGTCCGGTGATGCCCATGGTCAGTTCGTAGACCGCCGTTTCCATGTTGCTGTATTTGTAGGACAGCACCTCGCCCTGCTCGGTGAATTTGATTTCGCCGTGCACGGTGCCGGGGGGCTGGGCCAGGATCGATTCGTGGGTGGGGCCGCCGCCGCGGCCGATGGTGCCGCCGCGTCCGTGGAACAGCCGGCAGTTGACGCCACGCGCGGAGGCGAGCGCGATGATTCTCTTCTGCGCTTCGTACAGGCTCCAGGAAGAGGAGAGGATGCCGCCGTCCTTGCAGGAGTCGGAGTAGCCCAGCATGACTTCCTGGGTGTTTCCCGACGCCTTGAGCAGCGCCGCGTAAACCGGGTTGTCCAGCAGCGTTTCCAGGACATCTTCGATGTGCGTGAGGTCCTCGATGGTCTCGAACAGCGGGCTCACGCGGATGTCGCAGAACCAGCCTTGCGCGCTGCGGCCGGTCAAGCCGGCCAGCCGGGCCAGGAACATCACCTCCATTACGTGACTCGGGGTATGGGTCATGGAGATGACATAGCTGCCGAAGGCGTGCGGGCTGATCTCCCGGCGCATGCCCGCCATTACCTCGAA
>JBAYZB010000311.1:0-3708 GCA_041672765.1 Gammaproteobacteria bacterium | reverse complement strand
GGACGAGTTCCGTTTCCGGAATTCCAGGCAAGGGCTCGCGGCCTACAGTTGCTTCGTGCGCGTTCAATGCCTCTCCCTCTGTTTCAAGATCGCTTCAATTGCCTGGACCACGGATAGGCCCTGATCAGTCTGGGTCTTGATAGCCTGGAAGTCCTCTGCCCGCGTGGAGTAGAGAAGCATGGAGAACGGATCGAGGATGAGCCGCCCCACACCCGAGCCTATTGGTCCGTGGACGAAGATCTCCGAGAAATATCCGTGCTCGGTCGTCACGCTGGACAACTGCCGCTTCATCCATTCATCCACGTGCAGTTTCCCTTCTTTACCCAACCGATCGATGGATTCCGGTTTTTGCCGAAGCAGGAAAAGCCAATCCGCATTCTGGATCGCGGCCTTGGTGGCATCGTTCTTGTAGTAGTCCTCAACGGACTGGGTGATGGTGCCAAACGCCCCGCCGTATTTGCGCGCCCGGCGGTAACCGGCCTCGATGAAACCCGCGCTCGATCCGCTACCCATCAGGTCCCAGGCCTCGTCGATGATGACCAGCTTCCGCTGGGAGCGGTCCAGGTACATCTCCTGCGTGATGCGATACATCATAAGCTGCATCACGACAGCCTGGAGATCCTTCTTGCTCTTGAGCTCCTCCAGTTCCAGCACCACGAAATTCTTGTGAAAGGCTATGTTGGCCTCGCCCTCGAAGTAGCTGGCATACACGCCGTGGCGCGTATAAGGCTCCAGGGCCGTGGCGAGCCGCGACAGATCGCGTTCGGGTTCGCCCTCCGCCGACAGGCGTCCGGTCCTGAGCAGCTCGTACACATCGGTGATCGTGGCGCTCCTGCCCTTTTGGTCCCACACCCTCTTGATGGCCGAGGCCAGCGCGGCATAGCCGTAATTGTCAAGCGGCTCCCGCGGACTCGCCATTTGAGCGACCAGGGGCAGCAGCATCTCCATGTCGTTGTTGATGTCCACGACCATGGAGAACGGATTGAGGCAGATCGTGTTGCTGCGCTCGTCCGAGAACTCGATGAACTCGCCGTCCATCAGTTCGCAGAGGTTTCGATATGAGCGCCCCACGTCGATGATCCAGACCTTGGCGCCGGCGCCGAGGTAGCGGAACGCCAGCTCGTTGACGAACACCGACTTGCCGGAGCCGGAAAGGGCCGCCACGGCGAAGTTGTAGTTCCCGCCTTGGTTATCGAACAGGTCGAAGCCCATGATCTGGCCGCGGCGGCCGAACAGCGTCATGACCGGCGTCTCGGTGCCTTTCCATTCCGCGATCAGCGGCGCGGTCATGACCGCGTTGTCCGCCGTCTTCGTACCGGCGCGCCCGAACTGCCGGAGATCCGCCTGCAGGCCCGTCGTCAGGGTGCAGGGCATGGCGGCCATGAGCGCCTGGTGCATGAGATAGACATCTTTGGCGAGATCGAAGCCCCGCGCCCGCCACACCGCGCGCACCGCGTGCTCGGCGCGCGCCATTTCCTCCGGGCGGGAGATCAGCACGATCTGGTTGTACATCTGGACCACGTTGCGCCCGTTTTCGAAGGCGCGCAGCACCATGTCCCAGTCGCGCTTGCGGTCTTGCAGGTCGGGCTGGAAATGGGCCATGTATGAGCTTGCCGCCTGCGTCGCCCGGGCGGCTTTCATCTGCGCCCTGGTCCGCGCCGACTCATAATCCAGGGTGATCGCCCCCATCGTGATGAGGAACGGGCACGGAATCGACAGCGCCATCTGGTACTGGTCGCCGATCAATGCGCCCATATTGCTCAGCCGGTAGTACTTGGGGTACTGGCGCACCGAGAAGCACTGCAGGGCGGTTTCCGCTCCGCCGGCCTTTCTGAACTTGATGAAGCTGTCTGCCACGCCAGAGGCGATTTCAAGGTTCGACAACTGCGCGCGCAGCGGCTTCGTCTCGTCGTATTCGATCGGCTTGTCGGCCCCCCGGCCAAAAACCCTCTCATGATCGAAGAAGTCGGCGACGAAGTTCAGGAGATCGTCCGGCCGCCAATCCCGACCCGGCAGATGCGCCGAACGAAGCGTCGCGTGCGCGCTTTCCCTGATACGGATGGCTTCCTCCACGTCTGCCGGGACTTCCGGATCCAGGGGCATGGTGATCGAGATCACGCACCGGTAATCGCGCAGCAGATACGTGTGATGCGGAAACAGCGATGCCGTCCTGCCCTGCAGGTAATGATCGATCCGCCGGCGCGCGAGCGCGCGGAATATATTGCGGTTGCGCCGCTCTTCCCCCTCGGATTCCCTGCGGCCCGGATCGGTCGGTAACATGTTGGCCTGCTTACGCAGCGTCGGCAGAATATGGGGACTGGCATACAACGATATCTGAATACCGGTTCCAGGCGGGCACGACATGAAGAGGCTGGCCAGGACCCGCTCCATCTCCTCGCTCGACCCCGTCTGTGGCAAGGTCTCGATGCAAAAACCGAGGTTCTGTTCAGACTTCCCACCGAACGCCCCCTGGTCGAGCACGAACAGCTTTGCGTCTGACAACCATCCCAGATAAGGCAGAATACCGGTAAGCCGAGGAATGGTCGCTATCTGCTCCAGCAGGGCGCGCGGCACCGCGTCGGCAGGGGCGAAACGCTCTCCGTAGAAGATGGTTTTCAGGGCGTCGAGCATGCTCAACCCTCTGTGCCGGACTGTTGAGCCGCTCCCGGTCCATACATTTGCCCCTGCGGCGGCGCCACGCCGCCAGACTGCTGCCGGGGCGCCGCGGATACTGGCCGCTGCAGCGGTTGGGGCGCGGGAGCGGGTTGCGCGAAGGTCGGCCGGTAGCGGTCGATGATCCGCTGCTGGGCATGTTCGACGACCCAGCGGCCGAAGTCGGCCACGACGTAGATGTACGACTGGTCATGAAAATCGCCATCGCTGTCCTCCCAAGGCGCAATCCAGATGCGCAAAATCCTCGGTGGCGTGCGAATCGGATCGCCGGCTGACGGGGCACGCCCGACGATGCGGCTCGTCAGCGCATCCTGTTCCGCAGCCCCTTGTGTATCTCCATTCTCATTGCGCAGTGCCGGCAGGTTGTTCGCTATCGCATTGGCGTACACGCCGGACAGCGATGAACACGTGACGCCTGGCGGGGCCTTGCACGCGAACTGCGATTCGCTTTCGAGCCCCGACATGCTGGCGCAGCCTGTCAATGTGGCAGAAATGGCAACGATGCTGCTGACGAATTTACGCATGCCTCTAGTCCTCCGCCGCGGCCCTGACCCGCTGAACCGCGTCATTCGTCAGCCGCCGTTCGATCTCGGCCAACGGCAGCGCGCCTGGCGCAATCCTTCCGTCCGCGAAAACGATCGTGGGCGTACCGTTGATTCCCAGACTTTCACCCAGGCGCAGGTTGCGTTCGATCGGGTTGTCGCATGCAGTATGGTCAGGCAGTGTTCCGCTCGACATGAACGTCTGCCATGCTGTCGCGCGGTCCGTTGCGCACCAGATCGCCTCGGCCTTTCGCCTGGCGTCCGGGTGCAGGCCCACGAGAGGGTACAGAAACGTGTAGATCGTGACATCATTGAGTTTTGCCAGCTCGGCCTCCAAGCGTTTGCAGTAGGGGCAGTCTGGGTCAGAGAAGACATAGAGAGTGCGTTTGCCGTTCCCTCGCACCGTCTCGATGGCGTCGGCGATCGGCAGCGCCGCGACATCGATCTTGTTCAGCTCATCCTTGACTTCGGCGGTCAAGTCCCTCTGCGCCTG
>JBAYZB010000310.1:0-3711 GCA_041672765.1 Gammaproteobacteria bacterium | reverse complement strand
ATCTAATTTCGTCACCACACAAGACTCTTATAATCCAAATCGAGTGAAGACTGAAGTTTCATATTTTAGAACAATTAATGGAAAGTCAATTTATACGCCAATTAATCTCATGTCTTTTTATCGAAGTCGTGAAGGAGACTACAACTCTGCAGATACAGAATTCTATGAGTATTATGAAAAAACATTCCGAGATTTTTTTGAAATCACTGATAATGACATATTCCAAAATCAAGTTCTCGAAAAATTAACTTGCAAAGGGGTTGTTTTCGGAGATGAAGTAATACTTGGAGTAATGACTCAAACAGGCATTGAAGTAGTGAAAATCGATGAAAGCCAAAACATTGGTTCTGAGAGCGCGTATCTAAAGATGTCTGATAATGATATTGAGTTTGCCTATTATAATGTGATTAAAGACAACCTATCTGGACTTGCATATATTCGTTCTAAGTCTTCAATCAATGGAGCCATAACCGAGTCATTTTTTAATAATAAAGTAATTACCGAGAAAGGCAGAAAAATCACTGGAACGCAGAAACTTTTTCTTAAAAACAAAGACATTTTTTCATCCATTCTTTCCAAAGCCACAAAAGAATTTAGAGATTATCTTGGAGAAAAATCCGGTAAAAAGGCTAGCCGTAAAGAATTTGAAATAGAAGATCACAAATCTTATTCTAAAGATACATTCAAAATTCATGATTCTAAGTTATCCTTATATCAACCATTAAGAGTAAAGTTCAAGGACGAAGAAGGTCGTCAAGTAGAAAATTATTTGGAAGGATCCTTCATTGACTATCTTGATAGACATCCAGGAAAGATAGATTGGTTTTGGCAAAACGGTGCCGAACAAACTATCACTAACTTCGGTATTGGGTATAGCAATGATATGTCTACTTTTCAACCCGACTTCATTATTAAATTTAAAGACGGAAGAATTGGCATTTTTGATACAAAACCCATAGGTGAAAGAGCTGAAGATACCAAAATAAAGGCTGATGCTCTTGCTGTTTTTTTGGTCGATGAAAACTTAAGGAGAAAAGAAAAAGGATTAGGTGAAGTAATAGGCGGAATAGTAATTAGTAACAATTATGATTCCACGTCCAAAACTTATTCAAATTTCAAAGTTTTCATTGGAGAAGATTACAAGGATTATCAAGAATCTCCTAACTCTTGGAAGAGTTTCGACTCCTTAATGCAAGGTTGAGTTTCTTTATGGACAACCAAGATATAGGAAGAAGTCTCAAACAATTGATAGAATCCTCCATCATCGATGGAAAGATGAAAATCCGTGAGAGAAGTGACTTAGAGTTTAAAAAGTCTTATTCTGAAAAAAACCATTATTTATACGCAAAAATCATGGCTTCTTTTTCTAATCGAGAAGGAGGTTACATTGTTTTTGGCGTTACTGATAAATATAGGGAGATAATTGGCTGTCAGGGTTCTTATGATGATTTTAAACAAGAAGAACTAACTTCTTTATTGATGTCCTCGTTTTCTCCCGAAATTGATTGGGATTGCGGCGAGATAGATATAAATGGAAAAACAGTTTGGTATATCTATACACAGGAATCGATGAACAAACCAGTTATGGCTTTGAAGGAAGAGAATAGTGCTAAAATTTCTTCCGGAGATATTTTTTATCGATATAGAGCTCAAACAACCAAAATTAAGTATCAAGAATTGAATCAAATTATTTCAAACAATGTAGAGCGGACTCAAAAGAACATATTGCTCCTTCTAGAAAAAATCATTCAAAAGGGTCAAACAAATATCGGAATAGTTAATTATTCTGATGGTACATTTACAACGCCAAACGGCGTAAATGTTTCAGTTGATCGTAAGCTCGTTCTTCAAGTTTTGAAAAAAGCAAAGTTTATCAAAGAAGGTAGTTTCAATCAAACTACGGGGGAACCAGTTTTAAAAATTACTGGTGACTTAAAAGTTGCAGAAGAAGTGAAAGTTCCGGATATGAATCCAAAGGATAAATATCCATATATGCAAACTGAACTTGCAGAGAAACTCGGATTAATAAACAAGCATCATCTATATGCTTTAATTTGGAAATATAAGCTAAAAGGTGACCTAAAGTTTCATATGGCAATTTCAGTTTCAAAAAGTGGATTACAAGAAACCCATAGATTTTCTGAGGAAGCTTTTATATTTTTGAAATCACAACTCGAAAACAACAAAAGCAATCATGACTATCTTGTAGAAATAGCAAAAGAATTCAATTTGGCACGGATTGCAAAACTCTAATGTCATTAATGCTAGTGAACGGCTACACGAGCAAGAAACTGACGGAAAACGTAAGTTGTCTAATGGTGTCCGAAAGGAAAATACAAGTAGTAGGACGATAACACTGAAAATACATAGTGAACGTCAGTTAAATAGCATTGAAAGAGGGTGATGTCGTGGGTTTATTTAAAAAAATTAAAAAAATCATAGATAACAGACGACTTTTATACGTCGTCAACCGCAAATTTAATCCTTATCTGAAAAGCCGAGCGAATGAGTTCGGCTCTTTAGTAATTGTTTCCGACATCATCGACCCGGACATAACCAGAATCTATTTTTCAATAAAACCGCTAACGAAGAAGAAATTCATAAAATCAGTAGATGCGTATGAACAACTACTAGTGGCAATAAAAGATCATAACGCGAAGGTGTCAAAGATTGATGCCTCGGTTTCCTCTTTCGCCTATGATGCGGTACTGAGCAATCCCGAATCCTTCAAGCAATCGGATTTTGCTGATTACTTGAAAACGTCGGTGGTTATCAAAGAATTCAAGGAACGTGATGCAACGTACGACGAGTTCTGCACGAAGACAAAAGATGTGAGCGACAATCTCTCTCATATCAAAAGACAACACGAACTCTATCCTGAATACGAAAGACTGTTTAGCATTGACGGAGATTACTATTTTGACGCTGATATGAAAGATGCTCTTATAGAGCATTTAAAACCCATAATAGAATCAATTTCTTCCGTTGGCAAAGAGTATTACGATTTTTCAAAACTTCGCCAGATAGATGAAATAATAGCATTCCACAACAATAACTATATTAGTCGGAATTTGAGCAATCCAGTCTTCGATTCTGTGAATGGCAGGTCAATGGATAAAGAGCAAAGGCTTTCCGTTCTTAAGGATGAAAAGTCCGCATTGACGATAGCTGGCGCCGGTTCAGGGAAAACCCTCACAATTTGCGGGAAGGTCAAATACATACTCGAACACGATAAAGTCAATCCAGATGATATCCTTTTGCTTTCCTATTCGAAAAAATCTGCTGATGACCTCGCGTCAAAAGTCAAAGCAATAAACGAAAGACTGAACGTCGGAACCTTCCATAAATTAGGTCTCGATATCCTTAAAGAAGCAGGGAATAAAATCTTCCTAGTAGAGGAACAATATAACGCGATCATAGAAGGTTATTTCCGTGATGAGATGCGAAAGAGTCCGCTTGTCATGAAGGAAATTCTGACATACTTTGCTTTTTTCCTTTCCCCAAACGAGCATGAGAAGAGATACGAGGATGACGGAAAGCTATTCGAAGATCTAAAAAAATCAGACTTCAGGACGCTTAAGAGTTCATTGCTTGAATTGTCAAATAAACGTGAGAATAAAGAAACATTGAAAAAGGAACTCGTCAAAAGCTTCGAAGAGATGGCCCTGGCAAATTACTATTTCATCAACGGAATAGACTACGTCTACGAAG
>JBAYZB010000309.1:0-3711 GCA_041672765.1 Gammaproteobacteria bacterium | reverse complement strand
CCAGGTAGCGGTGGATCGTCGGTTCGCGCAGGTCGGCGTCCACCAGCAACACCGTCTGGTTCAGGTCCTGGGCGAGGCTGAAGGCGAGATTGAGCGCCGTCAGGCTCTTGCCGGCGCCGCGCCGCGGGCTGGTGACCGCCAACACATTCCAGCCGTTCTCCTTGAGCTTGCGCAGCACCTGCGTGCGCAGCATCCGGTAGCTGTTGGTGGTGGCATCGTCGTCCGTGCCGGGCACCACGCGCCGCTCCCGCACGAATTCCTCGTCCAGTACGAAACGCACGGTCCTGGTGTACGGCACCCGGCCGTCGTTCCAGCCCTTGCCGCTCGGCGCCCAGCCCCTGGGCCGCGCCGGCAGCAACTGCCGGTGCCGTGCCATGTCCACGGCTACTCTTATGCGTTCCATGCGTCCTCCCGTGTTAAACGCCAAGCCGCCGCAGCGCCGCGAACCACAACACGTCCAGCGGCATCACGAACAGGTGCGCCGCCGCCAGCAGCAGCAACAGCACCGCCACGCCGACGGCCCAGACGGCGTAGCGCCGGCGGCGCCTGGTGCGTTGGTCGCGCTCATCGTCGATGTGGGGCACGACGGCAAGCGGCGCGGCTCCGTTCTCGGCGAGCCAGCGCAGCCCCCGGACCGTGGGATCGTTGTTCTCCGCAACCACCACCGTCGCCACGCCGCC
The DNA here is from genome assembly GCA_041672765.1 of Gammaproteobacteria bacterium. Lineage (GTDB taxonomy): Bacteria > Pseudomonadota > Gammaproteobacteria > JBAYZB01 > JBAYZB01 > JBAYZB01. The sequence goes on along the minus strand of JBAYZB010000309.1, from coordinate 3,031 downwards.
GAAGAGGGCGAAAACGGCTCCGATGAGCCCGATCGCCAGCCGGTTGGGCTGTTCCGGCCGGTCGGGATACAGAGGCGGCTCCAGCAGCACGAACCTTTCGCCCTTGCGCTCCTTCTCCAGGCTCTCGGCGAGCTGGGCCTCCATCTGCTTAGCCTTGATCTCACGGTATTTCACCGCGGCGTTCTCGTATTCGCGCAGCAGCGCCCGGTACTCACTCTCCACCCGCGGCGCCCGCGCGATGCGGGCGTCGTACTCTTCGATCTTGCGGCCCAGGTCATGGACCACACCGTCCAGCGTGCGCAGCTCCGTATCGACCGCCTCTATCTGCGCCTGGATCTGGATGTAGGCGGGATTGTCGGGTTTCGACGTGGGACGCGGCCCCATCCCGCGCTCGCCCGCCTGCGCCAGCTCCTGCTTCAGGTTAGCGATGGATTTCCGCAATCGGACGATGTCCGGGTGGGATTCGGCGTAGCGTTCCAGCGCGGCTGCCAGATTCGCCTCCTGCTCCTTCAGCCGCCCCTCCAGTTCCGCCGTGTCGACGCCGCGGTCCACCTGCGCCCGCAGTGCGTCGATCTCCTTGCGCATCCGGATGACATCCGGGTGGTCCGCCGAGTACCGGCTCGCGGCGGCGGTGTAATCCGCCTCCAGTATCTTGAGGCGATCCGCAGGCCCGAGGATGCGGGTGCCGTCGCTGGCATAGAGGATCGCGTTGGGGCCGACCTGCGCGAGCTGCCCCTGCAGGTGGATCTTGCGCTCCTGCAGCTCGCGCATGCGCCGCTTGATCTCCATCTGCTCGCGCTCGGTGCGGTCCAGCACCTGCAGGTTCAGCGTGGTCTCCTCCGGCAGGTTGCCGGCATTCCTTTCCTTGAACTCCGCGAGCTGCCGTTCATACTCCTCCACCTGCCGGGCGAGACGCCGCGCCTCTTCCTGCAGAAAGTCGGTGGTTTCCGCGACGCGCTGTGCGCGGCTCTTGAGGTTCTCGTTCAGATAGAGCGAGGTGAGTTCGTTCGCCACCCGTTGAGCAAGGCCGGGCGAGACGCTGGAGTAGGAGAGCGAGAAGGCGATGGTAGCCTGGGTCGGCCGGCCGCTGCGCGGGTCCATCACGTCGGCGCTGATCATCTCAAGCCGGATGTCGTCGCGCATCGTGTCGAGGATTTCCGACAGGGTGTGGGTGCGCTTCTTCTCCGCGTAGAGATCGAACTTGCGGATGATCTCGGTCAGGTTTTCCGCGGTCATCACCCGTCGGCTGATGATCTGAATGCGCTGATCGGCGTAACTCGTGATGGTGGAGCGCACCAGATCCTGCGGGATCTCCTGCTGCTCGATAAGGATCGTGGCGGTGGAGCGGTACACGGGGGGAAGCAGGTAGGCCACCGCCGCCCCCGCCAGCGACAGCACGGCCACGGGCCAGAAGAACAATCCCTTCCTGCGCCGCACCGTGCCGAGATAATCCATCAAGGTCTTGCCGTTCTCTTCCATGAGTTCCCGCGCCACGTTCTTGTTGCGATCGTTGTTGTGGTTCGTATCCCGCCCCTCCACCGGTTACTTCCCGCAGGGAGTTGCGCCACGTCGGCACAGGGCTTCCCGGCGACCCTGCTCAAGCAAGACCCACGGACCAAGCCCCTCACGCTGCGGCCGGGCGTCCCGCGCCCTGCGGCGTCGGCGGCTTTCCGCGCCTGCGCGCCACCGCCAGCAGCGCCAGCGCGGAACCGAACAGAATCGCGGCGGACGGCAGCGGCACCGGCGCCAGTGGCGCCACGGCTATCGTCATGTCGAACCCGCTGACCTCCTTCTTTGCTTCGCCCATGGCGCTCAGTTCCAGAAAGTAACGGCCGTCCGCCAGTTGCGACTCCAGCGTGGTCCCCGTGCCCATGTGTTGGCCACCGGTGGTGAAGGCCCAGACCAATTGTTTCTTCTTCCCGCCAGGCCCCTCGTTGTGGCGATACAGCGTCGCCTCCAACTGCTTGAGGTTGACGTAGTTGTCCAGGCCGATCATGACAGCGGCCAGGACACCTCCGCTGTCCAGCCGGAAATTGACGGTGTGTTGGTAGTTTGCCTTCCCCTGTACCGTCTCGCTGTAGCTATCGCCCGGCTCTATCCAACCGAGATCGGTGACGGTCATGGCGAACGCGGCTTCCGTTGCGCCCATGCTCATGACGATCGCCAGCAGCACGCTCGATATCGTCCCTTTCATAAACGCCTCGCGGGATGTTCTTCATTCCATGGCAACTTGTGTACCAGTTCGCGCCTGCACGCAAAATCATGCGCTTAGCTTTCAGGCACGCCCTTCGCCTGTAACAGCCGTGAAACACCCTGCACCTTCGACTGCACGCAAATTGCTTGGCCATCAAATGCATGGCCTGCCGGTGGGACGTTGTTCAGTTTCCGTACGCCGTTACGCTCGCCGCCTCATTCCAGAAACGCCTTGAGGGGCGGCAGTCCCTTCGCGGCCCGGCCCGCGGCGCCGACCGCCGGCAGTTCGATGTAGTCGTCCGTGGCCTTGCCGTCCCCCGTACCGTCGTCCGTCACCGTCCACTGGTCGCCAGGGTGACCGTGCGGAATGAACAGTTGCGGATGATCGAAGGGGGCCATCTCCCAGCGCACCCGTTCGTCCGTCAGCGCCCTCATGAAGTCCACCAGGGCGGCCTGCTCGCGCCCTGACAGCCTGAGCGGCACGATATCCGGCGCGACGTTACTGCCGTTCTCGCCGAAACCCGTGGTATCCGGCCCGCGGTCCGGGCCGCGCCTGTTGCCGCCGCGGTTGTAGAACTCCACCACCTGTTCCAGCGTCGCCATGCTACCGTCGTGCATGTAGGGCCCGGTCAGTTCGACGTTGCGCAGCGTGGGCGTCTTGAACGCGCCATCCACGGCGACCCGCTCCAACGGGCTGACGTTGCAGTCGAATGGAACATCGCAAACGGTGTGCCCCATCTGCGACAGCCGCGTGAACGACAAGGGCAGGCCGAAGGGATTGGTGCCGCCCAGCCCGATATCCTCCGCCGTGGGCGTCACGCCGATGTTGTAGAAGCCG
>JBAYZB010000308.1:0-3720 GCA_041672765.1 Gammaproteobacteria bacterium | reverse complement strand
GAGCATCTGGGACCGGTGTTTGTTAACGACACATTATATGCGGAAACAGAGATTCTAGAAGTGCGAGAATCCAAATCAAAAAATGATCGTGGTATAGTTTATGTGGAAACAACGGCTTACAATCAAAACCATGATGCAGTTCTAAGATTTCGCAGACGCGTATTGATTGCAAAAAAGGGAGCATGAAATGACTGACATGATAATGCGTAGCCTGATGTTTGTGCCGGGGCATAATGAGAAGTTGCTAAACAGCGCGTCTCGCTCTGCGGCAGATGTGCTGCTTCTGGATCTGGAAGATTCGGTACAGCCGGAGAGTAATAAAGCGATTGCCAGACAGAAGATAGCGGAGTGGGTTTCATCCGGTAAACTAGAAAACTATTATATCTTTCCAAGAGTTAATGACAGGGAGAGTGGACATTTACTGAAAGACGTTCACGCCCTCACCATTCCCGGCATCACTGGTTTCATGTATCCAAAAGCAAAGAAAGGCGAGGATATTTATTTCTTCGATAAGCTCTTGGAAACCATCGAATATGAAAAGAAAATCCCCATTGGAACCTACAAAATTATCCCCTTGATCGAGATGTCTGCTGCTGTTCTGAATGCTCAGGAAATCTGTCAGGCATCAAAAAGAGTCGTTGCCATTGCTTTTGGCTGTGAGGATTTTGTCAGCGATCTTGAGGGCGTACACGATCATGATGGGCAGAGTATATTTGTTCCGAGGGCAATGATAGCCCTAGCTGCCAGGGCCAATGGAGTGATTCCCATTGATACGGTTCACATCAATGTTCACGACTTGGAGGATTTGGAGAAAAACCTGGTTCTGGCGAAAAATTTAGGCTTTGAGGGCATGCTGGTGCTCCACCCTAAAGAACTGGAACTGGTTCACAAGTATTTCTCTCCCTCCGAACAGGAATATGCAGATGCCAAAGAAATGTTGAACCTGTACGCAGAGTCTAAGAATGAGAATAAGGGAGTGGCAGTAAAGAATGGTAAGTTCATTGGGCCTCCAATGGTGATCGCTGCAAATAAAGTGATTCGTAAATTTGAGTTTATCCATAAGAATAGTGATGTATAAGACTCTAGCAAAGTACGCTTACGAGCATTATCAGTATCGCTTATTATCTGATGATGAGCTTATCCATCGGCAGATGCTCAAATTTAATAGAGTCTTTTCTCATGCTTGTAAGTATGTGCCCTTCTACTCGACATTATATCGACGGAATGATATTCTTGGGAAGACTTTACATTATCCGGATGAACTTGATCTAGTGCCGATAGTGACAAAGAAAGACTTTCGATCAGTACCACATAATGAACTTGTTTCGCAAGTACCGATGGGGAGAGTTAACAGACATTTCACTAGTGGATCTACCGGCGAGCCATTTTTAGTAGAGATGAGTAAGCAAGCTGAGTATACGGCTCATATGAGGATATTCTTTACTCTTCTCAGACACGGATACGACCCCAGTAAACGGATGTTGATTTTATCTAGATATGAATCTGACTCTAAGTTTGAAGTAGAACGGGATATTGGTCTTCTGAAGACCCTGCAAAAAAGTATTGGTTTGTTTGATCGGAGAATTGTATCAATCTATCAGAATCAGGAGACAATCGTTCGTTCAATTATGCGATTCAAGCCATATGTCATGGTTAGCACACCAGGAGTCTTAAGCATATTGATAAACCACCTCAAGACTAGTAGGATAAGGCTTGAAGTACCACTTCTATTCCTGACATCAGAAACAATAACGCCCGTGTTCTTGCGCGAGATACATGAATACTTGGGAAGCACTGTTATTGATATGTATGGCTGCATGGAATGCCCATCGATCGGATACGAAGTTAATGGCTCGGGTAAAAGATATGTCTCCACCGAATCTTGTCTTGTAGAGTTAGAATCAGTAGATGATAATGCCCCCACCCAATCGAATGTTATCATTACAAATCTTCTCAACCATATTCAGCCTGTGATACGCTATTCTGTCGGAGATAGAGCTTTGGGCACCCAAAACCGTACCAAGTGCATACGGGCACTTGGTAAAATTACCGGCAGAGTAGATGATATTATCAAAACAGTGGATGGCACCATAATTGCACATCATCATGCGTACGAAATGTTTATGGATTTCGTTGAATGCCGCCAGTATAAGTTCTTGCAAAAGGATAATCAAGTGACATTGCTCTTAGTCGTAGATCAAGGGGAAGATGAGGAGTGCATAATCCGGGAAGCCAATGCGCGACTGAATAGAAGGTATCCCTCTGCGAAAATTGGAGTTGAGATAGTTGATGAGATACTCCCCGATCCCAATACCGGGAAGATAAAGAATATCGAGGTGATTCAGTGAGGGTTAGTATCGTTGGGGATATCTCGTTTCAAGATATTCCAATTGATCAGTTTAAGATTAGTGATAGTGTTCAGCGGCTGCTCGGTGCGTCGTCGCTCAATATTGGTAACTTGGAGAGCGTCATATCCAGTAGCTTACCTCCAATAGCTAATCATCCGGTACATCTAAGGGGACCATATTCAGCAGTCAAACTGATGACTTCCTTTCATCTTCTGTCATTAGCAAATAACCATATCCAAGATTATGGCAGTGAAGGGGTTGAAGCCACTGAGTTAGCTCTTAACCAAGCTGGCCTTTTCTTTTCTGGCCTAGGTAAGGATATAAATGAGGCTTCCAATCCATTTACTACAGAAATTGATGGTGAGAAAGTTGCAGTATTTTGCGTATCTAGATTTTGCCGCGCGGGGCATGGAATCAAAGGGACGCCAGGAGATAGCAGCTACAATTTGTTTTCGCAAATACGGACACTTTGCAAGAAAGGATATTTTGTAATTGTTTTTTTTCATTGGGGAATAGAGTATACTTGGTTTGTACAGCCTGAAAGTCAGAGAATGGCAAAGGAGTTTATTGAGGCTGGTGCTTCTGTCATATTCGGTGGGCACTCACATAGAATCCAACCAATCCAGAGATTCAGTAAGGGTATGGCGTATTACAGTATGGGTAATTTTCTGTTTCCGGACTTTATGCTTAAATCACCCTTAACAATCTACTATCCTGAGGGTTTTTCGATGAATGATGCGTACACTCTTCCTGTTCTTAACAAATACGCACCGGTAAGTGTTCCATCTTTGCGAGTTTGGCCCAATTTGAGCAGGATTGGGCTGATAGCTGAGTTACAGATATGTAATCATTGCATTAAGATTCGGCAGAGAATGGTTCGCATTAAACGGCAATCAAGTGAATTAGACCTCTATCCACGTTTGCTTACAAGGATCTATCGGGCTTGGCTGTGGCTTTTCTCCATAATCATACGATTGCCTGTTTATAGCTGGTTTTATTGTAAAATGTTGAGACTTTCATGAATGAAGTCCGATAATGCTGTATTTGCCAAAAACGTCTTTATAGTTTCCATGGGACCCGTTGTCTCTGCCATGGTATCCTTTATGGCTGAGCCTTGGATAGCGCGATTTTGGGAGCCGTATAAATTTGGGATGGCTTCTTATTTTAACGCACTTCTTCTCATGATATCGCCATTAATATTTCTACGCTATAATTTTGCCTTGGTACAAGCAGATAATGATGATGAAAAGCATAGCCTGCTCGTTTTGTCGCTAATGCTTATGTCGCTGATCTTGTGTGTCTTGTTTCTGGCTAGTCCTTGGTTAGCGAGATTTGCGTCTGGGAGCTTTCCTGTCGCTGAGAACAGGCCGTT
>JBAYZB010000307.1:0-3721 GCA_041672765.1 Gammaproteobacteria bacterium | reverse complement strand
GTCCATGACCGGTGACGGATACGGGCCCGGTAAACGAACAGCGCGGGCAACACCCCCAGCAGCGCCACATGAAGCAGCAGGCTCCCGTTGATCAGATCGAACACCTCCGCCGTATCGGTTTCCATCACGTTCCGGATCATGGTGTGATCGAGCATCACCCCGTAACTGTCCATGAAGTAGGCCGCAACCGCCGTGGTCATCAGGATTAGGATCGAGACCGGCTTGAGAACGTGCTTGAACGCGATCAGCGACAACAGCAGATTCAGCAGCAGCACCAGGAAAAGGAGAAGAGAGGCCAGGAACAGAACGTCCCAAAGGCTCCGGCCATAGGGCAGTCCTAAGACCGCAGACCAGAGCGAACCGTTGTAGAACGCCACCAAACCGATGGAAAGCAGCAGCGTGAAGCGGGCGGTGCTCAGTTCCGGGGTTAGCGTGCCCGCCTTCAGGGGAAGAATTTTCAGCATAGGGATTATTTGTCTTTGCGCGAGAATAAATTAGTTTTTTGCTTAGTTTTTGTGGCCCGCCAGTTTATAGGAAAAGGCTGTACACCGATAGGCGCGATCGGGATTACCGAAACCCGGGACGGCAGCACAGCCGCCCCGGACCTGATGGGGGACCCGGAATCTGGAGCCTGTTTTACGGGAATCTTGTAGGGTAGGCATGCTCGCCAAGCCGCGGCGGCCTGCCTTGGGACGGGCCTCTCCCCGGCCTGGCTGGCGCCGGCCCTGCGCGCCGGTACGGCAACAGGATCACCACCAATGGACATCCCGTTGCCTGCTGCACGAAAATACGGCTCACCGATCCGCCCCGAATCCGGTCGATCCTGCTGCGGCGGCAAGGCATACACAGTGGCATCGCCGCTGCATTTGCAGCGGTTCGATGGTTTTCTTTCTTCCCGCAACGCCGATCATCAGTCACGTGACGAGTAATGGTCTAAGTTGACAAGGAATACCCGATAACCACACCCCCACCCACGATACGCCGGGGGAAGTCCCCGTGTTTTGGCACGGCCCTTAACTCTGGAGTCGCAATGAATCGCCCCAAGATGCACGAGTCTTTCGAATGGGTACGTACGGTGCCCATCGCGTCCCTGCGCCTGGAACTGGAGGAATACCGGCACAAGGCCACCGGCGCCCGGCATTTCCACCTTCATGCGGACGATCCCCACAACGCTTTCCTGGTGGCGTTCCGCACCGTACCGCAGGACTCCACTGGCGTTGCGCACATCCTGGAGCACACCACGCTGTGCGGCAGCGAGCGCTATCCGGTGCGCGATCCGTTCTTCATGATGACGCGCCGCTCGCTCAACACCTTCATGAACGCCTTCACCGCAAGCGACTGGACCGCCTACCCCTTCGCCAGCCAGAACCGCAAGGACTTTGAGAACCTGCTCCAGGTCTACCTCGATGCCGTGTTCTTCCCGTGCCTGAACGAACTCGACTTCGCGCAGGAAGGCCACCGGGTGGAGTTCGCGCAACCGGATAATCCCAACTCGCCCCTGGTCTTCAAGGGCGTGGTGTTCAACGAGATGAAAGGCGCCATGAGCTCGCCCGTGGCCGCGCTGTGGCAATCCCTCAGCGCCCACCTGTTCCCGACCATCACCTACCATCACAACAGCGGCGGCGATCCGGCGGCGATACCGGACCTCACCTACGAGCAACTGAAGGAATTTCATGCCACCCATTACCGCCCGTCCAATGCGATTTTCATGACCTATGGGGACATCCCCGCCGCGGAGCAGCAGGCCCTGTTCGCCCGCCTCGCCCTCGACCGCTTCACGCGCAAGGACATGGACATCCGCGTGCCGGACGAGCGCCGCTACCAGGCACCGCTCGCGGTGGAAGAACACTATGCCCTGGACGGCGAGGAGGACACGCGCAACAAGACCCATATCGTGCTGGGCTGGCTGCTCGGAAAGAACACCGATCCCGAGACGGTGCTCACCACCCACCTGCTGTCCGGCGTGCTGCTGGACAACGGCGCCGCACCGTTGCGCCATGCCCTGGAGACGAGCGAACTCGGCCAGGCGCCCTCGCCCCTGTGCGGGCTGGAGGACAGCCTGCGCGAGATGGTGTTCGCCTGCGGCCTGGAGGGCTCCGAAGCGGAGCATGCGGACGCGGTGGAAGAACTCATCCTGGGCGTGTTGCGCGAGGTGGCCGAGAACGGCGTGCCGCAGGAGCTGGTGGAAGCCGTGCTGCACCAGTTGGAACTGAGCCAGCGCGAGATCGGCGGCGATCACTTCCCCTACGGCCTGCAGCTCATGATGAACGCCCTCACGCCCGCGATCCACGGCGGCGATCCGGCCGCGGCCTTGAACATCGATCCCGTCCTGGACAAGCTGCGCGCGCAGATCCAGGACCCCGGCTTCATCAAACGCCTGGTGCGCGAAATGCTCCTCGACAACCCGCACCGGGTCCGGCTGGTATTCCGTCCCGACCCCGAACTGGGGGCCCGGCGCGAGGCGCAGGAACGGGAGCGGCTCGCCGCCATCACCGCGCGCCTCACCGAAGCCGACCGTACGCGCATCGTCGAGCAGGCAGCAGCCCTGGCCGAGCGCCAATGCCGCCAGGACGCGCCGGATATCCTGCCCAAGGTCGGGCTGGAGGACGTACCGCCCGATCTCCGCATCCCCCAGGGCACGAACGGCCCCATCGCAGGCATGCCCGCGGCGTGGTACGCGCAGCCGACCAACGGCCTGGTGTACCAACAGATCGTCGTGGACCTGCCCGATCTGGACGAGGATTTGGTGGACCTGCTACCCCTGTTCTGCGAGTCCGTCACGGAGGTGGGCTCCGCTGGGCGCGACTATCTCGCCACTCAGGCGCTGCAGGCGGCGATCACCGGCGGCCTCGGCGCACGCCTCACCGTGCGCAGCGCGGTGGACGATACCGCACGGATGCGTGGCGTGTTCGTGCTCTCCGGCAAGGCGCTGACGCGCAATCACGCCCGTTTGGCGCAGCTCATGCGCGAGACCTTCGAGTCGGCGCGGTTCGACGAACTGAAACGTCTGCGCGAACTGGTGGCGCAAACCCGTGCGGCAAGCGAAGAAGGCATCACCGACCGCGGCCACAGCTTCGCCATGATGGCGGCGGCGAGCGGACTGAGTCCGGCGGCGGCGCTGACCCATCGCTGGGTGGGGCTGGCGGGCATCCGCAAGCTCAAGGCGGTGGACCGGCGGCTGAACGAAAAGAAGCTGCTGCAACGCTACGCGGCGGACCTCGCCCGCCTGCGCGACCGGCTGCTTCAGGCGCCGCGCCAGCTCCTGGCAGTGGGCGAAGAAGATGACCGCGCGGCGATACAGGACGCTTTGGAAAACGTCTGGGCGGGACTGCACGCGCATCCGGTGCAGAACACCTCTCTGCATCAGTCCTTCGCCCTTGCCCAGGTGCGCCAGGCCTGGAGCACCAGCACCCAGGTGAACTTCTGCGCCAAGGCCTATCCCACCGTCGCGGCGGATCACCCCGATGCGCCGGCCCTGGCCGTGCTGGCGGGGTTTCTGCGCAACGGCTACCTGCACCGCGCCATCCGCGAGCAGGGCGGCGCCTACGGCGGCGGCGCCAGCTTCGACACCGACTCCGGCGTGTTCCGCTTCTATTCCTACCGCGACCCGCGCCTCGCCGAGACCCTGGCCGATTTCGACCGCTCCCTCGACTGGCTCATGACCGAAAAGCACGAGTGGCGCCCGGTGGAAGAGGCCATCCTCGGCGTGATCGGCAAACTC
>JBAYZB010000306.1:0-3729 GCA_041672765.1 Gammaproteobacteria bacterium | reverse complement strand
GACAAGGGTGTCGAGATAACGCGCCTCGAATTTGTGCGTGTCCTGCGCCAGTGTTTCCAGGTCCGCGACGCCGTAATAGCTCGCGCCGGCGGCAAACACGTCGTGAAACACCAGCGCGCATAACGTGGTGTAGCCGCCCGCGCTGCTGCCGCGGATCGCCATGCGCTTGCCGTCCACTTCTCCCGTGCGCACCAGATGCCGCGCCGCGTTGATGCAGTCCTCGGTGTCCACGACGCCCCAGGCGCCATGCAGCCGTTCGCGATAGGCGCGGCCGTATCCTGTGCTGCCGCCGTAATTCACGTCCACCACGGCGAAGCCGCGGCTGGTCCAGTATTGCACCCGCAGGCTGAGTTCCGCCGGCGAATGGGCGGTGGGACCGCCGTGGCTGATCACCAGCAGCGGCGGGCGCTCGTCGGGCGGTCCGGCGAAATCGCGGTTGCACGGCGGGTAAAAGAACGCATGGGCGGTAAGGCCGTTGGTGGTGGGAAACTCCAGGGGACGCGCGACGGAAACATAGCCCGGATCGATCCGCAGATCGGCACTGCGCCGCAGCACCTCTGATCGTTCGCTGCGCGGATCGTACAGGATCACGGCGGGCGGTTCCACGGGACTCGCCGCTACGAACACCAGGCGTTCGCCGGTGCTGCGGACCTGCGCCGGGGCATAGGAGGTCCACGGCGCTGGCAGCGGTTCGAGTCGGCCGCTTTCGGGATGCAACAGCGCCAGCCGCTGCAGCCCGTTTTCGAAATAGACGCAGGCGATGGTGCCGTCCGCGAGAAACGCGTAGGTCGACAGTCCGAACACCCACTGCGCTACGCCGAAATCGTTTTCCATGGGCGCCAGCGGCACGACGGCATCGTCCTGCACGCGATACAGATTCCACCAGCCGCTGCGGTCCGAGATGAAGTGCAGCGTGCCCGCAGGGCTCCACTGGGGCTGGAACACGGATTCCCGCGGCCCGCCCGCCACGCGGCGGGCATTGGTGATGCCGCCGTCCGCGCCCAGGTCCGCAATCCACAATTCGGCGCCGTCCCAGGGCATGTTCGGCATGTTCCAGCAGGTCCAGGCAAGCCTGCGGCCGTCGGGACTGATGCGCGGGAAGGCATAGAAATCGCGCCCCGACGCCACTACCCGCGGCGGCCTGCTTCCATCGGCGGAAACCGCGACCAGTTCGTTGCGCACCCGTCCTGCTGGATCGTGGGATTCGCGCACGCACAGAATCCAGCGTCCATCCGGCGTGCACTGCCCATCCGCATAACGCAGGGCGCGCGGCGAGTCCGGCTCCGGCGTGATCGGAACCGGCGCACTGCCGGGGGCCTGCCGATACAGCCGCTGATCCGCATCGTTCGAAAAAAAGAGCACATCGCCGTGGACGAGGAAGTCGCCGCCGCCATACTCGTGGACGCGGCTACGGACGTTCATGTCCTGCGGGCCCGCCTCCATTACCTGGCCATCCGCAGTGCGGCGCATGATCGCGCCGCGCCCGCCCTCCAACGGCCGGCCTTCGAGCCAATAGACCGTCTCGCCGCTGATCTGGATCTGTCCCAATCGCACGCCGGCCGCCGCGACCATCGCGGCGGTGATCGGCGATGTCCACGTGCCGTAGGGCCTCACTTCATGTCCATTCACCATTTGTTCACGACCTTTGTCACGCAACTCTAGTTGCTTGCCCAGGGCATGTATCGCAGACAATATCGACCCATGCGCCGGGCGTTCCAAAAATATCCAATACAGTTGGGCGGTTTCTCGATTTCCCCTGCCCCGGGAATGCGCGCCGTGGCGCGGGGATTAGCTATTTCCCCGAAGACGCTGTATGCTAACTGCCCCGGCTATCGAGGCCAAATCTTAATAACCACAAAAAAATCGGCAGGCACCCACCCGCCGCCAAAGAATCCTGCATTCGCCAGGGAATGCATCGCTACATCCACAAAACTACCTAAAAAATCAGGAGCTTATGCATGAACAAAGCTGAATTTGTGTCGGACGTTGCAAGCCGCGCGGGCCTTTCCCAAGCCCAGGCCGAGAAAGCGATCAATGCCGTGATCGAGTCCATCAAGGATGTCATGCGCAAGGGCGACACGCTTTCGCTGGTCGGCTTCGGCACCTTCGCCGTGAAACATCGCGGCCCGCGTCAGGGCAAGAATCCGCAGACCGGCGAGGTCATCGAGATCGCGGCCACCAACACCGTGAGCTTTAAGCCGGGCAAGGGCCTGAAGGATGCGGTGAACGAGTAATCGCCAAGGCCGGGGCCGCCTGTGCCCCGGCCTTCTTTTCCTTCCTTTCCAGTCTCTCCCGCCTCATCCCCGCGCTACGCAATCAGCCGGCGGGGCCAACCGGCCTTCCAGTTGCTGCAGCCGCTCTTCCAGTTTCCGATAACGCTCCTGCAGTTCCTGCAACTGTTTTTCGAGGGCAGCCACCTTCGGGCTTTCCTTGCCGCGCAGCTCACGGAGCAGGCGCTCCACCTCCACCTGTTCCTGCAACGGCAACGTCTGCTGATACGCCTCCAGGGCTGCGGCCGCTTCGCCCGCCGCCATGCTCCCGAGGCCCCGCGCGGCCGCGCGCCGTACCGTGAGTACCGGATCGCGCAGCAGATCCACCAGCCGCTCCACTACGCGCTCACGGGAGCGTCTCTCCAGCACGCTCCCGACATCCGCGAGCGCCGACACGGCAGCGGGGCGCGCTCGGTTCGGTGTGGCGCCATAGGCGCTGTGTTGCAACAACAGATCCACCGCCTCGGCACGCCGCGTGTGAGCAAGGCCGCGCAGCGCACCCGCCTGCACGAAGCCGCTGAAATCCTCGCGCTGCGCAGCGCTTACCAACAGATCCCAGGGCGCGTCTTCCCGTTGCGCACCGAGCGCTTCCAGCGCCGCCTGCGCCGCACGGTAGGGAAGCCCTGCTTCGAAGCGTTTGGCAATGGCATCGCGCAGCCGCCGATCCCGATACTTGCCGGCGGCGCGTATCACGGACTCCAGTGCCTTGGCTTCGCTTTCCGACTGCACGATCTCCACCAGTCCCGTGATGGCGGTTTCCGTGCCGGCGTCGCCCAGGGCCTTGGCCATCTGCACGCGCACGCCCCAGAACGGTTCCTTCGCGTACGCCTCGATCACCGCCGCGACATTCCCGTGCCGCCCGGTCTTCACCAGTTCCCGCGCGGCAAGTATGCGGCCGATCACATCCTGCGCCTCGGTCAGTTGGCGGCGCAGCAGCGGGTCGCCCGGATTGAAGTCGAGTTTGTGCAGCACCTTGTGCCCGGGATCGAAACGCACCTGATCCGGCGCCTGCGCCATGGGCACCACGATCCACTGCTTCGCCTCCTTCACCATAACCGCCCGGGTGTGATTGACGCCGTCGATGGTCCAGCCGATGTCCGTCGTGAAGGAAAATGCGGGAATGCCCTTGTCTTTGTCGACCTGTGTCTGCTCGATCTCGAAGCGTCCCTGCCGCTGCTCCGCGTCATAGGAAAACGAGACTTTGATCGCCGGATAACCGGGCGTGTAGAACCACTGATCGAAGAAACTCACCAGCGACCGGCCCGAATGCTCCTCCAGCACGCGCCGGAAATCCTCCGTCTCCACCACCTGGCCGGTAAAGCGGCGGAGATAATCGCGCACGGCGTTCCAGAACACCGCATCGCCCAGTTCATGGCGCAGCATGTGCAGCCGGCAGGCGCCACCGGGATACAGGTGGCGGTCGTACATCTGCCATGACGACCGGTACTGCCGTGTCACG
>JBAYZB010000305.1:0-3752 GCA_041672765.1 Gammaproteobacteria bacterium | reverse complement strand
TGGGAGCCTATGGCGGTGAGCCAGGTCACGGTCAGGTGCTGCACCTTGGTGAGCCGGTCCCAGCCGAAGAAGAACAGGCCGATGAAGGTGGACTCCAGAAAGAATGCCATGAGGCCTTCGATGGCCAGCGGGGCGCCGAAGATGTCCCCTACATAGTGGGAGTAGTACGCCCAGTTCGTGCCGAACTGGAACTCCATGGTGATGCCCGTGGTGACGCCCAGGGCGAAGTTGATGCCGAACAGTTTCCCCCAAAATTTGGTCATGTCCCTATACACTTCCTTTCCCGTCATCACGTACACGGACTCCATGATGGCGAGCAGGAAGGATAGGCCCAAGGTTAGTGGTACAAACAGGAAGTGATACATACCTGTCAGCGCGAATTGCCAGCGCGACAGCGTGACCACAAGTTCGTCAACCATGCTGGATTCCCCATTAGCGTTGTTGTGAAGGCGTTGCAGTCTGAGCCGCGGACTGCGTTTACAGATGAAACCCTTCTGCCGGCGAGGGCCTTAAGACATTAGAGGAATTCTAGGTGGCGAGACGATGATTATTCGCAACGTTATCGCCAACGAACATTGACAAAGCATAATAAGTACACTGTTTACAGGATATCCGGTGCGTAACAATGGTTACGGCAGTTTTCAATTGGATATGCCCACGCCTGCGTTTGTGGGAGGCCCGTCCCCGGGCCGATCGCGGCGGTGACGCCGCGCCCGCGGCGCTTGTGTATGCGCGATTGGAAAATCGCTCTGATGGTCAAGTGACGTGCAGAATGCCGCAACAGGAGTGCGGGGGAGGGCGGCCGCGCGGTGCATTACGGCGGACGGCAACGGCTGCGGGATAACCAGCTGCAGGCTGTCCTCGGGCACCTCTGATCAATTCATTTGAGCCGCAGAACGGGTTCCGTAACGGTTTGATCTATTGTGGATGGCTGGGTGCGCTGCCCCGCGCCGTCTATGGACCTGCCGACGGGATCGTAAGGATATGGATGGGCGAAGAGCGTGCAGCCCCCCGCCCATCCGGCTGGTTACCTGTTCTTGATGGACTTGACCCATTCCTCCATCGTGGTGTTGGCCACGGGCATGGGGGCCTCCATAAAGGTGATGACGAAGCGGTCCTTGAGTTCGCTCACGCCGATGGAGCGCGGACGCACGGCCAGCACCTGCGGATTGGGCAGTTGGATCCCGAAGCAGAACACGATGTTCTTCGCACTCAGTATATCCGGGCTCACCTGTCCTTCGGCGAGCGACTTCGTATGTGCGTAGTGATCGAAGATCGCGATAAACCGGGTTGTCTCGTGGGTGTCGATCTTTTCTTTAAAGTATGCGATGAGTTCGTCGACCGTTCGAAACGTGGTCTCGGACTTGTCGATCTCCAGGGTGAATACGGGATATTTTTCTTGAAGCAGAGTCTGTTTCATCGTTTGTTCTCTAGGGATGAGTGATATCGGTTGGGGAATTGTCTGGCCGGCCTCAGCCTTCCTCGACGCAGATCTCGCGCCGCGCGATGCCCTGCAGAGTCTTGTAGACCAGTATCGTGATGATCAGCGTCAGCACCGCGAGCAGCAGAACGGATACCGCCCAGTACAGCACCAATCCGCTATGGCCGTACATCAGTACGCTGGCGATGGTGATCGCGGCCAGGGGGAACGAATAGGCCCACCATGAGAGGAAAAACTTCAGCTTGGCAAAACGGAAGTATTGCGTTGCGAGCAGGATGGTAAGGAAGAGCCCGGTGTAATACAGCACGCGCGCGAAGTTGTCCACATTGCCGACCAGGTTCACGTAGGAGATGAAACCTACCGCGGGTGGTGCGATCAGGATGAAAAACGTGGGCACGAGCCGCTGCGGCAGCGGGTTATGGAAGGTCACGCGATAGAAGATGATAGTGAGCAGCACCAGCCAGAACAACAGCCCGACGCTGAAGAAGAACCAGGAAATTTCGGTGAAACCGTGATGAACGCCGGCAATGGGGACCAGCATGTTGCCGACTACCGGAATGAACCACGCCGGATTGATGTGATGGATCTCGAAGTGCTGATGGTGAATCCAGACATCCATTATGTACAGCGTGAAGATCATATGGACGGCTGTGCCCATGCACCATAGCCAGAACGACAGTTGCGGTGCCACGTGCAGCGTACCGATGCTAAGCAGGATCAGGCTGATGGAGATAGTAGGGAAGAAACTCAGGCGCACGGGATGGTGCAAGTCCTTGACCACGGCGGAGGAGTACCGCGCCAGCTTAAGCAGGTACAACGTTGCCAACACCACGAACACCACGCCTGCCGCTGTGAGCAGATAACCGCTGATGTGCACCGGCAGCTGCAATACGCTCTCGGCCCTCTGGTAGGCGATGGTGATCCCGCACAAGCCCATCACGATCGCAAAAAAGGAGATGGGGAAGTGTTGCAGCCGGCCGTGACCGTCGGTCGGCGGTATGCTCGCTGATTGATTCATTGTCGTGCCCCTCGAATTTGGCTTCAACCGCATGTTGGCATGCAATTGTCGAATGTCATCGTGCGCCTTTCAGTGACCTTATCACTTAGAAGCCGTTGATCGGCCTTGCCGCAGGAGGTTTCCATCGCGAAAAGGTGGTGCCGGCCGGCGATGGAAGCGCTCGAGGACTCCGAAGCACCTGCCGTCAGCGCGAGTGTGCTTCGCGTTTGCGTTCATGCACGGGGGGTGTTGCCGAATTGCCGCCGAAACACGCTTGGCTAAGCGCGGCATGGCGGGCGGTGCCCGCCATGCCGCGCTGCGTGACCCGGTGCCGTATCAGGTAGCCGCTGACCCGCCAGCCTGGCGTGCTCTACCAAGAGAAAAACAAGTCTTCGAAAAAAGTCTTTCAGCCTTCCTGGCCACCGCGCAGACGTCCTTCGCGTTCCAGTTCCTGATACCACAGCGGGCTGTGATGCCGGATAAAGTCCACTGATATATAGCCTGACTTCATGCTCTCCAGGGATTCACGCTCTTCAATGACGGCGAAGTAGATGTGCGCCACGAGCCCGATCAGCACCAGGAACACGGCCGCCGCATGGATGGCCAGGGACCAGCGGAACAGCGCGCCGTACAACGGTACGGCGGTGAAATCGAGCGCCTTCGGTGCGAAGAACAGGTAGAGTCCCGAGAGCGCGATGGCAACCGAGGCCACCACGATCAACGTGCCCAGCAGACGTTGCGCGCCATTGTAGCGGCCCTGGGGCGGCACAACCGCGTTCTTCATCAGTCCGAACAGATGCGCGATGGTCACCACCATGAACCAGCCGTCGCGCAGCGCCGCCGCCGGGGTCAGCACCAGCACCTCGCGCAGGAACGGGATCACCACCCGCCGCAGGTTGAGCACGATGAACACGGCGAGCACGCCAATCCATAGCAGTCCCACGACCGCGTGGGTAAACACCAGGTTCCCGTTGCCCCTGAACAAACCCTGCAGGAACTCCGGCCAGAACGCGGGGGCGAGCCGCACCGCATCACCGGAGATGATGCCGAGACCGCTCCCTATCAACAGGAACCAGCACAGGGCGTTGAACCAATGGACCAGGATTACCTTTTTCTCCCGCACCTTGATCGTCTGCGGAGATTTTGCGTTCGTTGCAGCCATTATTCGCCCCTCGTGTCGTGCTTATCGGCCGAGACTTCCTGGCGCCGCCCGACGAGTTTCACCAGGCCTGCAGCCACGAACGTCGCCACCATGCCGCCGATTCCGATCTTCGCCACCGGATTGACCACGTTTTCCAGCCATCGGGCGGGCAG
>JBAYZB010000304.1:0-3762 GCA_041672765.1 Gammaproteobacteria bacterium | reverse complement strand
GCCGGAAGAGCCCGCGCAACCGGATACCGGCAGCGGCACGGTTTCAGGGGGCGGCGGGACGGGGCCGGGGCCCGGGATGGATCGCGGCGGCATGGGACCGGACAGCGCCTGGGGAAGACGCTACTGAGTGGCGCGCCGCGCTTCCGGTCCGGCCGACAACCGCGGGGCAGGCTGGCGCTCGGGCACAACCCGCTGGCCGGCGGCCACCTCTGGACCGCGTCCCGCATCCCGGCCCGTCCCTTCCGCGGCATCGACTTCACGCCGCCCGACACCCGCGCACCTGCGAACCCGCGCGGCAACCGGCGCGTTGCACGAGTTACCCAAGCCAGCCATTATCCGCTTCCAAAATCACTGCGGCAAAAACAAAGTTTTGGAGCCGCCCAAACGGACATCCATGGGTGGATAATCGCTTTACCCGGCGCCTTTGTCCGGCGTGGACGATGAGCGCCCGCGCACAACATCTTTCCCACCGATCCCGGCCGCCGCCCTCTTGCTGCCCGCTTCAGAAACATCAACGGCTGCTGTGACTTAGCCGCCATTGCCACAGACAGGCCATCCCTTTCCCGTCAGCACATATAAGCAGTGGTCTACAATGAAGGGGCCGCGTCTGCGCATACCCTCTGTTATGTTTCTGCTTCCGCAGCCGATGTTACGCACTGTTTGGTCGTTTTCGTGCTTTTTGTCGCCGCAAGGGGCTGCTCATACACAACAATGCACCCCTTAGTTTTGCGACCGAATTCGAGGAGAAACGCCTATGAGGATTGCACAGGTTGCACCGCTATTTGAAAGCGTGCCGCCGAAGCTGTATGGCGGCACCGAGCGTGTCGTATCCTATCTCACAGAAGAACTGGTCAAGCAGGGGCACGACGTTACGTTGTTCGCCACTGCGGATTCCATCACGGCAGCGCGCCTGCGCGCCATCGTTCGGCAAGGGTTACGGCTCGATCCGGATTGCCAGGACCCGTCTCCCTATCATGTCATCATGCTGGAAGAGGTGCTAAGGGCCTCGCCTTCCTTCGACATCATTCACTTCCATACGGATTACCTTCATTTCGGCCTGACCCGGCGCCTGCTCACCCCGCATATCACGACCCTGCACGGCCGCCTCGACCTTCCGTATCTGGTGCCTCTGTACAAGGAATTCGATGACGTCCCGCTGGTATCCATTTCCAACAGCCAGCGAGTGCCGCTGTCATGGGCCAACTGGCAGGCCACCGTGTACCACGGCCTGCCCCTGAACCAGTATCAATTTCATGATCGTCCCGGCAAATATCTCGCGTTCATCGGCCGTATCTCGCCGGAAAAACGCGTCGATCACGCGATAGAGGTTGCCCGCCGCGTCGGGATGGAGATCCGCATCGCCGCCAAGGTGGACAAGGCTGACAGGGAATATTTTGAAACCCGGATCAAGCCGCTGCTCCGGCAACCGTACGTAAACTACATCGGCGAAATCGGCGATAGCGAGAAAGGCGAATTCCTGGGCAACGCCTTCGCCATGCTGTTTACCGTCGACTGGCCGGAACCGTTCGGCCTGGCGATGATCGAGGCGTTCGCCTGCGGCACGCCGGTCATCGCATGCCGGCGCGGCTCGGTACCCGAGGTCATGGAGGACGGACGGACCGGATACATCGTGAACAGCCTGGATGAGGCGGTGGCCGCGGTGGAGAAGGTCGCCGGCCTCGACCGGCGGCAGGTCCGGCATGTGTTCGAAAAACGTTTCTCGGCAACGCGCATGGCCCGCGATTACCTTACAGTCTATCGCAAGGTGGATCGGCAACGTCTGATAAGCCAAGCGACTGCATGACGACAAACATCCGTACTGACAACGACGAATGGAAAATCCTCGCGACATCTTCCCGGCAGGACGAGCCCACGCTCGTCCTGAAGCGCGGGTCGACGTTCGCCCTGTTCGATCGCCATGGCGACATCTGCCCCAACGACACCGGGAAGCAGGGGATTTTCCATGAAGGCGCCCGCTTTCTTTCACAGTGTGAACTGCGGGTCTACGGGCACCGGCCGCTGTTGCTGAAATCCATCGTTCGGGACGACAACAGCCTGCTGTCGGCCGATCTCACCAATCCCGATCTTTACCGCAACGGACACTTGGGGATTCCGCACGGCACGCTGCACATCTTCCGCGCCAAGCTGCTATGGCAAGGCGTCTGCTACGAGCACGTGCGCCATGTTCGAAGTGCGGGGCATGACGCGCCAACGGCGCGGTATTGGGTTGGTCCCGATCGCCGAAAACCACGAGGCGGTGCTGGCCCATCGCGGCCTCAATGACGTCACGCGCCAAAAAGGAAATCTCGGCATGCTGGCGCCGGTGTGAGGCCGTTTCTGCCCATTGCCAGCACCTGCGCCGCCCGCCGAATGGCTTGGTTTTGCCGGGCGATCACATATCGCTTATCACGTCACGGATCGCTCCTCGGACGCCGCGCCGTTGACCACGGCGAGGCACTGCCGATACAGCCGCAGCCAATATCCGCGGGCATCCTCATCCCGCTCCGCCTTCCTGGTCCCGCGCTCGCATTCATCGGCTGCAATGGTCTGCATGAGATCCAGGGCCACGCGTTCTTTGCAATCCACCTGCGGCGGCTGGCTGACCATGAAACGCTCCTCCACGATCCATATCAAACACAATGGTAGCAAAGGGATTATCGCCACGTACGACGGCTACTCCCGAACTCCCTTACCTCTGCCGCGCGATGGCAATCGCAGGGGCTGGAACCCGCTTGAACTATACTTTTTGATATTGGTGCCTGCATCGCGGTGCCTGTTGTAACGAGGTCCGTTTCCCCGCAAGCCGGCATCCATCATGCGCTTGCGGGACGAGGCGTCTGTCGACAGGTTGACACACGGCTCCCGATTGGACGACTGGAGATTAGGCATGGACGTAGGCAAAAGCATGCTGCTCGCATCGATGGTTGCCGGCGCCGCCCTGCTCAGCGGATGCGGCTTCCTCGCCGGCACCGCTGTCGGCGCAGCCGGCGGCTACGAGTACCAGAACAGGGAACGGATGGATCAGCTCGAAAAGGACTATGAAGCGGGACGCATATCGCGCGAGGAATACGAGAAACGCAAAGAGGAAATTGAAGAACGGTCCGTTGCCTATTGAGCGTTTGTCTGCCTCCGAGAAGGACGGCGGCTCTCTGCGCGGAGCGTTGCGCACGTCTGTCCTGCCTGCGCGACAGCGGTCAACGCAAAGGCGCGAAGGCGCAAAGTATGTAGGGTGGTCGGGCCGCCGTACGGACCGAGGAGCGCGCCAGAGCCGGAAGACCAGCCCGCGCTTCTTGTCTTTGCGCCCTTGGCGGCCTTGGCGTCTTTGCGTTTAAGCGCCGGTTGCCAAGGCGTTGTTCGATGGGCGGTGCCCATCCTGCCTTTTCTGACCGCACACAACCGTAGACGCGCGTATCGATAGCCTGACTGTAAGGAGACGCAAATGAACGCGGGCGAGGTCATCGACCGGATCAAGCACGACGGCATAGAGATGATCGACCTCAAGTTCGGCGACTTTCCCGGGACGTGGCAGCACTTCTCCATTCCGGCAAGCGAGGTCTCGCCGGAACTCTTCACGGAAGGACTCGGCTTCGACGGCTCGAGCATCCGCGGCTGGCAGGCGATCCATGCCAGCGACATGCTGGTCATACCCGAGCCGGAGACCGCCATCGTCGATCCCTTCAGCACCACTCCCACGCTTTCCATGATCTGCAACATCGTCGATCCGGTGACGCGGGAGAACTACTCGCGCGACCCGCGTCATAT
>JBAYZB010000303.1:0-3779 GCA_041672765.1 Gammaproteobacteria bacterium | reverse complement strand
GTTTATCGGGATGAATGAGCCCCACGCCGTGCGCCGGCATGAGCGCGCCGGTGGGGCAGGCCTGCACGCATTCGCCGCAGGTCACGCAGGTGCTCTTGCCCATGGGGTCGCCCATGTCGAACACGATGAGCGAGCGCGCGCCGCGGAAGGCGTAGCCGATCACGTCGTTCACCTGCTCCTCGCGGCAGGCGCGCACGCAGCGGGTGCATTGGATGCAGGCGTCCAGGTTCACCGCGATGGCCGGGTTGCTGAGGTCCGCGGCGGGCTGCTCGCGCGCCATGAAGCGGCCGTTGCCGACGTTCAGCCTGTGCGCCCACAGGTCCAGTTCCGAGTTCGGGTTGTAGACCGTCTCCGGCATGTCCGAAAGCAGGAGTTCCAGCACCATCTTCTGGGAGTGCCGGGCGCGCTCGCTGTCGGACCAGACCTCCATGCCCGGGGTGGGCGTGCGGTAGCAGGCGGGCGCCAGGGTGCGCTCGCCCTTGATCTCCACCATGCAGGCGCGGCAGTTGCCGTCGATGCGCATGCCCTCCCGGTAGCAGAGGTGCGGGATGTCGATCCCGTGCGCCTGCGCCGCCTGCAGGATGGTCTGTCCCGGCAGGGCGTGGAGCGTCTGCCCGTTCAAGGTGAACTCGATGGTCATCTCTTTCGGGGTTGCGGCCATTTCACAGCTCCTCGGGAAAGTACTTGATGACGCAGCGCAACGGATTGGGCGCGGCCTGTCCCAGCCCGCAGATGGAAGCGTCTTCCATCGCCCTGGCCAGCTCCTCCAGCAGTGGTATGTTCCACTGCGCCTGTTGCATCAGCGCCGCCGCCTTGGACGTGCCGACGCGGCAGGGCGTGCACTTGCCGCAGGACTCATGCGCGAAAAACTGCATGGCGTTGAGCGCCGCGTGGCGCGCCTGGTCCTGTTGCGAGAGCACGATGATGGCCGCCGAGCCGATGAAGCAGCCGTGGGGCGTGAGGGTGTCGAAGTCGAGCGGCACATCGCCCAGCGACGCGGGGAGGATGCCGCCCGAGGCGCCGCCGGGAAAATAGGCGTAGAACTCGTGGCCCGGCAGCATGCCGCCGCAGTACTCGTCGATGAGTTCCCGCACCGTGATGCCGGCGGGCGCGAGGTGCACGCCGGGCTTTTGCACCCGTCCGCTCACCGAAAACGAGCGCAGCCCCTTGCGGCCGTGGCGGCCGAAGGAGGTGAACCACTCGGGGCCTTTCTCCACGATGTCGCGCACCCAGTAGAGCGTCTCCAGGTTGTGCTCCAGGGTGGGCCGGCCGAACAGACCCACCTGCGCCACGAAGGGCGGGCGCAGCCGCGGCATGCCGCGCTTGCCCTCGATGGACTCGATCATCGCCGACTCCTCGCCGCAGATGTAGGCGCCGGCGCCGCGGCGCAGATAAAGGGGCGGGAGCGGGCAGGGCGGATCCGCCTGTAGCGCTTCCAGCTCCTTGGTCAGCAGTGCGCGGCAGCCGGCGTATTCGTCGCGCAAGTACATATAGACGGCGTCGATGCCCACCGCCCAGGCGGCGATCAGCGCCCCTTCCAGGAAACGGTGCGGATCGCGCTCCAGGTAATAACGGTCCTTGAAGGTGCCGGGCTCGCCCTCGTCGATGTTGACCGCGAGCAGGCGCGGGGCGGGTTGGTCGCGCACGATGCGCCACTTGCGCCCGGCGGGAAAGCCGGCGCCGCCCAGGCCGCGCAGGCCGGAGTGCTCCAGCGCCTGGATCACCTGTTCCGCGCTGCGCGCGCCGCTCACACACTCCTGTAACAATTTGTAGCCGCCGTCCGCGCGATACCGCGCGTAATCGATGTAGTCCGGTACGGACGCCTGGGTCGCCTTGGCGTCCACCGCTGCCTGCACCTTGTCCGGTGTGGCCTCGTGGATCGGGTTCCAGCCCACCACCGCCACCGGGGCGTGGGCGCAACGGCCGACGCAAGGCACCGGCTGCACCCGCACCCCCGGGCCGAGGATGCGTTCGAGATCCGCGATCAGGTCCCGCGCGCCGAACATCTCGCAGGTGATGGAGTCGCACACCCGCACGGTGAGCGCGGGAGGCGCCTGCTCGCCTTCCTTCACGATGTCGAAGTGGTGGTAGAAGCTCGCCACCTCGTATACCTCGGTCTGGGCCATCTTCAGTTCGGCCGCCAGCGCGTTGAGGTGCGGCGCGGTGAGAATGCCGAAAGAATCCTGGACGAGATGCAGATACTCGATCAGCAGGTCGCGCCGGCGCGGCCGATCGCCCAGCAGGTCGCGGATGTCCGCCAGAGCCTGCGGATCGACGGGCCGCCCGCGGGGAGCCGTCGGGCGCCGCGATTTGCCTCTTCTGCCACCTTTCGCGGTATCGTTCATTGCGTCTGCCTTTTGTGCGGAAATGACCATACGGCCCTTGGTGTGCGGCGCGCACCGTTCCGTTGCCTTGTTGTTCGTCCGGCGATCAAACCGCTCCGGCTGCATGCGCCTTGCTTCCGGACACAGGTGGCAGCAGGTGCATTGTCGGGACAGGAGGAACAAGGGTCTTACCCTAAGTTTAGGCAGGGATGCCGATTTCGCAGCCTCAACGGATGGCCGGGTGACCCGCCGGCGGGGTGCCTGCTAGAATCCAGGGAAATCCAGGGTTTTCTCTCGGGAGGCGGCCATGGCGCTTGCGCGACGCGACAACGTTTACCACACCTACGCCGATTACCTCGGCTGGCCTGAGGATGTGCGCTATGAGCTGATCGACGGGGTGGCTTACCTTATGGCGCCCGCCCCGGATCTGGCGCACCAGGAGGTGGCCGGAGAGATTTACTTCCAGTTGCGCAATGCGCTGGAAGGGTCGCCTTGCCGTGCCCTCATCGCCCCGGTGGACGTGCGCCTGCCCAAAGCGAACGAGACGGACGAGCGTATCGACACCGTGGTCCAGCCCGACGTGCTGGTGGTCTGTGACGCGGCCAAGCTCGACCGGCGTGGGGTGCGCGGTGCGCCCGACCTGGTGGTGGAGGTGCTCTCGCCCTCCACCGCGAGCCATGACCACGTGCTCAAGCGCCGCGTCTACGAGCGCGCCGGGGTGCTCGAATACTGGCTGATCCACCCCACCGACCGCATGGTCACCATCTACCGCCTTGCGGACGTCGAGTACGGCAAGCCGGACGTGCAGGAACTCACAGGCGAGACGCCGGTCGGGGTGCTGCCGGGGGTGGCCATCGCCTGGGACGCTTTGGTGGCGCGGCTGCCGCCGGTGGAACTGTGATGCGCCGGTTCGAGTGAGTACAGGTCGAATCAGCCCCGAAGCCGTTCAAATAAGCCGCCACCCGATAGGCGCGCGGATGTAATTGTCCGGCACGGCACGAAAGTGATCAACGCAAAGGCGCGAAGGCGCAAAGTGTTTATAGAGGATTACGGTCGCTTGAGTGGATTGCTGTGCAGACCGGCGATTGTGCCGGTACCGGGAGGCCGTCTGCGCAGGGCAAGATCATTGTTTCTTTGCGTCCTTGGCGCCTTTGCGTTAAAGACGGTTCTGCGCCGTATTGCAATGGCATAGGGCGGTCGTACAAGAGCGCAATCGTAGTGCGCCGTATGCGCTGCCCTGACCGGCTTTGGCGTCCTTCCTTTTCCTTCACTTTGGTGCCAGCCATGATAATGCTCTGGCTACTTCGCCCTGCCGGTTCGGGGTAAGGGGCAATCGGAGACCGCGCGGCGGGGCTCAGAACCGCGCTTGGGCCTTGACCCAGACCGTGCGGCCCGGTTCGTTCACCCGGCCGGTGACCGCGCCGAGATCGGCGGAGCCACGCCCGAGGTGTTCCT
>JBAYZB010000302.1:0-3789 GCA_041672765.1 Gammaproteobacteria bacterium | reverse complement strand
AACTATGGCATACCTATCAGAACAAGTTTTGTTCAAATCATTCGCACCATCCCCAGATTTACCTTATAGTGCTGGTTTATATGTCGCTGATTTTATATATCCAGGATTTAGTAAGGACATACTGAATGTTATTGCCCTGTGCGATGCTTCGCTAATGTGCTGTAATCCCCCAGAAGTTTTTTGCTATTCATTAGAGATTATGAGAGCAAATAACATTCATCCAAAATCATACCAAGATGTATATGCATTTGTCAGTGAATTAATCGAATATCCTAAGCAGTATTCCCATTATGATTTGTATGATATTAATGCTAAAGAAGCCCTGAATTCATTAAGATCATATCTTGGACAAGACACTACATTTGATAAGGAATTTGAATTTGTTAAAAAATCCATACAAACAATCATGGACATTAGAAGAAATGACCCCTACTTCATTTTGGATATGCTCGAAAAGCCATTTTCATTAGATAATTACAAAACACTATTAGGAAAGATAAAATTGCCCACAACCTACAACAACAATGATGAAGGTTTTGTCGATTTCCGGTATCCTGAAACCTGCTCTATCGATTTTGGTGTTTTCAGGTCGATGTTTGAAGTATCTATGTTTTTTCATCATTCAGTACGCGACAACTCTGTCCCTGTGCAATACGAATGTGGTCTTTTGAATCACTGTAAGTCGTCTCCCTTAAAACCACATATTGATAAACGATGCTATGAAGCACCTTGGGAAAGAGCTCACGAAAATGAGCTGTGCCCATTTGCTAAAATATGGCACAGATGGGGATTAACAGGTAAAAAAGTAATCTATGCCTAGTCCTAGAATGGAGTAAAAGAATGCCAAAGCACTACGATCTTGAAATAAGAAAATCTCCTCGAGAAGAGTATTTAAAGGTCTTTGTAGCCGATCTATCACATTTAGAGTCGCTACAAGCATTAATAGAAAGTTTACCTTCAGTCCGTAGAGTTAACATTACCGAAAGTCAGAGTGCATCATCTCCAGAAAAGAATCTAACTGTCTATCCCAGTCGTGTATACGACATAAATGAAGTCATAGATCAGGTTCGTTCATACTTGGATAGCTTCTACCAGAGCAATCCGACAGACCCAATATTCAAAGCTGAAGCCATTTCCTCAATGAGTGAAATAGCCTTTGAACAGATAGTAACGTTACTTCAGGTATTTGGTAATAATTTGGAGAAACGCCCTAGAACATTCTCTAAATTCGATCATGAGGAAGAGTTCAGGGACTACTTTTTACCTTATCTTAACTCAATGTCTATGAACCATAGCGCTACAGGAGAGACATTTAATAAGCATGGAAAGACAGACATTCTGATTCAGGATTCAGATGGAAATAACGTTTTCATAGCAGAATTCAAAATATGGCATGGTCCTTCAGAACTACAAAAGGCTGTTGACCAACTAATTGATAGATATGTGAGTTGGCGCGATGAACATACTGCATTGATCGTCATTAACAAAAATAATGCTGGATTCACTGATGTTGTTTCAAGCGCGATTGGTGCCCTCCAGGCTCATGTTTTATTCAAGTCTTTGATAAAGCAGGACAGTGAAAGTTCGGCTTTGTTTGAATTCCATAACTCGGAAGATCGTAAAAAAGTAATTAACCTGGAGTTAATCCTGTTTAATTACTATACGACTGCAAGATGAATACTCGAGGAGAAAGTTAGGATATGCTACAAGTATCAAGTACTGAAATTCATCAATGGGCTGATACAAGATCAAGTCAAGGTATGCTTCCTGATTTAATCAGAAGGTTAATACTCTCGACAATAGATTATAAAGCTATTGATCACATAGCTTTTCCTTGTGGTGACGATATCGGTAAACCGGGCTATGATGGAGTATTAATAACAAGAGAGTCAAACCCTTATATTCCAATTGGGCATTCAGTGTGGGAGATGAGCACACAGAAAGGGATTGATGCAAAAGCAAATTCTGATTATCAAAAAAGAACTGCGGTTGATGCGAATAATGATGATACCACTTTCATCTTTGTAACAGCATATAAATGGAATAATAAAGACAGTTGGGTAGCATCAAAGAATAAAGAAGGTAATTGGAAAGAAGTAAAGGCTTATGATGCTCTTGATTTAGAGTCATGGCTATTGTTATCATCATCCACAAACCTCTGGTTTTTGGAGTTACTCGGTAAATATGATGTTAACATAGAAACACTTGAAAGTTACTCTAAGCATTGGATGTCATCATTCGAAATAAAGCTCCCCTTCGAAATATCATTAACCGGTCGGGGGGCAAGCCTTACAGTATTACATTCTTTTCTTCAAAACGGAACCCAAACCCAAAAAATCAGATCAATAACAAAAGATGAGTCTGTCATATTCTTGTATGCATCGATTCTAGCCTTGCCTGATGATCAATTCAGAAGTGCACTTCTATCAAAATCAGTAGTTGTCAAAACAGCGGAATCACTTAAACACCGCGATATTGAATCGAATCAAGGATTAATAATTGTTCCAGTGTTTAAGAACATCCAAGATTTAGTATATAAAGATGGATGCCGATATTTAATTCCATTAGACCCTAGTAATCCATTTGATGATAGTGCAATCCTATTGTCCCGTATTGATGCTCTAACACTAAGCAACCAACTTGAAATTGTAGGATTACCAGAGAGTAGAGCTGGTCTACTAGCAAAGAACTCAGGAGGATTCCTCACTATTTTAAGAAGGTTGATATCTCGTGTTTGTTTACCTGAATGGGCTCAGAATGATCAAAACAGAATCAGACAAGTTATACCCATAATGTTAACTCAAAACTGGGATACTAAACACACTGGTGACAGTGAAATGATCTCACTTCTTGCAGGAATGAATCTCACTGATTATGAAAATCATCTGACACAACTCCTAAACTACCCAGATAGGCCTATTAATAAAATTGGCAGCCTGTGGTGTGTCAATTCTGCTCTCGATTGTTACCTGTCTTTTATATCATATATCAGCAGGAAAGATTGGGAAGAATATCAGGCAGTAGTTTTAAAAGTCCTTACTGATAGAAATCCAGCTTTAGATCTTGAGCCAGAGAAGCGATACGCGGCTGCATTGTATGATAAAAGCTGGCAGTTTTCTGAAGATTTCAGGAGAGGTCTTGCCCAGTCGCTTGTATTAATATCAATCTACGGAGATCATTCTTGTACGTACCCGCAATTAAATCATACCCAGTATATTGATCAGATTATCGAGCAGGTTTTTCACAATGCAGATCAGGCTCTGTGGTACTCATTGGGTGACGTGTTGCCCCTTTTAGCAGAGGCATCTCCGAAAAAATTCATACGGGCGGTAGAATCTTCATTATCATCCAAAGAGAAACATATAATGGGTATGTTCACTGAATCGGGAGATTTCATTACTTCAAGCAGTACGCATCATCATTTACTGTGGGCTTTAGAAGCATTGGCATGGGATGCAAGTTACTTTAAAAGATCAGTGACTGCCCTTTGTGTTTTATCCCAACTTGATCCTGGAGGCAGAGTATCAAACAGGCCATTTAATAGCTTGATTAGTATCTTCAGATTATGGATGCCTCAGACTGAGGTCTCTTCTGATGTTCGATTTAAAGTACTGGAAGAAATTTCTACAGCATATCCAGATATTGGGTGGAATTTATTAGTATCACTTCTTCCCAAATCGCATGATACTGGAAGTTACAACTACAGATATAAATGGAGAGATTTATCATGCCCATTGGATGTTAAGGTTACAAGATCTGAGTGGTATGAAAGCATTAGCCAAATTGTTG
>JBAYZB010000301.1:0-3800 GCA_041672765.1 Gammaproteobacteria bacterium | reverse complement strand
GAGACCACCTCCCGCCAATCGGGATGGGCCTCCGTATCGTGCAGCAGGATCACGCCCCCCACAGGCGCCGGGGCGATCTGCTCGGTGTAGACGGCGAGAAATGTGTCGCCTGCCGCGTCGAGATACTGCACTTGACCGGGCGGCAGAGAGGCGGCCAGTTCCGCCGCCCAGCGGTCCGTTTCGGTTTCCGCGACCAGGGTCCAGGGCAGGTAAAACAGCAAATAAACAAGGCTTTTCCGCAATAGACGCCCGCTCATTTGTCCCAACGGTTTCCTAAGCTTGGAATGTCGAGGGGCAGTATACGGGAGTCCGTTTCCAGACCGAAATGCTGAAAAATCCAATTCACTAAGGTAAAGTGCAGCATTCCGTTTCACGGACTGAATCTCAACATTCGAACAAGCTCATTCACGAGGCGATAACATGCGGGACTATCTGATTGCGCCTTCCATCCTGTCGGCGGATTTCGCCCGGCTGGGAGAGGAAGTGGATAACGTGCTGGCCTCCGGCGCGGACATCATCCATTTCGACGTGATGGACAACCACTACGTGCCGAATCTCACCATCGGGCCGCTGGTGTGCGAGGCGCTGCGCAAGCACGGCGTGAAGGCCGACATCGACGTGCACCTGATGGTGAAGCCCGTGGACCGCATCATCCCCGATTTCGCCAAGGCCGGCGCCAGCTACATCACCTTCCACCCCGAGGCCTCCGAGCACGTGGACCGCACCCTGCAGCTCATCAAGAACGAGGGCTGCAAGTCGGGTCTGGTGTTCAACCCGGCCACCCCGCTCGATTACCTGGAGTACGTCATCGACAAGGTGGACATGGTGCTGCTCATGTCGGTGAACCCCGGCTTCGGCGGCCAGAGCTTCATCCCGTCGGCCCTCAAGAAGCTGCGCAAGGCGCGCGAGATCATCGACGCCTCCGGCCGCGACATCCGCCTGGAGATCGACGGCGGCGTGAAGGTGGACAACATCCGCGAGATCGCCGAGGCCGGCGCCGACACCTTCGTGGCCGGCTCCGCCATCTTCGGAGCGGGCAAGGCGAGCGATCCGCACCGCTACGACAGCGTGGTGGCGGCCATGCGCGCCGAGCTGGCGAAGGTGAAGGCCTGACAACCCAGAGCAACGCGTAGTTGAGCGCCCATGATCCCCAAAGCCCCCAAGATGATCCTCCTGGACCTGGACGGCACCCTGGTGGACAGCGTGCCGGACCTGGCCTACAGCGTGGATGCCATGCTGGAGCGCCTCGGCCTGCCCAAGCGGGGTGAGGCGCAGGTACGCCATTGGGTGGGCAACGGCGTGGAGCGGCTGGTGCGCCGGGCGCTCACCGGCACCATGGACGGCGAGCCCGACGCGGCGTTGTATGAGCGGGCCTTGCCCCTGTTCATGGAGATCTATGCCGCGAATACCAGCGCGCGCTCCGTGCTCTACCCCGGCGTGCGGGAAGGGCTGGATTACCTGCGGGCGGCGGGATATCGGCTCGGCTGCGTCACCAACAAGGCCGGCCGGTTCACGGAGCCGGTGCTGCGGGAGCTGGGGATTCGCGATTATTTCGAGCTCGTGGTGAGCGGTGATACCCTGAGCCGGAAGAAGCCAGACCCGGAGCCGTTGCTCCACGCGGCCCGGTATTTCGAGGTGGAGCCGGGCGGGGCGCTGATGGTCGGCGACTCGGTGAGCGACGTCAAAGCGGCGCGCGCCGCCGGCTTCCGGGTCGTGTGCGTGAGTTATGGCTACAATCATGGCATGGATATCCGCGCCGCCCGCCCGGATGCGGTGATCGATTCTCTGGTACAATTGCGCGGACTTTTGGAACAAGCGGCCTAGACAAGGCGAGACGATGGTTGCCACTGTTGCGAAAAAGGTGCTGGGAAACTCCGCAGGAGAGCGATGGCGTGGCTGAGTCGCGTCTTCGTTAATCCCGTTTCCGGCAACACTTTTTTCGGACAGTGAGACCATGACCGCTGAACAGATCCAAACCCTGGCCGGGCAAGGCTACAACCGTATTCCCGTCATGCGCGAGGTCCTGGCGGACCTCGACACCCCCTTGAGCACCTACCTCAAACTGGTGGACGGCCCGTACTCCTACCTGCTCGAATCCGTGCAGGGCGGCGAGAAATGGGGCCGGTACTCCATCATCGGATTGCCTTGCCGCACCATCGTGCGCGTGGTCGGGCATCAGATCACCGTCGAGCAGGACGGCCTGCCGGTGGAGAGCGAACTGGCGGAAGACCCGCTGGCGTGGATCGAACAATTCCGTGCGCGCTACAACGTGCCCCACATCGAAGGACTGCCCCGTTTCACCGGCGGCCTCGTGGGCTACTTCGGCTACGACACGGTGCGCTACATCGAGCCGCGTCTGGCCCGTTGCTCCAAGCCGGACCTGCTGGCCACGCCGGATATCCTGCTCATGGTGTCGGATGAGGTGGTGGTGTTCGACAACCTGCGCGGCCGGCTCTATCTGGTGGTCCATGTCGATCCCGATCAGGAGGACGCCTTCGAGCGGGCCCAGGAGCGGCTGGATGGTCTGGTGGAGAAGCTGCGCCAGGGCATCCCGGCGCGCGCCAAGGGCGGGCCTTCCGCCCAGCCGGTGAGCGAGGAGGACTTCGTCTCCCTGTTCAGCCGCGAGGGCTTCGAGTCCGCGGTGGACCGGATCAAGCGCTACATCGTCGAGGGCGACACCATGCAGGTGGTGCTGTCTCAGCGCATGACCATTCCGTACCACGCCGATCCGCTGGACCTCTACCGCGCGCTGCGCAGCCTGAACCCCTCGCCCTACATGTATTACTTCGACCTGGCGGACTTCCACATCGTCGGGTCGTCGCCCGAGATCCTCACGCGCCTGGAGGACGGCGTGATCACCGTGCGCCCCATCGCCGGCACGCGCCGCCGCGGCGCCACCGAGGAAGAAGACCTGGCGCTGGAGCAGGAGCTGCTCGCCGATCCCAAGGAACGGGCCGAGCATCTCATGCTGATCGACCTGGGGCGCAACGACGTGGGGCGCGTCTCCGAGACTGGCAGTGTGCATCTCACCGAAAAGATGGTGGTGGAGCGCTACTCTCACGTGATGCACATCGTCTCCAACGTGACGGGGCATCTGAAAGAGGGCATGACGGCCATCGACGCCCTGCGCGCCACCTTCCCGGCCGGCACCGTATCGGGCGCGCCCAAGATCCGCGCCATGGAGATCATCGACGAACTGGAGCCGGTAAAGCGCGGCATCTACTCCGGCGCCGTGGGCTACATCTCCTGGTCGGGCAACATGGACACGGCCATCGCCATCCGCACCGCGGTCATCAAGGACGGCTACCTGCACATCCAGGCCGGCGCCGGCGTCGTGCACGACTCCGTGCCGGCCAACGAGTGGGAAGAGACCATGAACAAGGGCCGCGCCATCTTCCGCGCCGTCAGCATGGCGGAGGCGGGGTTGGACAACCCTCGGCGTTGATAGGGTTTAACGCAAAGGGCGCGAAGATCGCACAAAGGACAACGCAAAGGCGCTAAAAGGAATTGAATGGACGTGAAAGAGATTCCCGATCTGGTGAGCGGGGCAGTTTATGTAGGGTGGGCATCGCCCACCAAACAACGCTGTAACAACCGGCGCCCGGTGGGCGGTGCCCACCCTACTTGCTTTGCGCCTTCGCGTCGTTGCGTTCAGAGGTTCTCGCCATGCTGCTGATGATCGACAACTACGATTCCTTCACCTACAACCTGGTGCAGTACTTCGGGGAGTTGGGTGCTGACGTGCGCGTCTACCGCAACGACCAGATCACCCTGGACGAGGTGGAGGAATTGGCGCCCGA
>JBAYZB010000300.1:0-3806 GCA_041672765.1 Gammaproteobacteria bacterium | reverse complement strand
TCGGATCAAGCCCGGTGACGTGGTGATCATCCGCTACGAAGGCCCGCGCGGCGGGCCGGGCATGCAGGAGATGCTCTATCCCACCAGCTACCTGAAGTCCAAGGGGCTGGGCAAGGCCTGCGCCCTCGTCACCGACGGCCGTTTCTCCGGCGGCACTTCGGGATTGTCCATTGGGCATGTCTCCCCCGAGGCGGCGGAGGGCGGCGCCATCGGGCTCGTGGAGGAAGGCGACCGGATCGAGATCGACATTCCCAACCGCTCCATCCGGCTGGCGGTTTCGGATGAGGAGCTGGCGCGCCGCCGTGCCGCGATGGAGGCCAGAGGCGCCCAAGCCTGGAAGCCGGTGCAGCGCGACCGCCCGGTGTCCGCGGCGCTACGCGCCTACGCGGCGCTGACCACCAGCGCGGCGCGCGGCGCGGTGCGGGACGTCACGCAGTTGAAAGGGTAGGCGGCGGTTTTTAAACGCCTTTTTAAACGCAAAGACGCGAAGGGGCTATGGATTCGGCCCGGGACCGGCGGGTTGGCCGCCGGGTCCGGCATCCTGGTTGCGTTGGGAATTTGGGATCAGTAGGTATCCCAGCCCGAGGAACGCCTGCGCGGCTTGACCCGGGACAGGATGAAGCCGAGCAGTACCGCGCTCAGAGTGACGCCGCCGCCGACCATGAACCAGTCCGTGGCGGTTCTGGCCTGGAGGGCGGCGTTTTCCTGCTGGACCGCCTGCAGATCCCGTTCCAGTGTCAGGACGCGGCTCTTGAGCGTCTTGTTCTCTTCAGCAATGGCGAGTGCGTTGGCCGCGGTGTGCCGGATCTCGGCAAGCTGCTGGGTCAGCTTCCGGTTCTCTTCCTCCAGCCGCCGGCGTTCCTGATCCAGACTCCCTTTCTCCTGGGCCGTCTGGTTCGCTTGCTGCTTCAGCGCCTGGTACTGCTGTTGCAGTTCGGCGAGTTTCTTTTCCGCTGCCGCCACGCGGTCGCGGGCGCTAGGGGTGTCCATCAAATACCGTGTCAGGACCCAGCCTTCCTCGCCTCTGGGGGTGCGCACCCGCGAGTATCCGGTCGAAGGATCGGATTCCAGGACTTCGAGGGGGGTTCCGCTGGGCAGCATTCTCAGGATCTTGTGGCTCGTGCTCTGGCCTCTGCGCAGAGTGATCTCCGTCTGATCCGTGACATAACGGGTTTCAGCCTGTGCCAAGGAGGCCACGGCACATAACGTCAGAAGTGCGAGGAGTTTCTTCACCGTCTTTAATCCATGGAGATAGTGTTGAGTTGGCGGACTATTGTAACGAATTGCACGTGCCGAAATCCTGCGAATTGTCACATTGGCGCTTGGCCGATTTCCAGCACGCCAGCCGAGTTCCCGCCGGGCACGTTGGCGGTTCCGTTATAATGGGACGCGCTGCCTGGGCCGCTGTCACGCGGTTGTAATATTTGCGGGCTTAAATACCCGGCATCCGGCAATGGCAGGAGAAGGTATGGCGGGGAAGAAGATCTTGATCGTCGAAGACGAGCCGGCGATTCGCGAGATGGTGGCGCTCGTTCTGAGCAACGCGGGGCTGGAGCCGATCGAGGCGGGGGATGCGGGCAGCGCCCAGGCCCTGATCGCGGAGCGCGGGCTTCCCGACCTGATTCTGCTGGATTGGATGCTGCCGGGGGCGAGCGGCATCGACCTGGCGCGGCGCCTGAAAAAGGACGAGCTTACGCGGGACGTGCCCATCATCATGCTGACCGCGCGGGGCGAGGAGGAGGACAAGGTCAGGGCGCTGGATGTCGGGGCCGACGACTACGTCACCAAGCCCTTTTCGCCCCGCGAACTCGTCGCCCGGATCAGGGCCGTGCTGCGTCGCGCCGCGCCCCATGCGGACGGGGAGATCATTGAGACGGAAGGACTGGTGCTCGATCCCGGCAGCCACCGGGTAACGGCGCAGGGACGGGCCCTGGAGATGGGCCCCACCGAGTTTCGTCTGCTGCACTTTTTCATGACACACCCCGAGCGGGTCTACAGCCGCGGACAACTGCTCGATCGGGTGTGGGGCAGCAACGTGTACGTGGAGGAGCGCACGGTGGACGTGCATATCCGGCGCCTGCGCAAGGCGCTTGCCCCTAGCGGCCATGATCGTCTGGTCCAGACGGTCAGGGGGACCGGCTATCGTTTTTCGGTACGGGTGTAGAACTTGTTCAATCCTTGGACAATAGAGTTCTGGCGCATTGCCGGGTTCGCATTCGTCGCGCTGTTGATCGGTCTGGCCACCGGTCACGTGGTCGGATTCCTGTTGTTGGGGGCGCTGGCCTATCTGATCTGGCACCTCGTCCACCTGGCCCGGTTGGAGCGCTGGCTGCGTGAGGCCAGGAAGTATCAGCCGCCGGAGGCGTCGGGCATCTGGGGTGAGGTGTATCACCACTTTTATCGTCTGCAGCAGCGCAATCGTAAACGCAAGCTCAAGCTCGCTGCCATCCTGAATCAATTCAAGGTGGCGGCAGCGGCATTGCCGGATGCGACCATCGTGCTGCGCGCCACAGGCGAGATCGAGTGGTTCAACGAGGCGGCCGTCCGGCTCCTTGGATTGCGCACTCACGATATCGGGCTGCGCATCGCCAATCTGGTTCGGCATCCTGCCTTCACCGCGCTTTTCCCGCCGGGAGCGGAAGGGGCTGGGGGAGAGTCGGCGGAGTTTCCATCGCCGGTGGATGACAGCATCACGCTGCTCGCCCATGTCGTACCCTATGGCCAGGATCGGCGCCTGCTGGTGGTGCGCGACGTGACGCGGTTGCATCGGCTGGAACAGATGCGGCGCGATTTCGTCGCCAATGTTTCGCATGAGCTGCGTACGCCCTTGACCGTCGTTATGGGATACCTGGAGACCATGGAGGATGGCGAAAGTCCTTGCGCCCAACAGTGGGCGCGGTCCCTGCATCTCATGCGACAGCAGACCCTGCGCATGCAGCGCATCGTCACCGATCTGCTGCTGTTGGCGCGGCTCGAGACGGAGAATCGGGCGGTCCGCTCGGAGCCGGTGGACGTTCCCGCGCTACTTGCTGCGATTCGGGAGGATGCGCTTGCCTTGAGCGGGGAGAAGGGGCATGTGGTGCAGCTCGAAGCGGAGCCGGATCTGTGGCTGCTGGGGAGCGAAGAGGAACTGCGCAGTGCCTTTTCCAACCTGGTGTTCAACGCCGTGCAGTACACGCCCGACGGCGGTGAGATCACGATCCGCTGGTACGGGGATACGGCGGGCGCCCATCTCGTGGTGAAGGACACCGGCGTGGGCATCGCGGCCCATCATATCCCGCGGCTTACGGAGCGCTTCTATCGGGTCGATGTGGGACGCTCGCGGGAGCGCGGCGGCACCGGGCTGGGGCTTGCCATCGTCAAGCATGTGCTCGGCCGCCATGAGGGCCGGCTGCGCATCGCGAGCGTGATCGCCCAGGGCAGTGCCTTTACCTGCGACTTTCCCGCGCGCCTTGTCCTGCGGCGGCCGGAGAAGCCCGCTCAAGCGAATCATCCGTCACATAACTGACATCTTTCTTTCGTGTTCCTGTCAATGTCATCCACGATACTGTGCAGCGTCGCTTCACGGCACACGTATTCCAATCAGACGTAGGAGATAACGCTCATGCGGATGAAGCACTCACTCGTTGCCCTGGGCGTCGCGGCATCCATGTGGCTTACGGGCAGCGCAACGGCACAGGCCGGGCTCGATCCCGCCCTGCCCGACTACACCAGGGCGAGCGGCGTGTCCGGCAATCTGACCAGCATCGGTTCCGACACCCTGGCGAACCTGATGACCTTCTGGGCCGAGGAGTACAAGAGGCTGT
>JBAYZB010000299.1:0-3809 GCA_041672765.1 Gammaproteobacteria bacterium | reverse complement strand
GCTTTGCAGGGCTTGCGGTGGCTCGGCCGGGGCAGTGGCGCATGCCCCGAGGCCCAGCATGGAGATGCCCAGGACCACGGCTGGGAAAGTTCGATGCCTGATATCGGGATTCCGCATGGTTCACCCCCTTACCGGGTTTTCTGATCGCTCTGGGTTTCCTCGCGTAGCGCCTTGATCGTCTTCTGCATCTCCTGCTCGTTGCGGCGGGCGGTGGCGGCGCTTGCCTTGGCCTCGGCCAGGCGGGCATCGGCCCGGGCCTGCTCGGCCAGGCGCAACGCCTCGGGATAGCGGTCCTCGTCCTCCTGGGTGGCGATGGTCCGGGCCTGTTGGAGCTTTTTTTGGGCAAGGTCGAGTTCGAGGGCGGCAAATTCGCTGGCGTTGCTCTGTTCCGCGCGCCTTACAGCCACTTCTGCTGCGGCAACTTCGTCGGTGGGAGGCGGGGTGGTGGATGCGCATGCTCCTGCCAGCAGGGCAATGAACAATGAGAGTATGGCGGCCTTCCAGGATACGGTGTTCTGTCCTGACATATATATTTCCTCACGGTCCCGGGGGCGGTTGCCCTTGAGGTCTGGTGCAGAACCTGAAGCGCCACCATTCAGCATGGGCGCAAACATATCCTGCCGATGGATTGGTCTACTAAAGTCTTGGTTCGCGGCAGCGGAATTGCAAACGACGCGAATTGGCGACATGCAGCATCTCTGTAGGTGGACGAGGCCGCGCGTCCCGCGTTCATGTCAGGCATGACATACGCCTCCGGATAGTGCCGCGGTGGCCGGCGTTCGGATATATTCACGGCGCGGTCGTAGCATGCGCCGGCCGGACAATCAAACCACCAGACCTTGTGGAGCTGCCCCTATGATGGACTTCTTGCTGGACCCCCAAGTGTGGGCCAGCCTGTTGACGCTGACGGCCCTGGAGATCGTGCTGGGGATCGATAACCTGGTGTTCATTTCCATCCTGTCGAACAGCCTGCCGGAGCATCAGCAGTCGGGCGCCCGGCGTCTCGGGCTTGCGATGGCTGTCATCACGCGCCTGCTGCTGCTCGCCACCATTGCCTGGATGGCGGGCGTGACCCAGCCCCTGTTCGCCGTGTTCGGTCACGAGGTCTCGCTGCGGGATCTCATCCTTCTGGGCGGCGGCCTGTTCCTGCTCGCCAAGGGCACCACCGAGATTCACGCCACCGTCGAAGGGGTGGAGGAGGAGGTGAAAACGGCCAAGGCGGCCGGGTTCTTCGCCGTGATCGTCCAGATCATGATCCTGGATATCGTGTTCTCCCTGGACAGTGTGATCACCGCCGTCGGCATGGCGCAGCATTTGTCCGTCATGGCCACCGCCATCATCATCGCCGTGATCATCATGCTGGTCGCCGCGGACCCGCTGAGCCGCTTCATCCATGAGCACCTTTCGGTCAAGATGTTGGCGCTCAGCTTCCTGATCCTCGTGGGGGTGGCGTTGATCGCCGACGGTATGGGCTTCCACATCCCGAAGGGCTACCTGTACTTCGCCATCGCCTTCTCGGTGGCGGTGGAGGCGCTCAACCTGATGGCGGCGAAACGCCGCCGGGCGAAAGGGAGGCAGACCGACATGCAGGGGGCCTGACGGGATTTTCGCCGGATCGCGGGCGAATGAATCCCGAGTGGTTGCTCTTTCGCGCCTTCGGTTCCAGAATGCGACATGTTTGTGCCTTTGAATTCGGGGAAAAACAGTCGGTTTTCGTTTTGAAGAGAATTGACGCTGCGCGTACCGCGGTCGTGTCTTGGCAGGTATGAGTTCAGGAGAACGATGAGCAAGGAGTAAGGAATGTCCGGCTGAGGCGAGGCTATCGCGCCATAAACCATGACAATGCCGGAACAGAAGACCAAACAACTTCAAAGCCGAATCGTCAATCTCGCCATCCTGGGCATCCTCGTGACCGGTCTGGTGGTCGGGCTCGCGACCGCCGTTCCCATCTACCGGACGGCGCGCAGCCAGGTGGAGACCGCCACGGTACACAACCTTCAACTCCAGGCGCTGGCAGTGGGCCAGTTTCTCGACCGGGTCCGTGAACTGGCCAGGCAGGTGACCAGCCGCACCATCATCCGGGACAAGCTCGAACAGCACAACCGCGGGGAGGTGACGCTGGAGGAGTTGCAGGCGTTCAGCGCACCCAAGCTGAATGACGCGATGCGGCAAAGCTCCGGCGCGGCCGCGATTATCCGTCTCGACCCGGAGGGCCGGGACGTGGTCCGGATCGGGCTCCCGATTCCCGCCGGGCTCTGGCCGGTGCCGCCCGCGGGCGATGGCGACGTGATGTTGCGCGGGCCGATCCAACTTGCGCAAGGAACCTATCTGCTGGCCGGCGCTCCCATTTTCAATCGCCAGCGGGAGCGCGTCGGTACGGACATCATCGCCTTCGATCTTGCGGGGCTGCGACAGATCCTGGCCGATATGCCCCATGCAGGACCCTTGGTGCGCGCCTATTTCTACGGCTCGGCGGGCGCGGGGATCCTGACGGCCGACGGCCTGCTGGATATGACTGATCCGGCCGGCGCGGCCTTCGAGCAGGCATTGCGGCGGGGTGCCGCGGGCGAGAGCGGTTTCGTGCCTGCGGCCGCGGACGATCTGGCGATTTTCTACGCGCCGGTGGAGCCGGGATGGGCGCTGGCGGTGACGTTGGCGCAAGAGGCCCTTGCCGCGCCGGCCTGGCGCCAGTTGGCGGTACCGGCCGTTTCGATTCTGGTCATGGTACTGCTGGGAACGCTCGGCACCATCCGCATCATACGGCCGTTGGCGCTGCGCGTGGTGCAGCAGGCCGAGCAGCTTGCCGCCACGGCCGAGGAGCAGCGCGCCCTGCTGGAGCACGCGCGGGGGTTCGTGTATCACCACGATGCGGACGGCGTGTTCACCTATCTGTCGCCGGGCTATGAAACCGTCACCGGCTATGCGCTGCAGGAGTCCATGATCAACTACACTGCACGCCTGACGGACAACCCCCTCAACCGCGAGGCGATCCGTCTGACCGAGCACACCTTGCGGACGGGCGAATCCAATCCCCCTTATCTCCTGGAGATGCATCACAAGGACGGGCGCCGCATCACACTGGAAATCAACGAGCGGGCCACCAGTGCGGACGGCCGCATCACCGGCGTTGTCGGCGTGGCGCGCGACGTGACGGAGCGGGTGCGGGCGGAAGAGGCGCTGCGCGTCAGTGAAGAGCGGCTGCGCACCCTGATCGACGCCAGCCCCGATTTCATCTGTTTCAAGGACGGCGACGGACGCTGGCTGGAGGCGAACGGTGCCGGGTTGGACCTGCTGGGTCTGTTGAAGACGGACTACCGCGGCAAGAAAGATGACGAGCTGGCGGAACTCACCGATCCTGCATACCGCGACTGGCTGCGCAACGCCGCCGCCGTAGACGAAGAGGCATGGAACAGCGGCACCACCTATCGCACGGAAGAGATCATCGTTGCCCCCGACGGGGAAGAGACGATACTGGATCTGCTCCGGGTGCCGCTGTACACGGTGGATCACGCCCGGTGCCGATTGGTCGTCCTGGGCCGTGACATTACGGAGCGGCGCAAGGCGGAGCAGGCCCTGGCCCGTTCGGCTGCCGAGTGGACCTACGCGATGGACTTCCTGGAGGACGTCATTTGCCTCCTCGATCTGGATGGTTGCGTGCTGCGCGCCAATCGTGCCATTACCGAGGTGACGGGAAGGCGCCCGGACGAGGTGATTGGCCGCAAGCTTTCGGCCCTGTTCCATTCCGCCGACAGCGGGGCCTTTTGTCCGATCTGCGATGCGGTACATGGACGGCGCGATGCCTTCATCAC
>JBAYZB010000298.1:0-3816 GCA_041672765.1 Gammaproteobacteria bacterium | reverse complement strand
GATGTCACCAAAGCTGCCGATTTTGACGCAGTCTTCTCTTTCAACACCGGTGACCCAGGCCCAACAGCTTGGATCCAACAATGGAATGCAACCGAAGGCGTAGCGATTCTTTCTTCCTGCACCTCAGTTTCCACTCCGACCATGGTCAACTATTATCAATCGGGTTTACTTAAAGGCAACATTGGTGGGTTGGCCGGCGCTGCTTGGGTTGAAAAACTACACGGTCAATTGGGCTCTGCAACCGGTGGTATGGACTCCCAATCTTTGGGCCATGTCATCATCATCATTTTCTTGATCTTAGGTAACGTCGGATATTTTGCTTCAAAAGCTGCAGGCGACTCAAAATAACTAGGAGGTGACACAATAATGGAATCCATTTTAACACCAACATTAGGTAACTGGCTAGCCGCTTTGATCACCCTGATGTTATTCTCGATTTTATATAAAGAAAACCCGCTGTATCGTATTGCTGAGCATTTATATGTAGGTGCTTCTGCTGCCCATGGTATTATCACCACTTGGAACAATACCATTAAACCGGCCATCACCAGTATGCCAACCAAAGGTACCTGGTGGGAGATCATCCCCATGGCAGTCGGTCTGTTGATTTACTTCAACATGTATCGTCCCTATGCCTGGATTGCCCGTATCCCCATGGGTTTCTGGATTGGCTACAATGCCGCCTTGGTGTTGTCTGCTCGTCAGGTCATCCCGTTCTTGAACCAAATGACTTCTGCGATTAAACCGTTAGTAGCAATGAGCAATGGTGCATTTAACCTCACCCAGAGTATTAACAATATTTTGTTCGTTTCGATCGTTTTAGGAGTCTTGATTTACTTCTTCTTCACGGTAGAACATAAAGGCATTTTCAAATATGCAGCCAACTATGGTCGTTTAGCGATTATGATCGGTTTCGGAGCTTCCTTCGGAAACACGGTTATGGCTCGTATTTCCCTATTGATCGGTCGTCTTACCTTCTTGTTTGGTAACTGGCTGGGTCTACTCTAAACTCAATTTCATAAAAAAAGATTTACCGGGTTTCCGGTAAATCTTTTTTTATTGTAGAGAGGAAATGCAGTATTTGCAAAATAAAGGGTCAAAATTAGATTAATCTCTTGGTAATTTCTATCCTTCATATTGAGTTTTCAGGACTTTATTGCCAGAACAATGAAAAAAAGGCACTCATTATTAACAATTGTTAGAAAACTTCCTCTCAAATAGAATGAAAACCATTGAAAGAACAAATGAAAGTTCTTAGTGGAAGTTAATTTTTTTTTGAGTAAGTTTAAACAAGTGGTTTTCTTGGATGAGATGAATAATATGATAAAAAACTAACAATAATCAAACAAAGGCATTTAAAATATTTTACATTTTCTGTGTTTTCCTTTAGTAATCAAATGTTTCGAACATAGAAATATAAAGAAAAAAGTATTATTCCGCTTGACATCTGTAGTTTGCACTGCTAAAATGGCTTCAGTATGTATAGTTTCCGTAGTTTTGTGAGTAGGACATATTTATTTTAGAGAAAATAACAGCTCGGAGAAAGGAGGGTTCCGGCTCAACGTTCACACAAGAGATGGAAACTAGGACAACGAATCATTAATAGGAGGTGCAAGTCTATGACACCCTTTATGCAGGGCATATCGGATTCCTTAAAACCGATTTTCTCGAGTTGGCTCTATACCAGCGGAAACTTCGGATTAACTTCAACGGTATTTTTGATTATTTATGTAGGCGCTTTACTCATGATGGTAAAGCAAGCCCGAACCGGTGGCGCAATTCCCAAAGTTCGCCGCATTCCCGGTTTGGATGCAGTTGACGAAGTTGTAGGTCGTGCCACAGAAATGGGCCGTCCGGTGTTGTATAGCCCCGGAATCGGTGGTTTAGATGCTGCAGATACCTTAGCCTCTTTCAACGTGTTAGGTCACGTTGCAAAGTTGATTGCCAAATACGATGCCAGACTGATTGTTTGTAATCGCACCCCAACCGTACAACCGGTTACCGAATCTGTTGTTCGTGCCGCTTATTTCGAAGTAGGTAAACCCGATGCATATCGTGAAGATGACGTTCGATTCTTAACCAGTGACCAATTCGGTTATGCAGCCGGTGTGGTTGGTATTATGAACCGTGAAGGCGTCTCCGCTTTAGTCATGTTTGGGTTATTCTATGCAGAATCTCTCGTTTTTGCAGAAGCCGGAAACATTGCAGGCGCCATTCAGGTTGCAGCAACCAGTTCTACTTCGCAAACACCGTTCTTTATCGTAGCCTGTGACTACTGCTTAATCGGTGAAGAAATCTATGTTGCCGGAGCATACTTAGGACAAGATCGAGTACGTTTAGCCACCATTATCGTACAGGACTGGGGCAAACAATTCACCTTGGCCGTCATCGTATTGGGAGTATTGGTTTCGACCTTTGTTTCCATCACCGGTGGAAAGGGCAACTTTATCATCGATTTATTGAAACTGTATTAAGAAAACGTAAAAACAGGAGGTGTAATCTATGCGTAGAACTTTGCCGGCAGCAATCACTCTGATCACAGGATTGATTGTTATCCTAAAAGATATCTTTATTTCTCCGGCGTTTAATAAGCTGGTACAAGATTATTTAGTTCGAAGTATAACGTTGTCTACTGCAACCGCAGTTGGATTAGGTGGAATTTCCCTGATTCGTGTTCACTCACGTCGAGTCGCGCGCAAACGGGAAGGCTGGTATAACAGTATCATCTTGATTTTCGGATTTGCATTATTAATGATTTTAGGTCTCTTCTTAGAAGGCGGCCACAACAGCGCAACCTACCAATGGTTCTACCAGAACACAGCGGTAGCAGGAAGCTCGACCGTATTCTCCCTACTTTGTTTCTACATCGGTTCAGCAGCATACCGTGCATTCCGTGCTCGTAGTATGGAAGCCGGCGCATTGTTGATTTCCGCTTCGTTTGTAATGTTGGGTTC
The DNA here is from genome assembly GCA_041672765.1 of Gammaproteobacteria bacterium. GTDB lineage: Bacteria > Pseudomonadota > Gammaproteobacteria > JBAYZB01 > JBAYZB01 > JBAYZB01. Next base: position 862 of record JBAYZB010000298.1, on the reverse strand, counting down.
AACATCCATCGGTGCAGCGATCTCTCCGATGTTACCCAAAACCAAAGTTTGGATTATGGACTATTTCAACACTCCCGTCATTCGTGGTGTCGCCTTGGGCGTTGCCTTAGGTGCATTTGCACAAGGTGCTCGCAACCTGTTCGGTATCGAACGTGGTTACATGGCGGAGTAGTCTCGAAAATGTTGTAACGAAAAGGAGGTACAAACAATATGCCGTGGTATAAACGCTTAATGGGAATCGATCGTCGAATCCTTTATGTTATTATGGTCATTGGAATATCGTTCCCCATGTTTTCTCCCATTGGGTTACCGGTACCGGAAGATGTCATTGCTCAAGCAGCCTATGATTACATCTCTAATTTACCGGCCGGATCCAATGTTCTATACTCTTATGACTTGTCGGCTTCCGGTATGACCGAATTGAAACCGACTTCCGATGTCTTTGTTGATCTCTCTTTCCAAAAAGGCCACAATGTATTTTTGATGGCACTTTGGGCAGAAGGTAATAACTTCTCCTCTCTGTGGGCTGATCCCATTGCTGAAAAGAATGGTGCTGTCTATGGTGAAAATTACATTAACTTAGGCTTTGTAGTCAGTTACTCTGCCTTCATGGAACAATCCAGAACCGATTTGTATCAAGCCTTCAACGGTGGTATTGATAAAATGGGCGATAAGCTGAGTGACTTCCCGATGATGAAAGATGTCACCAAAGCTGCCGATTTTGACGCAGTCTTCTCTTTCAACACCGGTGACCCAGGCCCAACAGCTTGGATCCAACAATGGAATGCAACCGAAGGCATAGCGATTCTTTCTTCCTGCACCTCGGTTTCCACTCCGACCATGGTCAACTATTATCAGTCCG
>JBAYZB010000297.1:0-3820 GCA_041672765.1 Gammaproteobacteria bacterium | reverse complement strand
ATGTATGCGGATCCGAGGCGCTGCGAAGCCTGCCTCGGATCCGCCAGATCTTCATCAACATCCCCGACCCCATCCACGACGACGCGGCGGAACGCCGCCTTTACATCGCCAGACGCCGCACCGAGAAGGCGCTCGAAGCAAACGATCCCACCTTCTACATCCCGAGCCTTTCGACCCGGGTCCTCTCCTACAAGGGCCTGGTGATGCCGGTCAACCTGCCGGTGTTCTACCCCGATCTCCAGGACGAGCGCCTCGCCTCCTCGCTGTGCGTGTTCCACCAGCGCTTCTCCACCAACACCTGGCCGCAGTGGCGTCTGGCACAGCCGTTCCGCTACCTCGCCCACAACGGCGAGATCAACACCATCCAGGGCAACCGCTACTGGTCCGTCGCGCGCGGCCGCAAGTTCGAAACGCCGCTCATCCCGCGCATGGACGACGTGCGCCCGCTCGTTTCCATGACCGGCTCCGACTCCTCCAGCCTCGACAACATGCTGGAGGCGCTGCTCGCCGGCGGCATGGACGTGCTGCGCGCCATGCGCCTGCTGATCCCGCCGGCGTGGCAGAACGTGGAGAGCATGGACCCGGACCTGCGCGCCTTCTACGAATACAACTCCATGCACATGGAGCCGTGGGACGGCCCGGCGGGCATCGTGCTCACCGACGGCCGCTACGCCGCCTGCGTCATGGACCGCAACGGCCTGCGCCCGGCGCGCTACGTCATCACCCGCGACCGTCACATCACCCTCGCCTCCGAGATCGGCGTGTACGACTATGACCAGTCGGAGGTGCTCACCAAGGGCCGGCTCAAGCCGGGCCAGATGATCGCCGCCGATACCGCCACCGGCCGGCTGCTGCTGTCGGAAGATATCGACGACATGCTCAAGAGCCGCCAGCCCTACAAGCAGTGGCTCAGGGAGCACGCCAAGCGGCTGGAAGGGGATGAGGGCATGCAGGTGCTCACCGGCGAGCCGTTGGATCGGGATCTGCTGCGCACCTACGAAAAGATGTTCAACGTCACGTTCGAGGAGCGCGACCAGGTGTTGCGCGTGCTGGCCGAATCCGGCCAGGAGGCGGTGGGCGCCATGGGCGACGACACGCCCTTCGCGGTGCTGTCGCGCCAGGTACGCTCCCTCTACGACTATTTCCGCCAGCAGTTCGCCCAGGTCACCAACCCGCCCATCGATCCCCTGCGCGAGCAGATCGTGATGTCGCTGGAGACCTGCTTCGGCCGCGAGAAGAACCTGTTCGAGGAGAGCCCCGCGCACGCCGCGCGCATCGTGGTGAACTCGCCGGTACTCTCCGAAGCCAAGTTCAGGAAACTCCTGGCGGTCAAGGACCCGGCCTATGCTCACGCGCGCATCGACCTCAATTACCCGGCCGAACTCGGACTGCGCCGGGCCATCGAGGCGGTGTGTGACGAGGCGGTGGCCGCCGTGCGCAGCGGCAAGACCATCCTGGTGCTCTCCGACCGCGACATACGGCTCGGCAGGCTGCCGATCCCCGCGCCGCTCGCCACCGGCGCGGTGCAGCACCGCCTGATCAAGGAAGGGTTGCGCTGCGACGCCAACATCGTGGTGGAGACCGCCACCGCGCGCGATCCGCACCACTTCGCCGTGCTCATCGGCTACGGCGCGACGGCGGTGTATCCCTATCTCGCCTACGAGTGCCTGCACGACCTCATGCGCACCGGCGAGATCACGAGCAAGGATGCCGCCAGGATCGGCGAGGCCTACCGCAAGGGCATCAACAAGGGCCTGTACAAGATCATCTCCAAGATGGGCATCTCCACCATCAAGAGCTACCGCGGCGCGCAGCTCTTTGAGATCGTGGGCCTGCACCCCGAGGTGGTGGACCTGTGCTTCACCGGCACCACCAGCCGCATCGGCGGCGCCCATTTCGCCGACCTGGAAGAGGATCAGCGCAGGCTCGCGCGCGAGGCGTGGAACCCGCGCAAGTCCACTCGGCAGGGCGGCCTGCTCAAGTTCGTCTACGGCGGCGAGTACCACGCCTACAACCCGGACGTGATCAATACCCTGCACGCGGCGGTGCGCAGCGGCGACTACGGCAAGTATCTGGAGTTCGCCGCCACGGTGAACAGCCGCCCGGTGACGGTGCTGCGCGACCTGCTGGCGCTGAAGCGGGACGTCACCCCGATCCCGCTGGACGAGGTGGAGCCCGTCGAGGCCATCCTGCCGCGGTTCGACAGCGCCGGCATGTCCCTGGGCGCGCTCTCGCCCGAGGCGCACGAGGCGCTGGCCATCGCCATGAACCGCCTGGGCGGGCGCTCCAACTCCGGCGAGGGCGGCGAGGACCCGGCCCGCTACGGCACGGAGAAGATGTCCAAGATCAAGCAGGTGGCCTCGGGCCGCTTCGGCGTGACGCCGGCCTACCTGGTGAACGCGGAAGTGCTGCAGATCAAGATCGCCCAGGGCGCCAAGCCCGGCGAGGGCGGCCAGCTCCCCGGCCACAAGGTCAACGAGCTGATCGCGCGGCTGCGCTACGCCAAGCCCGGCGTGGCCCTGATCTCGCCGCCGCCGCACCATGACATCTACTCCATCGAAGATCTGGCGCAGCTCATCTTCGATCTCAAGCAGGTCAACCCGCAGGCGCTGGTGTCCGTCAAGCTGGTGGCCGAGGCGGGCGTGGGCACCGTCGCGGCCGGTGTGGCCAAGGCCTATGCCGATCTCATCACCATCTCCGGCTACGACGGCGGCACCGGCGCAAGCCCGCTCAGTTCGGTGAAGTACGCCGGCTCGCCGTGGGAGCTGGGCCTGTCCGAAACCCACCAGACCCTGCGCGCCAACGACCTGCGCGACAAGGTGCGGCTGCAGACCGACGGCGGTCTCAAGACCGGTCTCGACGTCGTCAAGGCCGCCATCCTGGGCGCCGAGAGCTTCGGCTTCGGCACCGCCCCGATGGTGGCGCTGGGCTGCAAGTACCTGCGCATCTGCCATCTCAACAACTGCGCCACGGGCGTGGCGACCCAGGACAAGGGGCTGCGCGAGCACCACTTCATCGGCCTGCCCGAGATGGTGATGAACTACTTCCGCTTCGTCGCCCAGGAGACGCGCGAGTGGCTGGCGCGGCTCGGCGTGCACAGCCTCACGGACCTCATCGGCCGCACGGACCTGCTGGAGATTCTGCCCGGCGACACGCCCAGGCAGCAGAAGTTGGACCTCACACCCATCCTGTCGAAGAACGGCGTGCCGGACGACAAGCCGCAGTACTGCATCGCTCCGAACAACGCGCCGTTCGACAAGGGCGAACTGGCCGAGCGGATGCTGGCCGACACCTTGGACGCCATCGCGCACAAGCGCGGCGGCGTGTTCCACTACACGGTGCGCAACGACAACCGTTCCATCGGCGCGCGCCTCTCCGGCGAGATCGCCCGGCGCCACGGCGACCACGGCATGGACGACGCGCCCATCGTGCTGCGCCTGAAGGGCACGGCGGGCCAGAGCTTCGGCGCGTGGAACGCCGGCGGACTGCATCTGTATCTGGAGGGCGACGCCAACGATTACGTGGGCAAGGGCATGGCGGGCGGCAAGATCGTCATCGCCCCGCCGCCGGAGGCGCAGTTCAGGAGCAACGAAAACGTCATCATGGGCAACACCTGCCTGTACGGCGCCACCGGCGGCAAGCTGTTCGCGGCGGGGCTTGCGGGCGAGCGCTTCGCGGTGCGCAACTCCGGCGCCCATGCGGTGGTGGAAGGCGTGGGTGACCACGGCTGCGAATACATGACCGGCGGCGTGGTGGTGGTGCTCGGCCCGACCGGATTCAATTTCGGGGCCGGCATGACCGGCGGCTTCGCCTCCGTGCT
>JBAYZB010000296.1:0-3829 GCA_041672765.1 Gammaproteobacteria bacterium | reverse complement strand
GCGGCAAACTATCCTGCTACACCAGCGTCAGCCACTCCGGATGCTCTTCCCGGCGGCCGTGCACCTGGTCGAAGTACATGGTCTGCAGGCGCTCGGTGATGGGCCCGCGGCCGCCGTTGCCGATGGGGCGCCCGTCCACTTCGCGGATCGGGGTGACTTCCGCCGCCGTGCCGGTGAAGAAGACCTCGTCCGCGATGTAGACCTCGTCGCGGGTGATGCGTTTCTCGCGCACCTCCAACCCGATCTCATTGGCCAGGGTGATGACGGTGTCGCGGGTGATGCCGTCCAGCGCCGCGGTGAGTTCCGGCGTGTAGATCACGCCGTTGCGCACGACGAAGATGTTCTCGCCGCTGCCTTCGGCCACGTAGCCTTCGGTGTCGAGCAGCATGGCCTCGTCGTAGCCGCAGGCCAGCGCCTCCTGCAGGGCCAGCATGGAGTTCATGTAGTTGCCGTTGGCTTTGGCCTTGCACATGGTGATGTTGACGTGGTGGCGCGTGAAGGAGGAGGTGCGGATGCGGATGCCGCGCTTGATGTTCTCGGCGCCAAGATAGGCCCCCCAGGTCCAGGCGGCGATCATGACATGGGTCTTGAGATTGTCGGCGCGCAGTCCCATGCCTTCGGAGCCGTAGAAGCACATGGGCCGGATGTAGGCCGACTCCAGCTTGTTCTCGCGCACCACCGCGCGGGTCGCCTCGTTGATGGTGTCTTTGTCGAACGGCATCGGCATGCCTACGATGTGCGCGGAGCGGAACAACCGGTCGGTGTGGGCCTGCAGGCGAAAGATCGCAGTGCCCTGCTCGGTCTTGTAAGCGCGGACGCCTTCGAATACGCCCATGCCGTAGTGCAGGGTGTGGGTCAGCACGTGGACCTTGGCCTCGCGCCAGGGAACCAGTTCGCCATCCAGCCAGATGACACCGTCGCGGTCATCCATCGTAGCCATGTATCTGTCTCCTAAATGTTGATTAACGAGCAAGAAGTGGCGGGAACGGGCGACAAAAAGCTTTCTCGCTACGCGTTATTTGCCACTGGCCTCTTCCACCAACTCCCGCCAGAGCCTGGACACCCCTTCGCGAAACTCGCGGAATTCGCTTTCGTCCACCACCGCGGACTCGTTCTGCAGCGTCAGGCTATGGACCCGGGCGCGGTATGCACGGTATGCATCCGCGAGCAACCCGGCGTCTTCAGACGTCAGCAGGCCTGCCTGCGCGAGGCCGTCCAGTTGGCGGATGTTGTCGGTATAGCGGGTAAGTTCGGGGTGGGTATTCGCCCACAATAAAACGTTATATTGCACCATAAATTCAATGTCGGCGATACCTCCGCGGCCGTGCTTGAGATCGAAGCAGCCGGGCTTGCGGCTGCCCAGCTCCTGGCGCATGCGCTCGCGCATGTTGCGCACCTCCGCGCGCAGAACATCGGGATCGCGCGGCCGATACAGAATCTCCCGGCGCAGGGCATCAAACGCCTGCGCCAGCCCGCGGTCGCCCGCCACCACGCGGGCGCGGACCAGCGCCTGATGCTCCCAGGTCCATGCCTCGGCGCGCTGGTATTCGGCAAAGGCCTCGATGCTGCTCACCAGCAGCCCGGAGGATCCGCTCGGGCGCAGCCGGGTGTCCACTTCGTACAGCACGCCCGCCGCCGTCTGGGTGCTCAGAAGATGGATGATGCGCTGGCCGAGCCGGGTGAAGAATACGGCGTTGTCGACGGGCCTGGCGCCGTCCGTGCATTGCTCTTCGCCCGTGCTGTCGTGCAGGAACACGAGGTCCAGGTCGGAGCCGTAGCCGAGTTCGATGCCGCCGAGCTTGCCGTAGGCGACGATGGCGAAGTGGGCTTCGCGCAGTTCGCCGCCGACCCGGCAGCGCGGGCGTCCGTGCCGCTGCACCATGTGATTCCAGGCCAGTTCCAGCACCTGCCCCAAAACCACCTCAGCAACCTCGGTCAGGTGATCGCTCACCACCATGAGCGGCATCACGCCCGCCACGTCGGCCGCCGCCACGCGCAGCACGTTGGATTGCTTGAAATGGCGCAACGCGTCCATCTGTTGCTCCAGGTCGTCCTCTGGAACGGGAGCGAGCTGGGTTTTCAACTGCCGCTCCAGTCCCGCGCGGTCCAGCGGGGCGTACAGCGTGCGGGGATCGAGCAGCTCGTCCAGCAGGATCGGGTGGCGGGCCAACAGCCCGGCGATCCAGGGGCTTGCGGCGCACAGCTTCACAAGCTGCGACAGGGCCATGGGGTTTTCCACCAGCAGCGCCAGGTAGGCGATGCGCCCGGCGATGGCTTCCAGCACGCCGACCAGGCGCAGCAGGCAGACCGTCGGCCGGGCGCTCTGCCCCGCCGCCGCGAGCAGCAGGGGCATCAGCCGGTCCAGGCGTTCCTTGCCCTGCTGGCCCAGCACCCGATAGATCCGCCCTTCCCGCAACTGGGTTAACAGGCGCAACGCCTCGCCGGCATCCTCGAAACCGGCCTGCTGCAGGATTTCCAGCGCCTGCGTGTCGGCCAACTCACCACGCCAGAGGGCCGCCAGGTCCGCACCGCCCGCTTCGGCATCCGCCTGGGGCGCCGCGAAGACGCGCTCGAACTGGCCCTGCACCAGCCGGCGGTGCCGCGCCAAGTCACGGGCGAACGACGCCCAGTCGCCGTAGCCCATGGCAAAGGCGAGCCGGGCGCGGCCGGTCTCGTCCGCCGGCAAGGCGTGGGTCTGCCGGTCCTGAAATTCCTGCAGGCGGTTCTCCACCCGGCGCAGGAAGATGTACGCCTCCCGCAGGCCGCGGGCCGCGTATTCCGGTAAGTGCCCTCTTTGGCCGAGGTAGTCCAGTACCCGCAGGATCTCCCGCTCCCGCAGCGCTGGCTCGCGGCCGCCGCGGATCAGCTGGAACGCCTGGCCCACGAACTCCACCTCGCGAATCCCGCCCGGCCCCAGCTTCACGTCGTTTTCCATCCCCTTGCGCCGCACCTCGCGGCTGATCAGGGCCCGCATCGCGCGCAGCGACTCGTAGGCGCCATAATCCAGGTAACGTCGGTACACGAACGGACGCAGGCTCTGCAGAAGCTGCTCGCCCGCCTGCAGGTCGCCGGCCACGACCCGGGCCTTGATCATGGCGTCACGTTCCCACTCCCGGCCCTGGAACTGGTAATAGTCCTCCATCGCCGCGAAGCTCATCACCAGCGGGCCGCTGTCGCCGTAGGGCCGCAGGCGCACATCGACCCGGAACACGAAGCCTTCCGCCGCGGCATCACTGATGATATTGATCAGGGACCGGCCCAGCCGCGTGAAGTACTCTTCGTTGCTGATGGAACGCGCGCCGTCGGTATCGCCCTCTTCCGGAAAAGCGAAGATCAGGTCGATGTCGGAGGAGTAATTCAGCTCCCGCGCCCCGAGCTTGCCCATGCCAAGCACGACGAGGGACTGCTCCGCGCCGTCCCGGCTGCGCGGCGTGCCCCACAGGTCACGTTGCCAGGCATCCAACCGGCGCAGCGCCCCGTCCAGGCAGGCGTCCGCCAACTGGGAGAGATCGGAGAGGGTTTCCGCCAGGTCCGCCCAGCCGGCCAGATCGCGCCACGCGATACGCACCATCTCCCGGTGCCGCAGGCGGCGCAATGCGCTGCGCAGGGCCTCTTCGGTCTGGACCGCGGCGAGGAGCGTTTCCAATCGGGCGGCATAGGTACCGGGCTCGTAGCGGGCGGTCAGATCGCCGCTGTTCAGCAGATCCGCCAGGAGTGCGGGATCCCGGATGCAGGTGCGCGCGACGTATTCGCTGGCCGGCCAGACCCGGCATACGGCGGCAAGAACATCCGGCTGCCAGCGTAGTTCCACTCCCCGCGCGTTGGCAGC
>JBAYZB010000295.1:0-3842 GCA_041672765.1 Gammaproteobacteria bacterium | reverse complement strand
GGCGCGCACCGTGGCGGCCTGCATGAAACTGGTCAAGCCGGGCGGCCATGTCTTCTTTTCCACCATCAACCGCAACCCCAAGTCCTACCTGTTCGCCATCATCGGCGCGGAGTATCTGCTGCGGCTGTTACCCAAAGGCACCCACGACTACGGCAAGTTCATCCGCCCCTCGGAACTCGTGGGCTGGACCCGGCGGGCCGGGCTCGCGGCCCGGGAACTCACCGGCATGAGCTATAACCCCTTCACCCAGACCTATTCGCTGGGCAAGGACATCAGCGTCAATTACCTGCTGCACGCGGTGCGGGAAGAGTAGGCGGGACGGCGTCACGGGCACCGGGCTGCCACAGCGCGTACAATGAATCCTGTTACCCGCAGAGCAATTACAGACTTTAAGCATCGTCCATGGCGCCGACTTCATCTCCACTCCCCGACCTGGAGCCCGTTCCCCTCACGACTGCGCTGTTCGACCTGGACGGCACCCTGGCGGATACGGCGCCGGACCTGGCGTTCGCCCTGAACAGCGTGCTGGAAGAGCAAGGCTGCGCCGCCCTGCCCTTCGAGCATATCCGCCCGGTGGTGTCCCACGGCGCCGCCGCCCTGATCCGGCTAGGGTTCGGGCTGAGGCCGCAAGACCCTGGATTTGCGCCGCTGCGGGCACGCCTCCTGGAGATCTACCGCGCCAATCTGGCCCGGGGTACCCGCCTGTTCCCCGGCATGGAGGAACTTCTGGCCGCGCTGGAGCGGCAGGGCATGAAATGGGGCGTGGTCACCAACAAACCGGCCTGGCTGACCGAGCCGCTGCTGGAGGCGTTGGGTGTTGCGTCCCGCGCCTGCTGCATCGTCAGCGGCGACACCACCCGACAGCGCAAACCGCACCCGGAGCCCATGTTCCACGCCTGTGCGGTGGCGGGCAGCCGGCCCGGCGAGTGCCTCTACGTGGGCGACGCGCAGCGGGACGTGGAGGCGGGCAGGCAGGCGGGCATGAAGACCCTGGTGGCGCTGTTCGGCTACCTGGACGCCACCGACCGCCCCGCCGAATGGGGCGCCGACGGCATGGTGGCGCACCCCCTGGAAATCCTCGATTGGGTGACGCGCAATGACTGAAACCGGCTCCCTGATCCTGCTCGCATCGATGGGCATCGTCGCCGCGCTGCTGGGCGGTCTGATCACCTACGTGCGCGTGCAAAAGCGCCTCGCCGCGCTGCGCGAGGAGAACGCCCGCCTGCAGGCCACCCTGGACGCGGAACGCCGCGGCCATGAAGAACGGCTCGCCGCCATCGAAAAGGCGCGGGACGACCTCGCCCAGACCTTCAACGCCCTGTCCGCCGACGCGCTCAAGAGCAACAACATCGAGTTCCTGCGGCTCGCCGAGGAGCACCTGAAGCAGTTCCAGATCCAGGCCGAGGCCAACCTGGCGCAGAAGGAGAAGTCCATCGAAGGCCTGGTGCAGCCCATCCGCGAGGCCCTGGAGAAGACCGAGCAGCAGGTGCGCGAGATGGAGAACGAGCGCAAGCAGGCCTACGGCTCCCTCACCCGCTTTCTCGAAATCATGGCCCAGTCCCAACAGGAGCTGCAGGGCGAAACCCGCCGGCTGGTGCAGGCCCTGCGCCGGCCCGAGGTGCGCGGCCAGTGGGGCGAACTCACCCTCAAGCGGCTGGTGGAACTGGCCGGCATGGTGGAGCACTGCGACTTCTACGAACAGGAGCAGCGCAACAGCGAGGACGGCGCGCTGCGCCCGGACATGATCGTGCGCCTGCCCTACGGGCGCGAGATCATCGTGGATGCCAAGACCCCGCTGGACGCCTACCTGACCGCCATCGAGGCGACGGAGGACGGGGAGCGCGGCCGCGCCCTGGAACGCCACGCGCGCAAGGTGCGCGAGCGGGTGCGGGAACTGGCGGGCAAGGCCTACTGGAACCAGTTCCGCAACGCCCCCGATTTCGTGGTGCTGTTCATCCCCGGCGAGCAGTTCCTGAGCGCCGCCCTGACCCTGGACCAGACGCTGCTGGAAGACGCCCTGAGCCAGAAGGTCATCCTCGCCACGCCCACCAGCTTCGTAGCCCTGCTGCGCGCCGTGGCCTACGGCTGGCGCCAGGAGGCGGTGACGGCGAACGCCGAGAAGATCCGCGACCTGGGCGAAGAGCTGTACAAGCGCCTTGCGGTCTTCACCGAGCACCTCGCCAAGCTCGGTCGCCACATCGGCGGCACGGTGGAGTGCTACAACAGCGCCGTGGGCTCCCTGGAACGCCAAGTGCTGCCCGGCGCGCGGCGCTTCACGGAGATGGGCATCAGCCCGCGCCGCCCGCTGGAGGCGCTGGAGCCGGTGGAGCGGGCGGTACGCAAGGTGGAGGCGGAATGACGACCCTGTCCGTTTCGCCCGGAGGTTACGTGAAGGGCGCGGAGGCGCAGGAGTTCAACGCAGAGGCGCGAAGGCGCTAAGAATTGTAGAAAATCGCGGCAACGTGGATAGGTTGCCATACGGACTGGGGAGTTTGCCGGTACTGCTGGCCCAATCCGCGCAGACCAAGCCTTTCTCGTCTTTGCGAGCTTTGCGCCCTTCGCGTCTTTGCGTTTAATGAACACCGGTTCCGAGGCGCTTTACGGCAAGCGGCGCCCGCCCTTGCATCAACAGTTGCAACTTCTCATGAACGCAGACGCCGCCTACGCTTACTGCCGCCGCCTGGCGCGCAGCCATTACGAGAACTTCCCGGTGGCCTCCTTCGCCCTGCCCGCCCGGCTGCGCGATCCGGTGAGCGCCATCTACGCCTTCGCCCGCACCGCCGACGACATCGCCGACGAGGGCGACCTGACGGGCGCGGAGCGCCTCGCCGGCCTCGCCGAACTGCAGCAGCGCCTCGACGCCCTCGCTGACGGCGAACCGGCGGGCGAAGATCCGATCTTCGTCGCCCTGGACCATGCCCGCCGCCATCACGGCATCACCCTCGAACCCCTGTACGACCTCCTGACGGCGTTCCGCATGGATGTGACAAAGAAACGCTACGCCGACTTCGGCGAAGTGATGGAATACTGCCGTTATTCCGCGAACCCCGTGGGGCGGCTCATGCTGCAGCTCTTCGGCGCCGAAACCCCGCGCCATCTGGCCTGGTCGGATGCAGTCTGCAGCGCCCTGCAGCTCATCAACTTCCTGCAGGACATCGCCCAGGACTATCACGAAAAGGGCCGCATCTACCTGCCGCAGGACGAGATGGAGCGCTTCGGAGTCACCGAAGAGCACCTGCGGGACCGGCGCAACGACGCCGCCATGGGCAACCTTATGACGTTCCAGGCGGAGCGCGCCGAGGGCCTGCTGCGGTCGGGCGCGCCCCTGGGGGAGGCGCTGCCGGGCAGGATCGGCCTGGAGCTGCGCCTGATCGTGCAGGGCGGCCTGCGCATCGTGCAGGCGTTGCGTGCCAACGCCGACGTCTTCGCCCGCCCCCGCCTGACGCTGCGCGATCGCCTGTGGATGCTCCGGCACGCGCTCATCCCCGGAGGCGGTCCAGAGCTTTCTCCGCGAATTTAAGGAGTTATTTTTTGCGCCCGGGTATGTAATCATTGCCCGCAATACAGCTTCCCCAGGGTGCGCTCATGGCACGATCCATCCCCGCAGTCTCACCTCGACACCCGCCGCGTGGCGATCAGCGCGCATGAGTCCCGACGAATACTGCCAGGACAAAGCGGCGCGCAGCGGCTCCAGCTTCTACTACAGCTTTCTGTTCCTGCCCCCCGAACAGCGGCAGGCGATCACCGCCCTCTACGCCTTCTGCCGCGAGGTGGACGACGCGGTGGACGACTGCCGGGAGGCGCATGTCGCCCGCGCGAAACTGCAGTGGTGGCGCGAGGAA
>JBAYZB010000294.1:0-3843 GCA_041672765.1 Gammaproteobacteria bacterium | reverse complement strand
CTGACTGTTTCCGAAAGTTCCTAAACCGATATCCATAATACCCCTGACATTAACCCACCGGGAGCACAAATATTCATCCCGCTATTTTCAAGTAGAAATCTGCAAACAACATATATGCCCTTAGTTCCAATAGACTGATAATCAATCAGATACTCCTCGCTGAAGACACATGGTTACCATTGATACAAGCAATGATCACTCAGCTACAAATCTGGGCACTCATTTACTGAGTAAGACCTGCAGACTGCACTCTGGAAGTGAATCTTGGTGTAAATGAAACTGAATAATCAATACCGCTATCTGGATAATTAGCATCAAAAATGTGGTTTTGGATATCTGTTGCCATCAGATAGTTATTGGGATATATCTGATTCTGCAAAACTCCACTACCGGAAGTCCCGGCATAATAGGAGTTTCTTCCGAATAAGTTAACATAAAACCGCGATGAGAAGAAATTATTAAATGATACTGTCGGGTTACAAAACACATGCGTTCCACCCCAGTATCTGTTGGTCTCAATATCTTGAACGTTATTGTAGAAATTGTTGTAAGCGATATAAGGGTCAGACGCACAGGGAGAGATAGCATAAGTATTGCGATCAAAGGCATTGTTTGTGATGGAGTGTTCACCCATAAGGAATCTTAAAGCTATCCAGTTGTCACAAAAATAGCTATTCTTTACAGTAGAATCTGCCATTTGAATAGTTATAGCTTCTCTGCTGCCGCACAAGATGGATTTAATCACATCGATAGGGGAAGATGATGATATGGCTACGTGAGGATTTAAAACAAACAACACGTTCATAAGATCTCCACTCACAGAAGAAGCCTCAAGCGCTACAGCTCCGTTTCTTCGCAGAATGCTTTGAGAAAGGCTGAAACTACCACCACCTACACCAAATCCATTCATTGAGTATTCGAAAATCACATTGCTCAAATTGTAGTCATAACTCCCATTAAAGAAAGCCTTGTCGAACAGCTTTGGCTCGACTCTGTGTCCCGAAGGTAGAGAATCAACACTATCATGACTTGTAAATCTTACAAACTTCCCAGTGCCTTCATATGTTACATTGCCGTGAAATACAATCCTTGTCCCTTCTGCAAGAGCAATAACCGTACCACCCTCAATCACTACATCCGATAGGACAGTTACATCTGAAGGTGCCAGATAGACATGATCTTGCTTAAAAATAATACTGGAAGCCACTGTCTGCGCCAAGGATGTTTCTGGATACAGCGTTACCTGTCTTCGTGAGTTGTTATGATTATTCGATGATGACTGTTCTTGCGGAGTTGAGCCTTGTGGACTAATAAAACGCAATGTGTTGTCGCTTCTGGAATCTGTCACTTCAATATTGTACAAGTAACGAAATCCCCATCCCTGCTTCATCACACTCAAGTTGTAGTCTCCATATGGTATTTTGGTAAATTCATAATTCCCATCAGCATCTGAAACCACTACTGCAACCGGATTCTGTAAACGGTGATCAAACTCCGTCTCCTGACTTATCTGAACTCCAATATTGGGATACTCCTGAGTGATCCGTACTATGGTCGTATCCAAAACAGCCAGTTCATACAAGGCAATCGTAACTCCGGAGAAGTCAACAGGATCCAGGGAAAGATCGCCGGTATCATTGACCAACAAAACTCTGCCGGAAAGTGAGCCCGTTTTGGGAGAAGTTGATTCTGAGCAGGAGAAAGTGAATAAGATCAGAAGAAGAGCCAGAACCACCAGGATTGATCTTAGTCCATTATATGAATTATGAATTTTTATCATTCAAACCTACCTTTTCGAAAGTCAGATCATTATTACCGGAGAGTTATCCCACCATCCACTGTCAGAATGGTGCCGGTAACCCATGCGGCAGCTTCAGATAAAAGATAAACGCAAGCATTGGCGATGTCTTCGGGTTCGCCAAATCTGCCCAGGGGATAAGATTTTTCCCAGGCATCCAGCTCTTCCTGTATGGCATAAGCTTCCATCATTTTTGTCCTAACCATGCCCGGTTGAATTGCATTCACCCGTGTCTTTTGGGGAGCTAACTCCAAAGCAAGCACCTTCATAAAAGAGTTTATTGCCCCTTTTGATGCAGAATACACCGAATTTGACACCGATGCGTAAGAGGTCGATATCGAAGACATAAATACAATCGAGGCTGCCTTATTGATTTTCTTCTTCTTAACTAAGCTCTGAACAAGCAGTATAGGACTGAACACATTTGTGGAAAACACTTCCTCAAGAATGTCATGTTTGATGAATTTGACCAGCGATTTTGGATTAATCCCGGCATTTAGAACCAATCCATCCAAAGCAGGAGTCGCCTCAACTAGCTCATGGATGCAATTCTCATCTGTTAAGTCTGCAGGGATAAGTATGTGATTGTCGCCGGCTAGGTTAGCCAATGTTTCCTGAAGCCTAGCCTGGTTTCTTCCCGTGATAACAAGCATTGCCCCCATCTTTGAGCACTGGATGGCACAGGCTCTCCCTATTCCGGAGGATGCCCCTGTGATGAGGATTGTTTTCCCTACGAGTGAAAATGGATTATTGTTACTATCCATAAGTCTATAACTCCACAAGCTCACTCACATTAAGGTTATCTGCTTGAATGATGGCAGAAGCCCAAGTCATGCCAACCCCAAGAACTGTCATTAGCAATTCTTTGTTCCCCTCAAGTTTTCCTCGCAGTTCGCTAACAATATTCAGGGGAATGGATACTGAAGATGTGTTACCAAATTTGGACAGTATCGATGGTGTTTTCTCTTCAGGAAGCTTTAGCCTTTTCTTGATGAATGAAGATAAGTATTTGCTTCCTTCGTGGATAACAAAGAAATCTATAATATCTTTGTCCATCCCTGAGAACTCGATAAGAGATTTGATATCTTTAGGCATAACTCGCATAAAGAGTCCTAAGACATCCTCTCCCATCATATATCCTTGCTCGTCGGTCCTGATGTTTCCATTCTCATCAACAACCCTTTCTTTTAGTGTTTCAACTGAACTGGGATTTCTATACCCTCCGCCTGGTATCATCACCATATGTGAATTCTCACCATCAGATCCAATCGAAAAATAGCTTAATCCATAATTACCGGATTTATTTACCAGCGTTGCAGACGCTGCATCACCGAAGAGGAATGCAACGCGTCTATCCTTCTTGGAATAAACCTTAGTCCTGGTTTCTCCATTTAGAAGAAGTACGTTTTCTATGGCTTCATTCTGAAGTAAGCTATATGCAAGGTATAAGCCATGCAAAAAACCAGAACACCCTAGATTCACGTCGAAAGCAATTACTTTCTTCGAAATCCCGAGTCTGTGTTGTATTGGAAATGCAGTTGCCGGCATTCTATAATCTGGAGTCTGAGAAACAAAGATCAAAGCATCAACATCATCAGGATTGATGGAATTATCTGCAAACAGCTTCTCAGCTGCAGCAACGGCAAGATCTGACGCACATGTGCTAGCATCTGCTTGTCTTCGCTCAAAAACACCAATTTTGTCAACAACTGCAGCCACTGAATCAGGAGGAAAATACTCTGTCGCTTCCAGATTAATGATCTTGTCCTTGGGCACACAAGCGGCTATGGCTGAAATGCCAACACCATCGAATTTAATCATTGCCATACTAATCCACCTGATTGATAATCATTGTGCTGATATAGCCTCTTAGCGTAGTTGTCATTTTTTCGAAGCGACAAGATCACATAGTTCCTTTATCGTGGATACCGATCTCAGATCTGCCCCAGTAATCTGAATCTCATACTCCTCATCTATCATAGCAATCACTGAAAGAGCGGATAGTGAGTCCCATTCCTCAAGATCCCGAAACTTAGTGTCAGCTT
>JBAYZB010000293.1:0-3859 GCA_041672765.1 Gammaproteobacteria bacterium | reverse complement strand
CGTCGCGCATCGCGGCCAGGTCCACGAGCGCCGGCACGCCGGTGAAATCCTGCAGGAGCACGCGGCTCGGGGTGAAGGCGATCTCGCCGGCGGGCTTCTCCGCCGGGTTCCAGGCGGCGAGGGCCGCGATATCCGCCGCGTGCACGTTGACGCCATCTTCGCACCGCAGCAGGTTCTCCAGGAGGATCTTGAGCGAGTAGGGCAGGCGCGCGACGTCGAAGCGGTCCTGCAGCGCCTTGAGGCTGTAGTAGGCATAGCTTCGACCGCCGACCTTCAGGGTCGCACGCGTCTGGTAGGTGTCCTGCATATAGTTATCTCAATGTGCCGAACAAAAATTATCGGCCATTTGGTTGAGTGAGGATAGCCTTGAGGCCGGCGTCAGTTCCCGGACGGTGCGCTGAGCAGTTGGTTTGCTTCGCGCAGCAACGCGCCCCGCTCGAACAGCAACTGCAAGCCCTTGCCGCCGAGTTGGCGCCACAGCACGGCGGACCGGATGCCCGCCAGCAGCAGGGCGCGGATCAGGTTGGCATTATCGGGATTCGACAGGTGCGCCTGCTCGCCGGTGACCACGATGCGGGGCGTGAGGGTGCTGATGGTCTGCACGTAGAGGTCCGCGAGACGTGCAATGACATTCGGATGGGTCACGGAGAACATCTCGGCCTGGGTGCCGGCCTGGAGGATGCCGGCCCGGAGCTTTTCCACCATGTCGCGGCGGCGTATGAACTTGCGCTCCAGTTGCAATATTCCCGCGATGTAACGGATCAGCTCCTTATCCCAGGCCTGGGTGGCGGTGCCGATCTGGCTGCGCAGCACCTTGATGCCACGTGCTACGCCGTACACGCCGTCAAAGATGTCCACGACATCGCGCGCGTCGATCTTGAAGATGCTGCCGATGGAGGCCTCGGTGCTGTCGGGCTCGGCGCTGCCGCGGCGCGCCACCTGCTGCACCAGGTAGGCGGCCTGGCAAACGCCGGCTAGGGCAATGGCGCGATCCCTTATCGAACCGGCCATGGAGCGCTCCGTTGTTGATGTGATTTCTTGTTCATAGGCATTTGGATGGTCCGGTGCTCCCGGTCAGGACGAATTCACGCGGCCATATCGACATCGAAGACGTCGTCGATCACGCCGCCGCCCAGACATTCGTCCGCCCGATAGAAAACCACGTACTGACCCGGGGTCATCGCCCGCTGCGGTTCGTCGAAGACCACGTGGCAATGTCCATGTGTGCTTTCGGTGATCATGCATGCCTGATCCGACTGCCGATAGCGGGTCTTGGCCTGGCAGCGGAACGGCAGTTCCGGCGGCATGCCGTCGATCCAGTGGACCTTGCCGGTTATCAGTCCGCGATGGTAGAGCTGGGGATGGTCGTGTCCCTGGGCCACCAGCAACACATTGCGCTCCAGATCCTTGCCCACCACGTACCAGGGGGCCTCGGAGGCGCCGCGCATCCCGCCGATGCCCAGGCCCTGGCGCTGCCCCAGCGTGTAGTACATCAGACCCTGGTGCATGCCGACAAGCGTGCCGTCGGGGGTGCGCATCTCGCCCGGCTGGGACGGCAGATAGCGGCTGAGAAAATCGCGGAACCGGCGCTCGCCGATGAAGCAGATGCCGGTGCTGTCCTTCTTGGCGTGATTGGTGAGACCGGCCTCGGCGGCAATGCGCCGCACTTCGGATTTTTCCAGCTCGCCCAGCGGGAATAGCGTCTTTGCGAGCTGCGCCTGGCTCAGACCGTGCAGGAAATAGGTTTGGTCCTTCGCCGCGTCCCGGGCCTTGAGTAAGCGGTATTTTCCGTTCCGGTGCTCGATGCGAGCGTAATGGCCGGTGGCGATCAGATCGGCTCCAAGGTTCAAGGCGTGTTCCAGGAAGGCCTTGAACTTGATCTCCGTGTTGCACAGGACATCCGGGTTCGGGGTGCGTCCGGCGCGGTATTCCTGCAGGAAATACTGGAATACGCGGTCCCAGTACTCGGTGGCGAAATTGACCTTGTGCAGGGGGATTTCGAGACGCTCGCAGACCTGCCGGGCGTCCTGCAGGTCCGCGGCGGCGCCGCAGTAGCCGTCGCGATCGTCTTCCTCCCAGTTCTTCATGAACAGGCCCTGCACGTCGAAGCCCTGCTGGCGCAGGAGCAGGGCGGCCACGGCCGAATCGACCCCGCCCGACAGGCCGACGATGACGCGCTGTTTCGTGCGTGCGGTCATGATTGGAAAATGTCGATCCAACGATCCGGAAGAGGTTGAAAGATGAGCCCTGAAAGCGGGAAATGATACCACATTGGTGCCTGCACAGGCCGCTCAAAGCCGTCCAGCCGGATCGGGGCGGAGCGCTACAGATCGGCCAGCAGATCGAGGGGGTGGCGGTGCCCCGCGAGGTAATCGTCGATGCAGCGCAGTACCATCGGGCTGCGCAGTTGGGGCGCAATCTGCCGCAACTCGTCCGGTGTCATCCAAACGGCGCGCAGAATTCCGGTGTCGAGGGGGCGTGCCGGGTCGTGGCGCTCGCACTGGCCGGCAAAGCAGAACCGCAGGTAGGTCCCGCCATCGGCCGGCTTCATCCAGCGGTAAATGCTTACCAGGGCGGTGGGAAGAAAGTGCCAGCCGGTTTCTTCCAGGGTTTCCCGGATCACGGCCTCGGTCAGGCTCTCGCCCTGTTCCAGGTGTCCGGCCGGCTGGTTGTACACGATCGCGCCATCGACCTCTTCCTCGACCATGAGGAAACGGCCTTCGCGTTCCACCAGCGCGGCGACTGTCACATGGGGTTTCCAGATCATGGCACTGGCTGTCAGGGGGAGAGTCTCGCGAGAAGAGGGGTTGCGCGCAGCAATGCCAGGCTTTCGCCAGAGGCTACGGGGAATGCTAGAATGCAAGGCTACCATTTGTCCAGCTACCGGAGTTTTTCAATGGCATACAAGAACATCGTTGTCCCTGCTGACGGTGAGGCAATTACCGTCAACGCCGACTTTTCCCTGAACGTCCCCGCGCGCCCGATCATTCCGTTCATCGAGGGGGACGGCATCGGGGTCGACATCACTCCGGTAATGCGCAGAGTCGTGGATGCGGCGGTGGAAAAGGCCTACCGCGGAGAGCGCTCCATCGCGTGGATGGAAGTTTATGCGGGGGAGAAGTCGCTGAAGGTCTACGGCGAGGGCGTCTGGCTGCCGGATGAGACCCTGGATGCGGTGAAGCGTTACGTGGTCTCCATCAAGGGCCCGCTCACCACTCCGGTCGGGGGCGGCATCCGCTCGCTCAACGTGACGCTGCGGCAGGAGCTGGACCTCTATGTGTGTCTGCGACCGGTACGTTATTACACCGGCACGCCGAGTCCGCTCAAGGAGCCCGAAAAGACCGACATGGTGATCTTCCGTGAGAACTCGGAGGACATCTACGCGGGCATCGAGTGGGCCGCGGGAACGCCGGAGGTCAGGAAGATCATCGATTTCCTGCAGCAGGAGATGGGCGTCAAG
Source organism: Gammaproteobacteria bacterium (assembly GCA_041672765.1). Lineage (GTDB taxonomy): Bacteria > Pseudomonadota > Gammaproteobacteria > JBAYZB01 > JBAYZB01 > JBAYZB01. The sequence goes on along the minus strand of JBAYZB010000293.1, from coordinate 399 downwards.
AAGATCCGCTTCCCCGAAAGCTCCGGCATCGGCATCAAGCCGGTTTCGCGGGACGGCACGCGGCGTCTGGTGCGCAAGGCGATCCAGTACGCCATCGACAACGACCGCGATTCCGTGACCCTGGTGCACAAGGGCAACATCATGAAGTTCACGGAAGGCGCGTTCAAGAACTGGGGCTACGAACTCGCCAAGGAAGAGTTCGGAGCCGTGGAGATCGACGGCGGACCGTGGTGCCGGCTGAGTAATCCCAAGACCGGCAAGGAGATAATCATTAAGGACGTGATTGCGGACGCGTTCCTGCAGCAGATCCTGCTGCGGCCGGCGGAGTACAGCGTCATCGCGACGCTGAATCTGAACGGCGACTACATCTCCGATGCGCTTGCCGCACAGGTGGGCGGG
>JBAYZB010000292.1:0-3860 GCA_041672765.1 Gammaproteobacteria bacterium | reverse complement strand
CATCTGGGCTACCGTTTCTAGTCCGGACGTTTCATCGAGGAGTGCGGATGCCGGGGGAGCGAGCCGCCGCCGGGCTTCCTGCGCGGCAGCGGTCAACGCAAAGGCGCGAGAAATTTGTTGCGAGAATTACGGCAGCTTAAACGGACCGTCGTAGGGTCCGGGAGCGTGCCGGAGCCGGGAGTCAAACCCGCGCTTCTTGTCTTTGCGCTTAATCCCCCGTTTGGAACCCGAAAAACGCTTGATGACCGACACGGTATCTACCGCGTAGCGGCGGGATCGTTGCTTGCGCCCCGCCTGCTACAATTCGGGGCCGGTACCGGACAGGCAAGAAGGATACAAGCATGAGTCAACACTACGATTTGATCGCCATTGGCGGCGGTAGCGGTGGGCTGTCGGCGGCCGAGCGGGCGGCGAGCTACGGCGCCAAGTGCGCGGTGATCGAGGCGCGCGAGCTGGGCGGCACCTGCGTCAATCGCGGCTGCGTCCCGAAAAAAGTGATGTGGTACGCCGCCACTCTGGCCCATGCGGTGCACGACGCGCTGGATTACGGCTTTTCCCTGGAAATGCAGGGTTTCGATTGGGGCAAGCTGAAGGCGGCGCGCGATGCCTACGTGAGCGGCATCAACCGCTGGTATCACACCTATCTGGCCGACTCCGGCATCGACGAGATCCGCGGCTTCGCCCGCTTCGTGGACGCCCGCACCGTCGAGGTGGATGGCAAGCGCTACAGCGCCGACCACATCGTCATTGCCCCGGGCGGCAAGCCCATCGTGCTCGACGTGCCGGGGGCCGAGTTCGGCATCACCTCGGACGGCTTCTTCGAGCTGGAGCGCCGGCCGGACCGGGTGGCGATCATCGGCGGCGGCTATATCGCCGTGGAACTGGCGGGCATGCTGGGCGCGCTGGGCAGCCGGGTGACCATGCTGCTGCGCAGCGAAGAGGACTTCCTGCCCAACTTCGATTCCATGCTGCGCACCGGCCTGATGGAAGAGCTGCTGGGCGACGGCATCAGCATCCATGTCGACAGCAAGGTGGATGCCATCGAACGCCACGGCGACGGCACCCTGAACATTTCCTGCAACGGCGAGCGGATCGCGGGATTCGACACCGTCATCTGGGCAGTGGGGCGCATGCCCGATACCGCCGGGCTGAATCTCGCAGCGGCGGGCGTGCGGGTGGACGCCAACGGTTTCATTCCCACGGACGCCTATCAGAACACCAACGTCCCTGGCATCTACGCCGTGGGCGACGCCACTGGCCGCGTGGCCCTTACTCCGGTTGCCATCGCCGCCGCCCGGCGCCTCGCCGACCGGCTCTTCGGCGGCAAGCCCGATCGCCATCTGCCCTACGAGAACATTCCGTCCGTGGTGTTCAGCCATCCGCCCATCGGCACCGTCGGACTCACGGAGGAGCAGGCCCGGGCGCTGCATGGCGATGCTGTGAAGGTCTATCAGACGAGTTTCACGCCGATGTATTACGCGCCCACCGGCAGGAAGAGGCGCATGGCGATGAAGCTCGTCACAGTGGGCGCGCAACAAAAGATCGTCGGCTGCCACATCATGGGGCCGGGAGCGGATGAGATGCTGCAAGGGTTTGCGGTGGCGATCCGCATGGGGGCCACCAAGGCGGATTTCGACGACACCGTGGCGATCCACCCGACGGCGGCGGAAGAACTGGTGACGATGCGGTAGGCGATGGTTGGTTAAACGCAAAGGCGCGAAGGACGCAAAGAATGCAATAGGATTGCTTGAATCAGAGAAAGGAAAAAACCAAAAGGAAGTAGGAGAGCGCTTCGTCAACCTCTGCGCAAGGCCTCGATCACAGGCCCCGTATCGGGCCGCACGCCGCGCCAGAGGTAGAAGGATTCCGCCGCCTGTTCTACCAGCATGCCGAGGCCGTCCAGCGTCCGGGCAGCGCCCTGGGCCGCGGCCCAGCGCATGAAAGGTGTCGGTTCAGCGCCGTACATCATGTCGTAACACAGGCAGCCGTCCGCCAGGATGCCGGGCGGCAGCGGCGGCACCTCGCCCTGCAGGCTCGCGGCGGTGCCGTTGACGACGAGATCGAACTGCCGGCCTGTCAGCTCGTCGAAGCCGCAGCCTTCCGCCGGGCCGAGGTCGGCGAAGAGTTGCGCCAGTTCCACTGCCTTGCTGGCGGTGCGGTTGGCGATAACGAGCTGCGCCGGCTGTTCCTCCAGCAGCGGGCCGAGCACGCCGCGCACCGCCCCGCCCGCGCCCAGCAGCAGCACTCGGCGGCCGGCGATCGCGGCCCCGTGATTCTGCCGCAGGTCTCTTACCATCCCGACGCCGTCGGTATTGTCGCCGTAGCGCGTGCCATCGGGTTGCAGCACCAGGGTGTTCACGGCCCCTGCCCGCTCGGCGCGGGCGCTGCGCTGGTGGGCCTGCTGCCAGGCCTCCTGCTTGAACGGCACGGTGACGTTCAGGCCCTTGCCACCGCTTGCCTGAAACTCCTCCAATGCCTGGGCAAACTTCCCAAGCTCCACCAGGATGGCGGTGTAGCTGAGGTCCTGCCTGGTCTGGCGCGCGAACATGGCGTGGATGGCGGGTGATTTGCTGTGGGCGATGGGATTGCCCATGACGGCATAGCGGTCGGTCATCGGGATGTGCCCGTGCGGTTACATGAACATGGCCTTGAGAATATAGAAGAAGATTATCGCCAGAATGGCGCCCGCGGGCAGCGTGACGATCCAGGACATGAAGATATTGCGCACCACGCGCAGGTTGAGCGCCGCAATTCCCCGTGCCAGTCCGACGCCCAGTATCGCGCCGACCAGGGTATGCGTGGTGGACACGGGCAGGCCGGTGCCGCTTGCCAACACCACTGTCCCCGCCGTCGCCAGCTCGGCGGCAAAGCCGCGGCTGGGGGTGAGGTCGGTGATGCCGTTGCCCACGGTTGTGATGACCTTGTAACCGTACATCATCAGGCCCGCCACGATGCCGACGGCCCCGACGAACAGCACCCAGGCCGGCACCGGCGCTTGCTGTGCCAGATCCCCGCTCGATTCCACCACACTGATGATGGCGGCCATGGGGCCCATCGCATTGGCCACGTCGTTGGAACCGTGGGCGAAGGCCATGGTGCAGGCGGTGACGATCATCAGGATGCCGAATACCTTTTCGACACTCGCGAAGTGGAACTCGCGGTCAGCCGCCGGGTCGATGGTGATCCGGCGTATGGCGAGCTTGCTCAGGCCCATGGCCACCAGCCCGATGACCACGGCGAGCAGATAGCTTTGTGTCTCCGTCAATTCCAGGCCCACATGCTTCAGCCCTTTGAGGAGGGTCACGGAGGAAACGAGGAAGCCGGCCAGGAAGATGTAAGCCGGCACGTACCGCTTGGCTTTGTGAAACGGGTCGGGGTCGTTCAGGATCAGCCGCTGTACGCTCATGAAGAGGACATACGCGATGATGCCGGCGAGCACCGGCGAGACCACCCAGCTCGACACGATGGTGCCCATCGTCTCCCAGCGCACCGCCTCGATGCCGATCCCCACGGACGCGAAGCCCACGATGGCGCCGACAATGGAGTGAGTGGTGGACACTGGCCAGCCGTTATGGGTTGCCACCAGCAGCCAGATGCCCGCCGCCAGCAGCGAGGCGAGCATGCCGTAGATCAACAGGTGGGCGCTGCCATTCAGTGCGCTGGGTTCCACGATATTGCTGCGGATGGTGGCGGTCACCTCGCCGCCGGCGAAGAACGCGCCGGCAAATTCAAAGACCGCCGCGATGATGATGGCGTGCCGGATCGTCAGCGCCCGGGAACCCACGGAGGTGGCCATGGCATTGGCCACGTCGTTTGCCCCGATCCCCCAAGCCATGAACACCCCAAAAATGGCCGCAAGC
>JBAYZB010000291.1:0-3872 GCA_041672765.1 Gammaproteobacteria bacterium | reverse complement strand
GGGCTAAAGCAAAGAATCCCCAACTCTGTATCGCCGATCTCGACCTGGGGAGAGACCTATGACCGCCAGAGAACTCGTATTGAACTTCGTTAACCAGTACAACAAGCCCTTCGATGCGAATTTAATCGCCAATATGACGGGACTGGATATCGATGATGTGGAGCCTGTAATGGTAGAAATGATCAGAGACAAGACAATCAAACTGATCAGCAATCGTGAGCCGATTTATGCCCGCAGCAATCGCTTCAGCACTAATGTAGACAAGCAAATGCGCCCTAACTGGCACTTCGATCCTAAGGCAGCCCTGGCACTTCTCAATCTGATCGAAAAACGCAGCTTCACCTCAATCAGAAGCATTGCCGAAGCCTTCGGGAGAAGCCGCCAGTGGGTCTTCGTCTATCTGGAAGCCCTGGCTTCGGCAGGTGTGATAGGCGTTAACCAATATGGTTACTGCGTGTTAACCAAGAAGGACGTCGGCAATATTGGAATCAAGATTAAGCGTGGCATCCTCAAAGAACTGATAAGTCACTGTGCCGAGTTGCGTAAGCAGCAAAAGCAGCAAGAGGATATGGATGCATGGAAACTCAAAGTGGAAGGCCCGGAGCCTCTGGAAGAGGAGATAGAAGCATTTGAAATAGAAACCCAAAAGGTAATTCTCAGAATGAATATGTAAAAGAACATTTCAAGGTATGCAAATGTCTCAGATTACCGAAGAATGTGCAGCTAGGGTGAATATCACAATAATGTAGGCCAGAGCGACAAACGGGGCGAAAACAACTCTTGACAAAGACGAGCGTAAAACTAAAGTGGTTGAGTTGTCCGTTAACTTAGGTATACTGTAGAACTATTGCATGTGGAGATATAGATGCATGACATGAAGCGCAAGAAAGATATTATTGCGGCCATAGACCTTTTTTGTGGGGTCGGGGGCTTGACACACGGGCTTGAAAGAGCTGGTATAGACGTGCGCTTAGGGGTAGATATCGATCCAGCCTGCGAGTATCCATTTATTGCAAATAATAAGGCGAAATTTCTGCTCCGATCGGTAGAAGACTTAGGTATTAACGATTTAAACCAATGTTACAATAAGGGTGAAATTAAGTTACTGGCAGGATGTGCACCTTGCCAGACCTTTTCAACTTACAACCAGAAAGCTGATGAATCAGACAAACGCTGGTGGCTTTTAGAGCATTTCTCAAGACTTGTGAGTGGACTTCTACCTGAACTCGTGACAATGGAAAACGTGCCAGGATTAGAGGATCAGAATGTTTTTCATAAGTTCGTTTCAAACCTCCGGAGCAATGGATACTCAGTCGATTACAAAGTGATCAATTGCGCACAATATGGAATTCCCCAGAAGCGTAATCGCCTCGTTCTGCTTGCTTCCAAAATCGGTCCATTAGCCTTGCTGACTCCTGAACAATTCGGAAATAAATCGTGTTCGGTAATGGAAGCAATTGGCAAATTGCCACCAATCAAGGCTGGATCGACTCATCCCGATGATCCGCTGCATAGGTCATCGGAGTTATCCGAGATAAATCTACGCAGAATAAAGGCGTCCAGACCTGGAGGTACTTGGCGCGATTGGCCTAAGGAACTATTGGTTGCATGTCATACAAAAGAATCAGGCAAGACTTATCCAAGTGTCTATGGCAGGATGTCTTGGGATGAGCCTTCTCCGACTATTACCACGCAATTCTACGGATATGGGAATGGGCGTTTCGGACACCCAGAACAGGACAGGGCAATTTCTCTCAGGGAAGGGGCCATTCTACAGAGTTTTCCTATCGACTACAAATTCACTCGTCCTGGAGACCCCATTCTGCAAAGGTCTATAGGCAGGTTGATAGGTAATGCTGTTCCTGTGACTCTAGGTGAAGTTATCGGAGCAAGTCTTCTGAAGCATATATCAGCCAGCATTCGCAAGGGGTATCATAGGGAGATGAGTATTGAGAACACAAATGGCTCTAACTGATGCAAAGGAGCAAAGTTTAGTCTATCTCAGTTCAGTCCCCGAGCCAGGCCAACTTGTAGAAGTAAGACGGCGACAATGGGTAGTGACTGATGTTCAATCCAGCTCTTTGCCAGTTACAGGGGATAGCGACCATCATCTTGTAGAACTGAGTTCCCTCGAAGAAGATTCTATTGGAGAAGAGATACAGGTCATTTGGCAGCTAGAGCCTGGAGCAAGAATACTGGAGAGAGCGGGACTTCCATCAATCAATGGATGGGACGGCAATGACCGTTTGGAGGCTTTTTTGGATGCTGTTCGTTGGGGGGCAGTTACAAATGCCGATCGTACCTTTCTTCAGTCCCCATTTCGCAGCGGAATCAGCATAGAGGATTACCAACTAGATCCCTTGGTCAGAGCTGTTGAAATGGCGAGGGTAAATCTACTTATAGCAGATGATGTTGGACTCGGTAAGACGATTGAGGCGGGATTGGTAATTCAGGAACTTTTGGTCCGTCATAGAGCCAGAACGGTCTTCGTAATTTGTCCTGCCAGTCTGCAGATAAAATGGCAGCAAGAGATGCAGGAAAAGTTCGGCCTTGAGTTTCGTATCGTAGATACTGACTATTTAAAACAACTCCGTCGCGAAAGAGGAATTCATGTAAATCCTTGGACCTCGTTTCCGCGTCTGATAACTTCGATGGACTGGATAAAGAGCGGAGAGGGTTATCGGTTCATCAAGGATGTACTGCCTCCCTACATCACCTATCCACGAAAATTCGACATCTTAGTAGTGGACGAGGCACATAATATTTCTCCTGCAGCTTCATCATTGTATGCTATTGAGAGCCTTCGAACGAGGGTCGTGCGGATGCTTTCTCCACATTTCAATCACCACCTGTTCCTTAGCGCTACACCTCATAATGGATATCAGGAATCGTTTACTTCTATGTTGGAACTGCTCGATGATCAGCGTTTCGCCAGGACTGTGATGCCTGATGAAAAACAACTGCATCGGGTCATGGTTCGTAGAATGAAGAGCGATATTGTCGATGCCGATGGGAAACCTGTTTTCCCTAAGAGGAAACTGGAGTGCTTGGAGATAGAATATACCGACGAGGAACGCCAAATTCACTCTCTTCTGAAGGATTTCACTTCCGATCGTTTATCGAGTGTCAAGGGCTCCAGATTCGAATATGGTACGCATTTTGTTCACATACTTCTCAAGAAACGGCTTTTCTCATCTCCTTTAGCATTTGCTCTCACACTGGCAAAACATAGAGAAACACTTGAGCGGAGAAAACCTCAAGCCAATAGAACCACATTTGACGACAAGATACTACGTAAAGCAATTTTGAAAGTGGAGGAAGATTATTCTGACGATGCTCTGGCCGAAACGGCACAACATGAAGCCGTCCAGTTAGCTAGCGAACTTTCGAATCCATTGTCTCAGCACCAGAAAGAGATTCTGGTTCGCTTATCTACATGGGCAGATAAAGAACGTAATCGGGTCGATTCCAAGGCTAAAGCCATACTTAGCTGGCTTGCAGAGCATTTGAAAACCGATGGCCAATGGAACCACAAGAGAGTAATTCTGTTCACTGAGTATCGCGCGACACACTCCTGGCTGCAACAGATACTGACGACTCATGGTTTTGGTGGCATTCATCTGATGTATCTTCATGGAAGCATGGCATCTGATGAGCGAGAAGTGGTGAAAGCAGCTTTTCAAGCTAGTCCCGAAGATTCTCCGGTTAGAATCTTGTTGGCTACTGATGCCGCATCGGAAGGTATCGATCTACAGAACCATTGCAACTACCTTATACATGTTGAAATACCATGGAATCCGAATGTAATGGAACAAAGGAATGGACGCATCGATCGTCATGGGCAAAAGGAAGATACAGTATACATCTGGCAC
>JBAYZB010000290.1:0-3887 GCA_041672765.1 Gammaproteobacteria bacterium | reverse complement strand
TTTTATAGTAATAAGATTTTTGTTTTTATATTAAATAATGTAAATAATATCGTAAAACCCTATGATATGTTTAATTCTATTTATAAGCATTATAAAAAAGGTAACAGCTAATATTGAAATAGCAATTACCTTTTTCTTAATAATTTTATATTATGGAGTTAGCTTTGGCGCTAAAATCACTTTAGATAAGTCTATAAAATAAATTTTTTTTGAAATAAGTTCCATCTCTAACCCAATCAATGGTTACCGTAACATTTTCATTAGGAGAAATTCCAACAATCCAATCGGATGAACCATCTAAAAATTCTAAAACAACATCACCAGAAAGTAAAATTCCACTTAGCACTTAAATTTTAGTATCAGCTGTTGGTGCAAAATCATTAGGTGGCATTATTGAAAACTTTAGAAACCAAAGTTCAGTACTTAAAAACCCTAAAGGATTATTATTAGCTACAGTCAAATATTGATAATTTAATGTTCCAGTTACCTCATATCCTGAATCAATAGCTTTCCAAGTTGGTAAAAGATTATTATCATATTTACCACCTCCATAAGCTAAGTCTCTCATTTCAACAAGAGATGCATAAGAGTATACTTCTGGACCTCCTAAATAAACAATGACACCCACAGTCCTTCTCCAAATTCAGCAAATAGCCATTCATCAATACCACTTTTATATTGTAAAGGAACAAAGTATACACCCTCTATAAGAGCATTATCTTTAAAATTAAAACCTTCACTGGTATAAAACTTCCACTTTCTTCTAAATAATATATGATTTTTCCTTTATTGTTAGTGTGTTTAAATACTAAATTTAAATCTGGATCATAATTATAATCATCTGATGCTTCCGCAATATATTGGGTTTTAGCACTTTTTAGTTCAGCTTGTATTGCAGAAGCATTTGCTTTATTAACAATGCTTGGGAATGTTGGAATAAGAATTGCAGCTAAAATTGCAATAACTGCAATAACAATAACTAGTTCTACAATAGTAAAACCTTTTTTACGCAAATTTTTTATCATATAATTATCCTCCTTTATATAATATGCACTATTCTTAGTACTTAGTTAAATAAACAGAATAATTATTAATTTCTAAATCGGCAATTGATTATAAATATTTTTGTAAATGGTAAATACAAATAAGTATAAATTTAATAAGTAATTTTTTAATCTGAAAATATAAATCATTTTTAATATAAATAGAAATATAACTTGTTATTTCTAAATAAGTAATACAATAGAAGATATTAATAAATAAAATAAGTCTAGCTGAATACTAGTAAAAGTGCCTATATTAGTAAACGATAAATCTTCAGTATATAATAAAATTTGAGACAATGTTCTAATTGGAGTATCACTTCTAGAAACTGTTAATAACATGCTTAAATAAAACATCGGAATAAAAAATATATAAACCATAAACAATGCTAAAAATAGTATGGGCAAGCGAAGCTACTCTCATATTCTTCTTTTCATAATATCTAATTATAATTATATTTTCAATTCTAGATAATAAAAAAATAAGCATAATAATTGCCTTGTAATGTTAGAACAATAAAGTCATTATGCTTTTAATTATTTTGTTTTTATATAATGTAGACTTTATAGTCCGATTAAATTAATACAAAATATTAATTGTTGTTATATCTCCCTGTGTACTTATTTTATCATTAAGGAGATAACTATTAATAAAATGTAAATGATAGAAAAACTTCATTTATAGTCGGTTATAATAACTTTGTTTCTGTATTTTATATATTGATAATTGTTAAATTGTTATGTAATCGCGTAAATAGTTATAATAATCGTTAATTGTTAAATGATAGTATAAATAGTTAAGTAATCGTTAAATTTTTATACATTCGTTAAAAGGTTGAACAATTAAAATTAAAGAATCTTTAAAAAGATTAAAATTGAGCTTATACAAAACTGTATACTTTAAAAGATTGGATCAATTCCTTTTTCTGCATGAAAAAAAAGACTTGATACTTTTGTAGCAAACCATTACATATTATATATCTTATCATTACTAAGTTTATTGCTACTTAACAAAAAAATAGCGTGTTTTACACTGAAGTTCTACCAAGTTTACTTTTTGTTCACTAAAATTTTAAAAACAAGGCACTTCTTATCTTCCTAAAAAGTACCTTGCATTATTAATAAGAAAATGTAAATCCATGTTCTCTAAACACTTTAATACATGCATCTACAACATCACTATCAAATTTAGTTCCTTTATGATTTAAAATCTCTTCCAATGCAAGCTCCACCCCTAGTGCAGGTCTATGAGGGCGATGCGAAGACATGGACTCTACTACATCGGCCACAGCTAGAATTCTGCTTTCAAGAATGATTTGATCTCCAATCAAATCTTGAGGATAACCCGAACCATCCAAACGTTCATGATGTTGATGAATCATCTTGATAACTTGTTTAGGAAAATCCATTCCTTTTACTATCTCATAACCATTTTCATCATGACTTGTATTATTTGATATTCCAGTTTAGATAATTTTCAAGGTTTATTTAGAATACCAGAAGAAATGCCAATTTTACCAATATCATCAAGAAGTGCACCAATAGATAGGTTATGTATAACATCATCAGACAGTTTTATTTCTTGGGCAATTGCACAAGACAACAATGCTACTATCCTTTGATGTCCTGCCGTATACCCATCTTTCATCTCTCCAATTTTTGATAACACTTCGATTGTTTGTTTTAATCTAGATGAATGCTTCGCATTTTTTATCACGAGCTCATCTGACATCTTCTGCAAGTTTTGATTAAGTTTTTGACGCTTTTCTTCTGTATCTTTGCGTTCCGAATCGTCAATACAAAAAGCTATAAAACAGTTGTCATTAATTTTTGTAGCCAAAAGATCAATCCAATAATATTGATTATCTTTTTTTAACGTGTAATTTTAAATTCAATCTGTTTTTTTCTAAGAGAACACGAAACCCTTCAAGCCTTTTTTCAAGTTCCTCATGCATAAGGTAATCAGCAGGAGATATTTTTAATACTTCTGCTCTTGTTCGCCCCATCATTTGGCATGCCATTTCATTGACGTCTACATATTGCCCTAAATCATTAATCACAAAAATACCGATCGGTGCTTTTTTGATGTAAGAACTGAAAAAGTCTTGACTTTTCTTTAATTCAATTTCAAGTGTTTTCCGCTCAGCAATTTCATTTCTTAGCTCTTTAGTAAGATCTTTTACTAAAGTTTCAAGCAGAATTTTTTAGTGCTAATAAGTATATTTCTCTCTTTGGTTTTCGCCATAACTTTTAATTGTGTTACTAATATAATATCATCTCTAGGTTTAACAATAAAAGCATCAACTCCTGCTTTTAAAATGTTTTGCCTAAATTCCAAGTCACCTTCTAAGTCAGTAATAAATAACATAGGAGTTGTCTGTAGGTGCTTCTCTTTTTTAATTAACTGACTAATATTCAAACCATCTTTTTACTTATGGACATATCAATCAAAATAAAGTCTGGATTATGGGTTTTTGCAAGCTCTAACCCCTGTAATACCTCTATAGCAGTAAAAACTTTAGTTCCAGGAAGTGCTTTCGTAATATTATTTTAAACGCTTCTAAATTAGTGGAATCATCGTGAATAATTAAAATCTTTAGTTTTCTTTGATCCATTTTTTGGCCTCCGTTAAGAACATTTTTAATTCAAAATTAATATTCAATTAAATTATACTTTTTTTTGATAAAAAACAATAGAACAATTGATTTACTTTTTAATATAAAAACATAAGTAATATCCTTATACTCTTAATCTTAATTAATTATGTTATTATATACACATTTTTCTAATATTATCAATGACTTAAATTCCGTGTCCTTTATCCTGATATTTTTTATTATCAAG
>JBAYZB010000289.1:0-3895 GCA_041672765.1 Gammaproteobacteria bacterium | reverse complement strand
CGTTCTCCACCTGGTCGCGCGCGATGTCGAGGGCGGTGGCGTAGTCGCCCGCCATGATGAGCTTCTTGAAGCGCGCGGAGCCGGTGACGTTGGTGCGCTCGCCCACGTTCACGAACAGCGAGTCGGGACCGATGTTGAGCGGCTCCAGGCCCGACAGGCGGCAGATGTGCTTGTGCTCAGGCACCTTGCGCGGCGGAATCTTGGCCACGGCCTCGGCAATGGCCTTGATATGCGGCGGCGTGGTGCCGCAGCAGCCGCCCACAATGTTGAGGAAGCCACTGTGCGCCCACTCGGCGATCTCCTTCGCCATGGCCTCTGGGCTTTCGTCGTATTCGCCGAACTCGTTGGGCAGGCCCGCGTTGGGGTGGGCGCTGATGTGGGTGTCGGCGATGCCGGAGAGTTCTTCGATGTACTGGCGCAGCTCCTTCGCGCCCAGGGCGCAGTTGAGGCCGAAGCTCACGGGCTCGGCGTGGCGCAGGGAATTCCAGAAGGCCTCGGCGGTCTGGCCGGAGAGCGTGCGGCCGCTGGCGTCGGTGATGGTGCCCGAGATCATGATGGGCAGTTCGACGCCGTGATCCTCGAAAAACTGCTTCACCGCGAACACCGCCGCCTTGGCGTTGAGCGTGTCGAAGATGGTCTCGATCAGGATCAGATCGGCGCCGCCGTCCACGAGGCCCTTGGTGGCCTCGGTGTAGGCCTCGACCAACTGATCGAAGGTGATGTTGCGGTAGCCGGGGTCGTTCACGTCGGGCGAGATGGTGGCGGTGCGGCTGGTCGGCCCGAGCACGCCGGCGACGAAGCGCGGCTTGTCCGGGGTCTTGGCCGTGGCGGCATCCGCCGCCTCGCGGGCGAGTTTTGCTGCCGCGACGTTGATCTCGTAGACCAGATGCTCCATGCGGTAATCCGCCATGGAGATGGCCGTGGCGTTGAAGGTATTGGTCTCGATGATGTCGGCACCCGCGTCGAGATAAGCCGCGTGGATGCCTCGGATCACCTCGGGCTTGGTCAGCACCAGCAGGTCGTTGTTGCCCCTGAGATCGACCGGGTGGTCCCGGAAGCGCTCGCCGCGGTAGTCCTCCTCCTTGAGCTTGTGGCGCTGGATCATGGTGCCCATGGCGCCGTCCAGGATCAGGATGCGCTGGGCGAGGAGGGATTTGAACTGGGCGGTCTTGCTGGTGTGGGACATTCTTCTGGTTCCGTAAGGGGCCGGTTTTGAAAAAAGGGCGATTTTAACACGCGGGGGATGTGCGGGCGTCATGGCGGTGTACCGCACATCAATGCCTTAAATGTAGGTCGAATTCCATGCCTATATTGCAGGTAGGGTGGGCACCGCCCACCATGAGCCGGTCGTCAAGGCATTTTCGGTGGGCGCTGCCCACCCTACGCAAACTACCGACTCACAGGTTAAAGACTGGAAGGCCATTTTTGCGCGGCGTGATATACACGCAGCAGTTCAATGACATCGAAGCGAACCCGGTAAGGAATAATGTAAGGCGTGCCGGTCACCCCCAGTTCCTTGGTGCCGATAATACGGCCCGGCCGCCCAATACCGGGCTGTTCGCGCAACAGATCTACCGCTTCTAAGATACGTTTGGCTACGCGTTCGGCTGCTGCTGGATTATCGTGGCGTATGTAATTTCGAAGTGCTGCCAGATCCTGCAGCGCCAACGGCGTCCATTTCACCCTCATTTGGGTGGTTCCTGTTCGTCCCTGGTGCCCCAGGTTTTCAGCCAGGATTCGACCTGTTCATGACCCACCAGCTCTCCAGCGTCCGCTCGGGCCATGGCATCCCGAATACCCAGTATCTGCCACTCTTGCAGCTCCACGTATTCGCGGATTGCCTCCACAGCAAGAAAGGATTTCGTGCGGCGTGTTTCATTGGCAAGCCGCTCCAGCCGCTCACCCAATTCAGCGTCGATTCTCAAAGATATGGTCGGCATATTCGATCCCCGTATTGCACTGTAATACAGCGTATGACAGCGGGATACCCTACTCAAGGCGCGCCGACGCATATCACTCACGGCGGCAAGCAGGGCGCGCGACGCCCATCCCATGCAGCCAGTCCCAAATTCGGGTTTGACAGGCCCGTGTCGACACACTACATTTCGACACATGTCGAACTATCGTAATGACAATACCGAACAACGGCTCGCCGAGATCTTCAAGGCGCTATCCAACCCGCACCGTCTGAGAATCTTCACGCGCCTGGCGTCCTGCTGTCCTCCGGGCACGGTCTGCGCCCTGGATGATGAGATGACGAGCCGCTGCGTGAGCGATCTGGGCGCCGAGCTGAACATCGCGCCCTCCACCCTCTCCCATCACATCAAGGAGCTGAGCCGGGCGGGGCTGCTGCGGCTAGAGCGGCGCGGCAAGTACATCGACTGCCGCATCGATCTGGAAACCGTCGCGATGCTGAGGCAGTTTTTCAACAGCGGCCCACCGGATAGCAACTGCTGTGAATAACGACCAAATGCCGATTCACCCATAGACAGCGAGGACCGATCATGGATCACAAAGAAGCCGACGACATCCGCCAGGCCGTTCGGGAAAGTTACACCAAGGTAGCCGAAGGGAGGGCTGACGGCAGCGGTTGCTGCGCCCCCGCACCGGGGGCGTCCGGCGGCTGCTGCGGCACGCCGGTGGATTTCGATATCGCCTCCATCCGCTCGGTGCGGCTGGGCTATTCCGAAGACGAGATCAACAGCGTGCCGGAAGGCGCGGACATGGGCCTCGGCTGTGGCAATCCACGGGCAATCGCGAGCCTCAAGCCCGGCGAGGTGGTGTTGGACCTGGGCAGCGGCGGCGGGTTCGATTGCTTCCTGGCGGCGCGCGAGGTCGGGCCAAGCGGGCGCGTGATCGGCGTGGACATGACGCCGGAGATGCTGAGCAAGGCGCGGGCGAATGCGGTGAAGGGCGGCTTCGCCAACGTGGAGTTCCGCCTGGGCGAGATCGAGCATCTGCCCGTGGCCGACAGCAGCATCGACGTCATCATCTCCAACTGCGTGATCAACCTGTCGCCCGACAAGCCGCAGGTGTTCCGCGAGGCGTTCCGGGTGCTCAAACCCGGCGGGCGACTGGCCGTTTCGGACGTGGTGGCGACCGCTGAACTGCCGGAAAATATTCGAAAAGACCTGGCCCTGCACTCCGCCTGCGTGGCCGGCGCCGCGGGCATCGGCGAACTGGAGGCGATGCTGCGCGATGCGGGATTCGTGAACATCACCGTCACACCCAAGGACGAGTCGCGCGAATTCATCCGGGACTGGGCGCCGGAGCACAGGGTGGAAGATTACGTGGTCTCCGCGTACATCGAGGCGGTGAAACCGGTAAACTGCGCCGTGAACATCACGTAGCCCGGCCCGGCTACGAGAACAATGGGCATGAACCCCGTACAGGAGACCGCCTTGAGCGCCGAAGCACAGATACGCCAGACCATAGCCGTTTTCGACCAAGTCGCGTCCGGCTACGACGGCCCGGCGCTGCGCTTTTCCCCCTTCTGCGCCGACCGGCTGGCGTACCACTTGAAGCCCGCTCCAGGCGACAAGGTGCTGGACGTGGCGACGGGGACCGGCGCCGTCGCCGTTGCCATGGCCCAGGAGGTGCGGCCCGGCGGGCGGGTGATGGCCATCGACCTTTCGACCGGCATGCTAGACAAGGCCGAGCTCAACATCAGGAAGATGGCCCTGTCCAACGTGGACCTGTTCGAGATGGATGCATCAAGCCTCGATTTTCGCAGCGATTATTTTCACGTCACCGCATGCTCCTTCAGTCTCTTCTTTCTGCCCTACATGGCCGCGGCCTTGCGCGACTGGGTGCGGGTGACGCGGCCGGGGGGCAAGGTGGCGTTCACCGCCTTCGGCAAGGCCGCCCTGCAGCCCATGCTGGACATGCTCCGTGA
>JBAYZB010000288.1:0-3895 GCA_041672765.1 Gammaproteobacteria bacterium | reverse complement strand
GAGCCGAGTGGCGGTTTTCCTGCCGGTCAATACGCGTATGGATGTAATGCCGGGGCAGCGGGTAAAGGCGGGAGTGGACACGCTTGCCAGGCTGGTACACAAGTAAATGAAACTACAATTTTGTAGGGTGATGGCATTCTCCTATGGATCATGACAGCGTGCAGGACAGTCCGGAGTTCAAGCAGCGGCGCCGCGGCATATACCTGCTGCCCAATCTGTTGACGACAGCGGCCCTGTTTGCGGGGTTTTACGCCATCGTCGCGGCCATGGGCGGGCGCTTCCAGGCCGCTGCCATCGCCGTCTTCGTGGCCATGGTGTTCGACGGGTTGGATGGCCGCGTGGCGCGGTTGACCAATACCCAAAGCGACTTCGGAACCCAGTATGACAGCCTCTCGGACATGGTCTCCTTCGGGCTTGCTCCGGCCCTGGTGATGTATGAATGGTCGCTCGTGCATCTGATTTCGGCCGGCTGGTTTTGGGGCAAGCTCGGTTGGCTCGCGGCCTTCGTCTACGCCGCCGGCGCGGCCCTGCGCCTGGCGCGGTTCAACACCCAGGTGAGCACGGCGGACAAGCGTTATTTTCAAGGACTCCCCAGCCCTTCGGCAGCAGCCGTGGTTGCCGGGCTGGTGTGGGTGGGGGCCGATCTGGGGCTCAATGGCGCCGACTTCATGTTCCCGGCGCTGGTGGTCACCGCCACCGTCGGGATCCTGATGGTCAGCAACATCCGCTATTACAGCTTCAAGGATCTGGATTTGCGGAACAAGGTGCCTTTCATGGCGGTGTTCGCCGTGGTGCTGGTTTTCGTGCTGATTTCCATCGATCCGCCCAAGGTCCTGTTCTCGCTGTTTCTGCTCTATACCTTGTCGGGGCCTGCCATGTACCTGATACGCGCGTACCGGAAACGGGGTACGCGCAAGGTGGATGCGCGTTGAGCCGGAATGTGGCCGGGGTCTTGGCAAGGCTCAGGTTAGCGTCTATAGTTGGTAACATTCTTTAAAGACCATACGATCAAATCCATGCATCACTCAGGCCACACAGCGATTTGCCACCTGCCGGTGTCCGCCGGCACGGCTGGGTTGCGCCTGTCCCTTCTTCCCCTGCTGCTGTCGCTGCGACTGCTGCCGTAAGGCGGCGAATCCCACATACCCCCTGGCGAGGGTTACAACGCAGACAATCCGAGTTTAAGTTGCAGCAAGATTATTTCTTGCGGCTCTGATATTCTCCCACGACAAATCACAGGACGGGTGTGCCCGTCGGACCCGCAGGACGAGCAGCGCAAATGCCTCGGGTCAGGCAGTGGAGTGGAACCATGAACACCAAAGAAAAGTTGATCATCTTCGATACCACGTTGCGCGACGGTGAGCAGAGCCCCGGCGCCTCCATGACCCGTGACGAGAAGGTACGCATCGCGAAGGCTCTGGAACGCATGCGCGTGGACGTGATCGAGGCCGGCTTTCCCATCGCGAGTCCCGGGGATTTCGAGGCGGTGCAGGCGGTGGCACGGGCGGTGAAGGAAAGCACGGTCTGCGGTTTGGCGCGAGCGCTGGACCGTGACATCGAACGCGCCGGCGAGGCGCTGAAGGAGGCTGCTTCCCCGCGCATACACACCTTTATCGCTACGTCTCCCATCCACATGGAAAAGAAGTTGCGCATGACGCCCGAGCAGGTGCTGGAACAGGCGGTGCATGCGGTGAAGTACGCGCGCCAGTTCACGGACGACGTGGAGTTTTCGGCGGAAGACGCGGGACGGTCCGAAATCGATTTTCTGTGCCGCGTGATCGAGGCGGTGATCGCCGCCGGCGCGCGCACGGTAAACATTCCGGACACGGTGGGTTACAACCTCCCGCACCAGTTCGGCAATTTGATCCGCACGCTGCGTGAGCGGGTGCCCAATGCGGATAAGGCAGTATTCTCCGTGCATTGCCATAACGATCTCGGGCTTGCCGTGGCTAACTCGCTGTCCGCCGTGTTGAACGGTGCGCGGCAGGTGGAGTGCACCATCAACGGCCTCGGCGAGCGTGCCGGCAACGCCGCGCTCGAAGAGGTGGTGATGGCGGTGCGTACGCGCCAGGATCTTTTCCCTTGTGATGTCGATCTCGATACCACGCAGATCGTTACCTGTTCGCGTCTCGTATCGGGCATCACGGGCTTTGCGGTGCAGCCCAACAAGGCCATCGTCGGGGCCAACGCCTTTGCGCACGAGTCCGGCATCCATCAGGACGGGGTGCTCAAGAGCCGCGAGACCTACGAGATCATGCGCGCTCAGGACGTGGGCTGGACCGCGAACCGCATGGTGCTCGGCAAGCATTCCGGCCGCAACGCCTTCCGCGCGCGCCTCAAGGAACTGGGCGTGGTGTTCGAGTCGGAGGAAGAACTCAATGATGCCTTCCAGCGCTTCAAGGAACTGGCGGACAAGAAACACGAGATCTATGACGAAGACCTGCAGGCCCTCGTCACCGAAGCCAGCATTGCGGCCGAGAACGAGCAGTTCAAGCTGGTGGCGTTGCGGGTCTGCTCGGAGACGGGTGAGACGCCGAATGCCGCCGTGACGCTTTGGGTAAACGGTGAAGAAAAGAGCGCCACGGCGCCTGGCAGCGGGCCGGTGGATGCCTCGTTCAAGGCCATCGAGCGCATCGTGGAGAGCGGCACGGTGCTGCAGTTGTACTCGGTGAGCAATATCACCAGCGGTACCGATGCCCAGGGCGAGGTGACGGTACGCCTGGAGAAGGGCGGGCGGATCGTGAACGGGCAGGGGGCGGATACGGATATCGTGATCGCTTCCGCCAAGGCTTACATCAATGCGTTGAACAAACTGATGCAGCCGTTCGCGCGCGCCCATCCACAGGCGGCCGACATCTAAGGACTTGGATAAGCCCGATGGACGACCGCCGGCGGATCCAGTACCTGCAGGCCATGGGAATCCCCGTGTGGGTGCGGCGTCACCCCACACGGGAGATTCCGGCGGGCGCTGCGGCCAAAGAGCTTGCAGGGCCGGGCGAAGAGGTCGCGGCAGCAGATCCCCCGGCCGTTCAAGCCGACCCGGCGGAGTTGCGGAGCATGGACAGAGCGGAAGAAATCGCGCGGCTGGATTGGGATGCGTTGCGCGCACATGTTGCCGGCTGTACCGCATGCGACTTGCACAAGAGCCGGACCCAGACGGTGTTCGGAGTCGGCAACGAGCACGCGGAGTGGATGGTCATCGGCGAGGCGCCGGGGGTTGATGAAGACCGCAAGGGCGAACCTTTCGTGGGACGGGCCGGACAGTTGCTCAACGCCATGCTCGCCGCCATCGGCCTCAGGCGCGAAGAGGTTTACATCGCCAACGTCCTCAAGTCCCGGCCGCCCAATAACCGCGATCCGCGCCCGGACGAGATCGCCGCTTGCGAACCCTATCTGCAGCGGCAAATCGCCCTGATCAAGCCCAGGATCATTCTGGTGGTAGGCCGCATAGCGGCCCAGAGCCTGCTCCGGACCGACCAGAGCATCGGCAAGCTGCGCGGCCGGAAGCATGTTTATCCGCAGGGGAACATCCCCATGGTCGTCACGTACCATCCCGCCTATCTGCTGCGCAATCCGTCAGCCAAGCGCAGCGCCTGGGAGGATCTGAAGCTTGCCCGCGGGATCTTCATGGAAGGCGGTACGCCGTAGCCGCGCTTTCCGCATTGCCGTCATGGGGCCTTATACTTTCTTGAAGGCTTGCAGGGTGGTAAGGTCATGAGCGCGATCCTGAAAGATGAAGCCATGCGGCTGCGCCCCATGCGGGAGGCCGATGTATCGGCGGTCATGGAGATCGAACGCCGTGCCTATGCCTTTCCCTGGACCGGCGGCATTTTTCGGGATTGCCTGCGGGTGGGTTACTGCTGCTGGATTTTGGAGCAGGAGGGCGCGATCCAGG
>JBAYZB010000287.1:0-3900 GCA_041672765.1 Gammaproteobacteria bacterium | reverse complement strand
GCCACCGGGCCGCCGCCGGAAAGGCGGCGGCCACGGCGACGGCCAGCACGACAGCGGCTTGGGGTTTCAGCCATTTCATGTGTGCATACACCGCTGCTGGAGGGCTCTTACTGGGTCATCTTGTAGTAGGCGGTGACGGTGGGCTGAGCCGCCGCATCTTCTGGATTGATGTTGGCCCAGGCAGCCTCCCCATTGGCGATGCGGAAGCGCCCGGCGCGCGACTCCTCGATGCCGTCGATGGCGATGTCGAACACCTTGGCGATATCAGCGGTAAGCCCGGAGATCACCATCACGTTACCCGCCAAACCCGAGGTGTCCGGTCCGCCAGCGGTGTCGAGATAGCGGAACGAGACCTCCATAGTGCGCGCAATACCGTTGCTGTCCCAGTACTGGTACTGGCAGGCGCGGCCGCGATCCCAGGTCGCCGCGGTGACGCCGGACATGTCGCCGACACCGGTACCCTGCGGGATCGCGATCTCGCCGGCACGCATCGCGGCTTCCAGGGTGGGAGTGGATATACGTGTTTCAGACGCCTCCGTAGTACCATTCCACACCGGCGCAGGCCCCCGAGCGGCACAAGTCATGTTGTTGGGGTAGGTATTGTCCGCACCCCCGCCCACTCGACCCGTGGGCGCATTCTCGCTGTCCGGCCTGTTGTCCCCCACCACATAGCCGAAGTCCTGATAAAACTGATCGTAAGCCTGCTTCCAGCCGCTGATGAACTTGGTGTAGGCCTTGCGGTAGTCGGCCTTGCGCTGCAGGTCCTTGCCCACCGTGACGGCGGACAGGATCAGACCGATGATGACCAGCACGATCGCCATCTCGACCAGCGTGAAGCCCGACTGGCCCTTGAGGCTACGGCTGAGGATTCTCTCTCTGAACGACATGTTGCTCTCCTCAATTTTTGTTGTTGACATCGAACGAACCAAAACTCTTATGCGCCGACACTCCGTCAACCTGCCGCCCTACCTGCTCAAGCACCGCTTTACAGCCTGCGCTTCGCAGAAATCCGCGCCAAGCCAACATCAGGGGCGTGCGGCGTGCTTTTTATCACGCATGCGTGATCTGATCGTGAACCCATCCCCGCGACGCACGTCGCGACACAAGCCGCGGAAACATCGGCAGTTTCCACACAAAGCCCACGACATGCCGGGCGGTTTATACCAGACGACCGTGACCTGATCGTGAACACATGCCTATGCGGTGCGCTTGTTTTTTTTGCAGAGCCGCAGAGACCCGGCCTCGCCACGGGAATTTCCACCAGGGATCACTGATCACATGCCGCATCCGCAGCAAACCGCTCGAACAGGGCCTTCACCCTGGCGTCGATGTCGCGCCACTGCGGCAGGTAGGCGCGGGCGAAGTGGTAGTACAGGCGGAATCTCGCGCCGGCGATGGTCACGAGCCGTTCCGCGCGGCAGCGGGGCGAGACGATTTCCGGCCGCGCGAAGCTGATGCAGCTTATCTCGATCAATTCGTCCGCCGGGTGATCGTGGCTGAGATAGATGTCCCGGCCCATGGCGTGGTAATGGATCATCCCGGGCACCTCGGGCGATTCCGGCAGGCGCGACAGTCGCGGATAGACGCTGTCGAAGAACGTCCGCCAATGCCGTTTGTCGGGGAACAGCGGCCGGGAAATGCCGGCCTTGATCCTGCGGCCCCAGCCGCTGCACGCGCACTCCGCGGCGTTTTCTTCGGTGCATGGCGTCATCTCCGGGTAGAGCGCGACGAAGCTGATCTGATCCATCGGCCAGCGCCCCTGCCCACGCGTTTCGTGCTCGTCCCGGCAGGGCCAATACCCATCCCTTTTCAGCAGCAGCCGGTCATAGCCGTAGGCGACCGGTATGTCGAAAGGGATATCGCTGCCCCTCGCGCTGACGCGCAATATGAGGTCCCGCAGGTCTTCGCCACTCATTCGTTCCACTGTCATTCCCGACCCCCCGGGAAACGACGCAAGCACAGGATTGGACGGACGAAATCTCTCGCGACGGGAGCCGCTTCATCCTTTACCCAGCCCGGATCGTGAGATGCGTAGTTTCCCGGAACAGATGTCTGTTTCCCTGCGCGGGCGACAACCTCGCAGCCCGCCGGCCGCATGTTGTATCAGATGACCGTGATCGGATCGTGACCCAATACCCGACATAACCGCATGGCTGTTTCGCGACATTGCGCCGTCCCCTTGAATACGGTTGTTCCTGCATGCCCTGCTCACGGAAATTGGAACCTCCGGCTCGATAGCTGGTAGAATTCGGCGGTTATAACCGGGCGAGGTCCTTGGACCATACCTGCGAGGATCTTTCGCGCCGGGAGAAAAACGCTCCGCACAAAGCGGATGCCATCCATTCCCGATGGACATCCGCGTAAGCCTGTCTTGCCAGCCGCGCCATCCTGCCCGAGCAGGGCGCCGACCTGCCGAGACGGGCCGCAAGAACAAGAAGAGCGGTGTAATAACAATTCGAGTCGAGCGGAAGAAGGGCGCTAACTACCTGTGCGACGGAACACACTACGAACCCTGTCTATATCGCTGCTCGGCACGTTCAGGGTCGAACTGAGTGGCAAGCCGGTACCACGTTTTTACCGGAAGATGCAGGCGCTGCTGGCCTATCTGGCCGCCCACCCGGATCAGCCGTTTCGCCGCGAGACCCTGGCTGAACTGCTGTGGCCGGATTTGCCGGCGGACAGCGCCAGGCAGAACCTGAGACGCGCGCTCGCCAATCTGCGCGAGGTACTGGCCGATGACGACAAGGACTCCCCCCTGTTCGTCGCATCGAAGGATTTCATCCGTCTTGCTCCCTCCGAGAGCTTGTGGATCGATTTAAACGAATTCGTCTCCTCCCCTCCATCTTGCCTCATCGCGCGCGCGGCGGAACACTGCACCCCCTGCCTGGACCAGATGGAACGGATGGCGGAACTGTACCGGGGGGAATTCCTGGAGCGCTTCACGCTGCCCGACAATCAGGACTTCGACGATTGGGTGCAGATGAAACGGGAGGCCTATCACCGCCACGCCCTGGGGTTGCTGGAACGCCTGACCAAGTGCTACGAACAGAACGGTGATCTCGGCCGCGCCTTGATCCATGCGCAACGCTACAGCCGGCTGGAACCTTGGGACGAGGCCGGACATCGCCGCATCATGCGGCTGTACTTGAAGACCGGCCAAGTCAATGCGGCATTGAATCAATACCGGGTCTGTTGCCAAGTGCTGGAAAAGGAACTGGGGGTTGCACCCGGCGCCGAACTCCGCTCCCTGTACGAGTCGATCCAGCAGGGAATTCCCGCCCCGGAGAGCACGCCGCCTTCAACCCCCTCGGAATTGCCGAGACTCGCCTCGGAGCGCCGCCAGGTCACCGTCCTGTACTGCGAACTCTCAAGCCCGCAGGAGGCCGACCCGGAAGATATCGCGGAAATGCTGCATGAGCCGCAGCAAACCTGCATCCGCGCGATCGAGCGATTCGGGGGCCGTATTACCCGCGTGCACGGCGGCGGCCTGCTGGCGTATTTCGGGTATCCCGTCGCCCGTGAGGATGCGGCGCGCCAAGCCGGGCTGGCGGCGACCCAAATCCAGGCGACGCTGAACGCCGAGTATCCCCGCGTCGCGGTCCGCCAGGGTATCCACACCGGATTCATCGTCACCAGCGATGATCCCAACCTGCCCGATACCGTAGGGGCCACCTCCGGGCTCGCCGTCCGGCTGCGACTCGTGGCCGAAGAAGGCCAGATTGCCGTGAGCGCCGCGACCCATCGGCTGATTCAGGGATATTTCCATTGCGAGCCGCTGGGAACGCATCGTATGCGCGGCCTGTCCCGACCAGTGGAGGTATACCGCGTCGTAAAGGCGACCGGGGCCATTTCCAGGCTTACCGCATCGCCGCATCCTTTCACCCCCTTGCAGGGGCGGGA
>JBAYZB010000286.1:0-3914 GCA_041672765.1 Gammaproteobacteria bacterium | reverse complement strand
TCTGGAAACCACCGCGAGCGGCATGCCCACCGAAGCGGTGCCGGGGACCGAAGGATTGGGCAAGCTCAAGCAGGGGGCGCTGGAGGGCTCCAATGTACAGGTGGTGGAAGAGATGGTGGATATGATCGCCGCCCAGCGCACTTACGAGATGAACACGAAGGTGCTGGCGGCGGCCGACAACATGCTGCAGCAACTCGCTCAGGCGGTGCGCTGATGCGCTGGCATTCGTTCTGTCTGTGCGTTGTCGCGCTGTTGCCGGCCTGCGCGCCGGTGGCAACCCTGCAGGGGCCCGGCCCCGATGCTGTCCCGCCGCCGGTGCAGCCGCCGCTGCGCCAGACCAGCGGGGGCGGCGTGTTCCTGCCGGAAACCCCCTGGTCGCTCACCTCGGATAGCCGGGCATTCCGGGCCGGGGACGTGCTGACGGTGATTCTCGAAGAGACCACCCAGGCCAGCAAGAAGGCCGGCACCCAGCTCGACAAGGGCAGCAGCGTCAGCGTACAGCCTACCATTTTCGGCGGGAAAACCTATGAGACCAATGTCGGGATCAACGCCCAAAGGGACTTTTCCGGGAATGCGTCCAGCACCCAGCAGAATGCCTTGAAAGGCGCCATCACGGTGATCGTTCACGAGGTGTTGCCCAATGGACTGCTGCGGGTGCATGGGGAGAAAAGCCTGCTGCTCAACCAGGGCGAGGAGATCATCCAGGTGAGCGGATACGTGCGCGCATCGGACATCGATACCGACAATCGAGTCTCATCGCAGCGGGTCGCCAATGCCCGTATTTCCTATGCCGGCCGGGGAGCGCTGGCGGACGCCAACACTCCCGGTTGGCTCGCGCGCTTTTTCCTCAGTCCCTTGTTACCGTTCTGAGTCTGCCATGAAAAAAAATTGGAGTGTCGCTTTCGTATTCGCCTTGATGCTGTTCGCCGTTGCCGGCCATGCCGCCGCCGCCCAGGCATTGCGGAATCTGGTCAGCATAGAGGGCGTGCGGGAGAATCAGTTGATCGGCTATGGGCTGGTGGTCGGTTTGCACGGCACGGGCGACAGCACGCAGGTCAAATTCGCCGGCCAGTCGGTGACCAACATGCTCAAGCAGTTCGGCGTTAAGCTTCCGGAGCGGGTCGACGCGAAGGCCAAGAACGTGGCGACCGTCATGGTCAGCGCCACGTTCCCGCCCGGCTATCGCAGGGGCCAGACCATCGACGTGACGGTCTCGTCGCTGGGCGACGCCAAGAGCCTGCGCGGCGGCACCCTGCTGCTGACGCCGTTGCGCGCCGCCGACGGCGAAGTGTACGCCCTGGCGCAGGGCAACGTGGTAGTGGGCGGCTTGTCTGCACAGGGCAGCAGCGGTTCGAGCGTGACCGTGAACACCCCCACCAGTGGCCGCATCCCCAACGGCGCCACGATCGAGCGCGAGATCGAGTCCGACTTCGCCACCCGGCCCACCATACGTCTGAGCCTGAAGCGGCCGAATTTCCGCACCGCCACGAATATCGTCCAGGCCATCAACAAGCGCTACGGTGAAATTGCCAGCACACGCGACGCGACCAGCGTCGAAGTGCTCGCTCCCCAGAACCCCACCCAGCGCGTCTCGTTCGTCGCCGCCCTCGAAGACCTGCAGGTAGACACCGGCCCGCAGCCGCCCAAGGTGATCTTCAATTCGCGCACCGGCACGGTGGTGATCTCCGAGGACGTGCAGGTGCGCCCGGCGGCCGTCTCGCACGGCTCGCTCAAGGTGGTGATCTCGGAGACCCCGATGGTGAGCCAGCCCGCCCCGTTCAGTCGCGGGGTGACGACCGTCACGTCGCAGTCCGAGGTGGCGGTGGAGCAGGGCATTGGGCGAATGTTCAGTTGGCCCGCCGGCGCCAGTTTGCAGACCATCATCGATACCATCAACAGCACCGGAGCGGCCCCCGATGACATCATGGCCATCCTGCAGGCGCTGGACCAGGCCGGTGCCATCGACGGCGAATTGATCGTGATCTGAGGTGGCGCTATGCGTTTGGACGACCCGGCTTTCCTTCCCGCGGCCGAACGGACAGTGCACGACGAGCCCGGCATCCGGCCCGCTGTGGACGATCGGCAGCGGGCCCAGGCCGAGGCGGCGGCGGAGAAGTTCGAGGGCTATTTCATCACGGAGATGCTGCGCCAGATGCGGCGCAGCGCACGGGCGTTTGCCGAAGCCGACGGCAGTGCCGCGCACCGTACGAACGAGGACATGTTGGACCTCGCGTATGTGCAGTTGGGGGAGGTGTTGGCCTCGCAACGCGCGTTCGGTATCGCCGACCTGATCCTGCGCCAACTGCTGCCGACGGTGTCGGCCACGGCCGCCGGCGGCGCAGAGGTGAGCCGGGATAACACGCGGCGCCCGAACGAAATTTAAGTTACGAGTCGGAATGGTCGCCCTTCCATGACAGGCAAGGGCGTTGTAACTGTTTGCGCGGGACCTCCATATCATGAGCACCATTCAAAACGCGCTGTCCGGCTTGCTCGCTGCACAAACCGGGCTGACCACCACGAGCCAGAACGTCGCCAATGTCATGACTCCGGGCTACACGCGCCAGGGCGTTCTGCTTGCCGCCGTGCACCTCAACTCCACCCGGCTTGCTCCCGGGAATGGCGTCGAGGTATCGACCCTGATCCGCTTCAGTGACGGCTATAAGACCATGCAGATGTGGCAGGCGGGCTCCGAACTGGGCCGCTACTCCACCGTCCAGCCCTATTTCACGCAACTCGAGCAGGTGATGGGGGATGATGCGGCGAGCATCAACAGCGGATTGGACGCCTTCTTCAGCGCCCTCGATGCCGCCAGCGTGGAGCCCGCCTCCATCCCCTTGCGGCAACAGGTCATCACCACCGCGGAGGCGCTCGCCAAGCGTTTCAACAGCCTGCGGCAACTGCTGTCGGTGCAGCGGCAGAGCGTCCAGCAGCAGCGGAGCGCGGTCGTGGCGCAAATCAACGAGATCACGACGAACATCGCCGTGCTCAACCATAAAATCATCGCCGCCACCATGAGCGGCTCCACCGCATCCGGGCTGCTGGACGAGCGCGACCGCCAGATCGACGCCCTGGCGGATCTGGTCGGGATACAGGTCATCGATCAGCCGGACGGTTCGCGCACCATTTCGCTGCGGGACGGCCCGCCGCTGGTGGTGGGCACGCAGTCCGCGGTGCTCAGTGCCCACAGCAACCTGGATGGTTCGCAACGGCTGCAGCTCGACTTTGCGCACGAGTCCTTCACGCTCCCTGGCGGGAATTTCGGCGGACAACTGGGCGGCCTGGACGACTTCGAGGGCAAGGTGCTGGTGCCGTTGACCCAGTCGATCGTCGATATGGCACGTGAACTGACTGACAGAATCAATGCGCAGATGGGGGCCGGTTATGCGATGGACGGGAGTACGGGAACCGACCTGTTCGAATTCGATCCGTCCAGCGTGAGCGCCATGCTCAGGGTGCGCTCCGGCATCGTGGCGCAGGATCTGGCCTTCTCCGCCGTTGCGAACGAGCCCGGCAACAGCGACAACCTGGCGGCGCTGATCCATCTGAGGAATCAGCACGTGGGTATCTCCATGCTGGGCAGCGTCCTGCTGGGGGATGCGTATACGCAACTGGTCGGAAGGCTGGGCACGGACAGCCAGCAGAACCAGGCCTTGTTGAAGACCGCTCAGACCGTGCGCAACCAGGCCGAAGAGAACTGGAAGTCCACCAGCGGAGTGAATAGCGACGAAGAGGCGAGCAACCTGATCCAATACCAGCAGATGTACCAGGCCAACATGAAGGTCATCGCGGTTGCCAACGAGTTGTTCGACAGCGTCCTGGCCATGTTCTGATAAAGGAGCCGCAATGCGTGTTGCCAGCAGTCAATTTCATGCGACCATGAACACCGCCTTGCAGGAAGCGACGGCCAAGGTGGC
>JBAYZB010000285.1:0-3933 GCA_041672765.1 Gammaproteobacteria bacterium | reverse complement strand
GGGAACGGTCGCCCTGATTGCCGCGGCCTTCCTGCGCTGGTTTTCGTAGCTGCCGGCTTGCGGTGCCGGGGCCGGGAAAAGGACGCGCCTACGAGCGTTGCTCGATCTTGCCGCGCAATTCCTCGATGATGCCCTTCAGTTCCGCGACTTCCTGTTGCAGAAGCGCTATCTCCTTTTTCAGATCCACCATCTTCAATTCCCTCCCCACCATCAGTCTGTTGAGCCGTTCCACCTCGTCGAGCCGCTGCCGCAAAGCGGCCTCGGCCTTGCGGCGCTGCACCGATTCCTCCGCCTCCTTGAGGGCGCGCTCCACCGCCGGCATGAGCTTGGCCATGCGGTCCTTCAACACATAGTCGGTCGCGCCGCTCACCAGCGTGTCGATGGCGACCTCCTCCCCCATCGCGCCGGTGACGAAGATGAAGGGTACGTCCGCTGCCTTCTTCTTGGCGATGCGGAGAGCCGAGACTCCGTCGAACGTCGGCAGCCTGTAGTCCGCCAGAATCAGGTGCGGTTTGAAGTTCTCCAGCGCCTCCGTGAATGCCGCTTCCGACTCCACGCGCCGCGCGGTAAAGCGCAGCCCTCCTTTGCGCAATTCATGTTCGAGCAACTCCGCGTCCGTGGGAACGTCTTCAAGAATCAGGACACGCAGCTCATGTCCTTGCGACGTTTCGCTCATGTTCCATCCTTTCGCCCTACGCAAATTGGTGTGCCACATCGCCATCCTCCACCCTGGAAGGATCGGGATGCAGCCGTCCCCCCGCCCGCATCAGCCTTCCTGCTCGTTGTCCGTCCCGGTCGCCGGCAAGGCGATGTTTTCCGCGGAAAAGCGCAACACCTTGCAGCGGTGCTGCTTTGCAGCGTACATGGCCATGTCCGCCGCTCTGACCAGCGACTCTCCATCTTTGGCATCGTCGGGAAAGATGGCGACGCCGATGCTGGCGGACACGGTAACCCGCTGGGAATCGAGCAGCACGGGCTCCTCGATGCATTGGATGATCTTGGCAGCCGCCTGTATCGCGTCCCGCGGGGTGAAGATCACCGGCAGGATGATCCCGAACTCGTCCCCGCCCAGCCGCGCCACGCAATCCTCCGCGCGGATGCTGTGTCTGATCCGTCTCGCCACCGTCTTCAACAGACGGTCGCCATAGTCGTGCCCATACATGTCGTTGATGGGCTTGAAGCCATCCAGATCCAGGTACAGCACCGCCAGCGGCCGTCCCCGCTGCTGCCGCGCCCGGGCCAGCGCGTTGTCGAGCTGCGCCGTGAATGCCAGCCGGTTGGGCAAGCCGGTGAGGATGTCGTGATGCGCCAGATACCGCAGTTGGTCCGCGGCCCGCTTGATGGTGGTAATGTCGGAAAACAGGCACACGTAGCCTTCCACGTGCCCTTCCTGGTTCCGCACCGTGCTGATGCTTTCCCACGCCGGGAACGCCCCGCCTTCCTTGCGTTGCTTGCGCGTTTCACCCCACCACGAACCGGTGCTGTCGAGCCTTTCCCACAGCTCCCGATACAGCACCTCGTTACCGGCGTTACAGTGCAGCCGTTCGAGCTGCCGGCCCAGTGCCTCCTCAGGAAGATATCCCGTCAACATAGTGTAGGCGCGGTTCACCATCGTCACCCGGCGGCTCCTGTCCAGCATCAGGATGGCTTCGCGCGTATTCTCGAAGGCGGCTGCCGCCTGCCGGAGCTGTTCCTCCGCACGTCGGCGCTGGGCGAGTTCCCTCGCCTCCTTCACCGCGCGCTTCACCGCCGGGACCAGCTTGGACAAGCGGTCCTTCAGCACATAATCCGTCGCCCCGCTGCGCAGCGACTCGATGGCCACTTCCTCTCCCATGGCGCCGGTGACGAAGATGAACGGGATCTCGTGCGAGACGGCCCTGACGATCCTGAGGGCCGCAAGCCCGTCGAACCCCGGCAGTCTGTAATCGGCCAGGATCAGATCCGGCTTGTACTCCTCCAGCGCGCGACGAAATTCCTCCTGCGTCGCCACCCGTACCGTATCGAAGCCGATGCCGCCCCGCCGCAGCTCGTAGACGATCAACTCCGCATCCTGGAGGGAATCCTCCAGCATGAGGATGCGCAGTGTGCGCGCGTCGTGCAGTTGGCTCCCGACACTCATTCCGGCGGCGTCCGGTTGGTCATCAGCCAGTACAGCCCGAGATCCGCCACTGTCTTGGCGAACTCTTCGAATTCGACAGGCTTGCTGATGTAACTGTTCACCCCCAGCCGGTAGCTCTCCATGACGTCGCGATCTTCCTTCGAAGAGGTAAGAACCACCACCGGGATGCAGCGGGTCGATTCGTCCGACTTGAGGCGCTGCAACACCTCGATGCCATCCACCTTCGGCAGCCGCAGATCGAGCAGCACCACCTTCAATGAAGGGCGTCCGCGTTCGCCTGCGTATGCGCCCTGACCATAGATGAAATCGAGCGCCTCCGCGCCATCCTTGACCCACACCAGGCGGTTCGCCAGATTGCGCTTCTTCAGCGCGCGGATGGTCAGCTCCGCATCCGTCGGATTGTCTTCCACCAACAGGATTTCGATATCGCTTCGCCTGTCACTCATATCCCACCTCTCTTGTGGGCAGGGTGAAATAAAACGTCGCACCCTTTCCAACCTTGCCTTCCGCCCATACCCGCCCGCCGTGACGCGCGATGATGCGCTTGACGATGGCGAGCCCGATGCCCGTTCCCTCGAACTCCTCCGTGCTGTGAAGCCGTTGAAACACACCGAACAGCCGGTCCGCGTAGCGCATGTCGAAGCCTGCGCCGTTGTCGCGCACGTAGTAGACCGTCTCGCGTTCGGCCGGCTGCGCCCCCACTTCGATCAGGGCCGCCTTTTTCTTGGCCGTGAACTTGACGGCATTGCCGATGAGGTTGGCGAAAACCTGACGCAGCATGGCCGGATCGCCATGTGCGGCCGGCAGGTCGTGGACCGTGATGTTCACCGTTCTTCCCTCCTCCAGGGGGCACAACTCGGCGGCCACTCCCCGGGCCAGCGCAGTCATGTCCACCGTGCTGCGGTTGAGTTCGAAGCGCCCGGCCCGCGAGAAGGCGAGGATGTCGTTGATCATCTGCCCCATCTGCGCCGCGCCTTCGCGGATGACGTGCAGCAGCCGCCTGCCCTCCTCGTCGAGCTTGTCCCGATATTCGTCCAGCAGGATACGCGCGAAGCCGTCCACTGCACGCAGCGGGGCGCGCAGGTCGTGCGACACCGAATAGGAGAACGCCTCCAGTTCCCTGTTGGCCGTTTCCAGTTGCGCGGTGCGTTCCGCAACCCGCCGCTCCATCTCCGCCGCATAGCTTTGCACCTGCTCGTAGAGGTGCGCGTTGTGCAGCGCGATCGCGAGCTGCTCCGACAAGGGTTGCAGGATATCCAGGTCGTTTTCCGTGTAAGCGGCCTCGCGGCAACTGCCCAATCCCAGGGCCCCGATGGGCTTGTCCTTGACAATGAGGGGAAGCATGACGCGCGAGCGGACCCCATCCTGGCGCAGCCATTCGATTTCGGACCATTCGCCCTTCTCGCCGAGCCACCGCTCCAGCAGGGGCTTTTGATGTTCCACCAGCCAGCCTATGCTGAACCCCGCAACCGCCCGCCATTCTTCGTCCTGCCGCGCGGGAGCTCCTCCGGCGGTCCATTGCTTCAGGATCTTCCAGCGCTGCCCCGTTTCGTCGATGGTGCTGATGACCACGCGATCAAACGCGATCAGGCGGCCCATCTCCCGCACGAAGACGTCGAACATGTCTTCGATCCTCAGGGTAGACGAGATGACCCGATCGAGCTGCGTCAGCACCGATAGACGGTTGGCGTACTGCTGTAACTGCTCCACCGCACGCTTGCGCACGGTGATGTCGCGTGCCGCCGCATAGACCCCGATAACCTCTCCGTGCTCGTCGCGATAGACCGAGGCGTTGTAGAGCACAGGCGTGATGC
>JBAYZB010000284.1:0-3971 GCA_041672765.1 Gammaproteobacteria bacterium | reverse complement strand
ATCCGATATCCCTTGCCAGTAGTAGCGGCGCACGAACCAGCGCTGGGTCAGGCGCGCCGCCGGCACCAGATGCCGCACACACATCCCGGGCTGGTAAAGGCAGGGGTAGCCGCGCTGCTGGGCCAGGCGCTGGATGAGAATGTCACCGTTCGACAGCAGACGATGCCCCCACCGCTCCAGGCGCGGGTCGAAACCGCCCAGTTCCTCCAGCAAGGCGACCGGCATGGCGAGGTTCACCCCGACCAGCCATTCCCGCGGCACCTTGGCCAGCGGCCGCGCGGTCGATCCCCAATCGACGATGGTCAACGCCGCCGCGGCGGAGTCGGACAGCCAAGCGGGTCTTTCCGCCTCCCAGATCGGGGCGACGCGGCCGCCGATAATGGCCGGCCCCGCGACCATGGCGAATCCGGCGCGTATTGCCGCGAGCCAGCCGGGCTCCGCCAGCGCGTCATCGTCCAGATAGGCGGCGTACTTGCCCGCCGCGACCCGCCATCCGGTGTTCCGCGCATTGTTGAGGCCGAGCTTCGGCTCGTACACGTAGCGGACGTTGCCGTACTTTTGAAAATCTGCCACCACCTCGCGGGTGTGGTCCGTGGAGGCGTTGTCCACCACGATCACCTCGTAGTCGCTCCGCGGAAATTCCTGCTCCACGACGCTGCACAGGGCCCCCGACAGGAAACCGGCGCGGTTGTGGGTGCAAACGATCACCGAGATGAGGGGGCGTGTCATGGCGCTTCCTTTCGATCCTGAACGACAAGCGGAACGCTCGCTGCCGGCCGGGAAAGCCGGCGGCGCAAGGCCCCAAGGAGGCGTCGCGGCCGCCGGAGCAACCGTCTCACGCGGTTGACCGGTTCTCTCCCGGGCCGCTGCAAGCCCGGCGGGTGCATCGGCTCGACCGGGGCCGGGACGTAGAGATCGATCAGCGCCGCGGTCTCCGCCACCAGAGCCGTCGGGAAACGGCGCATCAGTTCGCCGCGACGCTCGCGAAACGCCACGGCTTCCGGCCATTGCAGGCGGATGTCATCACGCGCGCGCCAGGCCAGCGTGGCGGGATAGGTGACGGCTGCCCAGCCGCCCACCAGCACCGACAGCGCCAGTTCCCAAAGCTCGGCCCCCCGAACCGGATCGGCCCCGAACGGTGCCGCCGCCGGCAGGGCCTCGGCCCGGAATACCGTGGCCCGCGCCACCTCGTTGGTCACCCACTGATGCGGGAGACCGGGGTTCGGGCAAACGTGCGCTCGGCCGGAATGTTCCGCATGGCCCGTCCAGCAGGAGACGAGCCCCACACCGGGCGCGGCCGCAAGCGCCGCTTCCAGCCGCGCCAAGGCGTCGGGCTCAAGCCGGTCGTCATGATCCAGGAACATCCACCCCAGCGGCGAGACCACGGCGGAAACGGCGGCAACCGCCGCGTTCCACGCCTCACCTGTATCTTGCGCTGCGACCGGCAGCAATCTTCCGCCACAAGCGTTCACCCGCGTTTGCAGCACGTCGTCCTGTCGCCCGGCGACCACCAGTACCGCGGGCGCCCGGCTCTGATGCCGCAGGCTGTCGAGCAGCGGTTGCGCGTCGGCCCCGGGAGCGATCCACGCCACAACGCCAATGCCCCGGCGCTCTTCACCTCTCCTATCTCGTGGCCTGGCTCCATTGGCCTGGGCCGTAGCGCCACCCTCCGGCACGGTTCCCGAGCGCCGGCAGCCGCCCCGGGCGACCCGGGCCCGGAACGCCACGTGCGCCGCGGTCGTGCACTGGTTGTCGCACATCCGGCGTATCGCCGCCGCAGCCGCCGCGCCCATCGCCTGTCGCCGCTCCGGTGGCGACTCCAGACACCGCCGCAGCGCCCCGGCCAGCCCCGGCACCATGGAGGAGAGGTCCTCCCCTTCCGCCAGCCAACCGCTCACGCCGTCTTCCACCATTCCAGCCATGGCTCCGAAACACGTCGCGATCACCGGCACTCCGCTACCCATCGCCTCGACACAGGTGTTCGGGAAGTTTTCCCACCGGGAAGGCACGACCGCGGCGCAGGCCTGGGCCAGGAACCGGGAAAGCTGCTCGCGCGGCACCGGGCCGTGAAACCGGAACCGGTCGCGCAACGCCCTTGGAATACGCGCCTCCAGATACTGGCGCATCGATACGCCGGCATCGCCCGGGCGCGTCTGCATATCCGAGCCGATGAAGTCGAACACGACCGACGGGATTTCGGAGGCCACCTGAACGGCGGCATCCACCCACTCGATCACGCCCTTGCGCGCCTCCAGCCGGCCCACGTAGCAGATGCTGCCGCGCTCCCACGTGGCGCGGTCGCGTTCGATGAACGACGCGCGTCCAAGCGGCAAGGGAATCACGTGTACGCTGCCGTCCGGCAGGCGATAGCGCGCCTCGCACTGTCGGGCGAGAAAATCGCTCGGACAGAGCAGCGCGTCGGCCGCCTGGATGCAGTAGTCCTCCATGCGTTTCATCGTCATGAATGCCGGACTGGACAGGTCCCAGCCGTTGAAATGCACGATGAATTCGGTGGGCGAGTGCAGGTGGACGAAACAGGGCGGGCGTCGGCGCGGACCCAGACCCAGGGCACGCCGCAACAAGAAGTAGTACAGCGGGGCCTCCCACTCCTGTCCTTCAATGACGTCGATGCCCTCCTCCTCCACCAGCCGCTCCGCCAGCAGCGCGGCCTGCAAGGAAAACCACTGCGCCGGAAACGGCGACTGACGCAGCGCCTCGATCTCGGCGCGCCGGCGCGCCGCAGCAGCAGTGGCCGAATCGAACACATCTCCGGGAGCTATACGATGGACGACGAGCCGGCCGCCACATGACTCTTCCCGCGCCAGCGGCGCTCCATCCCAGCGCTGGCCGATGACATGCACGATCTCGCCCGCTTCGGCGAGCAGCCGGGCGATATTGTGCGCGTAGGTGCCGATACCGCCCGGCGCGTAGGGGGCCGGCGGGTATTCGCGGCACACGATGAGGTGCCTCATGCCGGCGCTCCCATTGCGGCGGCAACAACGGCCGGCCCTGGGCCACGCGCGGCGCGACTCTGACGCCCCCAATCCGTTTCGCTCATGATTCACCTTTCCATGACATGCCCGCCGCATGCACCGGCCGCACCTGCCCACCGCCCACCCTGCGGGAGTGCCAGGCCCAGGCACTGCGGATGATCGATTCCAACGTTCCATAGCGCGGCCGCCACCCGAGCACCGTTCGCGCGCGCCCGGCGTTCGCCACCAGCATTGCCGGATCACCCGCCCGCCGCGGCGCCGGTCGCGCGTTGAGGCTCATGCCGCTCACCTTCTCCACCGTCCGCACCACTTCCCATACCGAGTAGCCGCGGCCGGTGCCGAGATTCACGGCGTCGCTTCTTCCGCCCCGCAGCAGGTATTGCAACGCCGCTACGTGGGCGTCGGCGAGATCTTCCACATGGATGTAGTCGCGTATCGCACTGCCGTCGCGGGTGGGATGGTCGGTGCCGAAGACATCGAGGTGCGTCCGCTGCCCCAGGGCCGTCAGGATCGCCAGCGGAATCAGGTGCGTCTCCGGATTGTGCTCCTCGCCCAGATCGCCGTCCCGGTCGGCGCCCGCGGCATTGAAGTAGCGCAACGAGACATGGGTGACCCCGTAGGCTGCGTCGTAGTCGCGCAGGATCTGCTCCGCCATCAACTTGCTCCAGCCATACGGGTTCACGGGACGCTGTGGCGCATCCTCGTCGATCGGAATATCACCCGGGCAGCCGTAGGTGGCACAACTGCTCGAAAACACGATCCTGGAACAATCGTGATTCCGCATCGCCCGCAGCAGGTTCAGCGTACCGGCGATGTTGTTGTCGTAATATCTCTGCGGGTCAGCCACCGATTCGCCGACATAGGCGAAGGCGGCGAAATGCAGCACCGCGCATGGCCGGTATTGGCCCATTGCCCTGGCCAGCAAGGCATCGTCCCGTATGTCCCCTACGACCAGCGGCCCCCATTTCACTGCGTGCC
>JBAYZB010000283.1:0-3984 GCA_041672765.1 Gammaproteobacteria bacterium | reverse complement strand
TGTTGGGATATCTGGGGCACTTATCCCAGTGGCAACCAGAGCAATCCGACAGGCCCAGCGAGCGGTTCGTACCGTGTGATACGCGGTGGTAGCTGGTACTTCGATGCCTACGACTGCACTGTTTCGAGTCGTGGCGGCGGCTATGCGACGGGCACGAGCGACTACATAGGCTTCCGCGTCGTCAGGGTATCCCTTTGATTTTTGTTTTTTGTCCTTTTTGCCTTTTGCAAATTTCAGGACGAAGGAATAAGGTTATGAGCTTACGACAAGGTGGGGGTGCAGGGGGATTTAGTCAATGGGAATGATAAATTCAAAGGTTTAGGTATAATTGATGATGGCTCTATCAAATTTAGATATCCTATCGGGAAAGTATTAGATGAACGTGGAAAGCCACTGCTTGATGAAAGTGGCATTCCATTAATGAAAAAAGTATTTGAAGTAACGGAAATTATTTCTATCGCCGAAGTCGAAAGGCTATTCAATGAATCAATGGTGGCGGTTTGTTCACGTCATACATCAACCAGAAAAACTATACTGAAATGAGGAGAATCAAATGAAGTGTGCGATAGTGCATATCAGTGATCTGCATGTATCTGATGACAATGAATTGTTAAGCTCAGAGATTTTTTTAAATTTTACGAACCGTATTAAAGGGATAGTATCTGGTTGTGAATCAATCATATTTGCATTAACGGGAGATCTTACAGATAAGGGTGCTCAATCACATTTTACAAGAGTTGATGATGTAATTTGCTCATTGCGAGATAGCATGAACAGTGATCTGCCGGGAACAGACATCCATTTTATATTTACTCCAGGGAATCATGATAATGACTTGTCAGAAATGCAATCTACGAGAAACGCTGTAATAGACAAGATAAGAAGAACCAGGTCCTATGATATAAACGAAGTTAACACATGTTGCTCAGTGCAAGCGAACTTCTTTAACTTTGCATCAAGATACGGTTTTATCGATGTAGATTATCACGATAAACTAATATATACTGGGACATATAATCTCGATGAGATAAACTTATACTTAGTATGTATTAATACATCATGGCTGTCACAGTTAGAAGAGAAGGCTGCATCAGTTCAACTTCCACTAAAAAGCATGATGAATGACATAACCATACCCGATAGAAGAATTGTTGTTGCATTGTTACATCATCCTCTAAACTGGCTTGATGCAAGTGATATTAACATAAGTGAAAGTAGGTTTTTTGTCAGTAACAACTTCAATGTGTTGTTAACAGGTCACGAGCATTTACTAAATGCATCTGATAATTTCAGTTTCGATACCGAAAAGAATACAATACTACTCGGCTCGCCCAAAGGTAATGGGCTAGAATCAGGCTGTAACGTACTGATTCTTGATACCCAAAAAAGGGTCATGGACCTAATTCGGCTGAAACATGAAGATGGAGTTTACAAAGAATTACCAAGAAAGCAGTTACAAATTCAACTCAGATCACAATTCAATCTATCAGATAATTATGAAGCATTCCTTGATGATGTTGGAATCCAGCTTTCTCACCCCGGAAAAGATGATCTTTGCATTAATGACGTATTTGTAGAACCAGATTTGAAAGTGTTAAATTCTGCGAACTTAAACCCGGTCTATATCTCACTTACCAACATGTTTGATACAGTAAACGAGAAAAAAGTGTTCTTTATAGGTAGAGATCAATCGGGGAAAACGACGATATTTAAAAGACTTATACGAGATTACTACGAAAACTCTGTGTATCCAGTTTTGATTCGAGGGAGCGATATAGTAAATTCGAACATCGATAAGCTCATCAAGAATGCCCTTGGGAAGCAATATTCGGATTTAAGCTGGGATGCTTACATGCAGCTTGATAAGAGTAAACGTGTTATCTTTATTGATGACCTCGATCATTCTACGATAAGCACCGCTTCAAAGATTAAAGTATATGATAGATTAAAAGACATCTTCGCTATCATTTTTTCATCCATGAGGGATACCGAGCTCTATAGTTCCACATCTCAGAAAAGTGAATTTTACTGGAATGATTCTGACCTTTTCGAGATATTACCATTTGGCCATGCTAAAAAAGATGAGCTAATAAAGAGATGGGTATTGCTGAGTAGTGAGGAACCTATTGAGGATGGGTTACTTATCAGACAAGTTGACGGATTGTATAAAAAAATCCAGGATATAACACTCACAAAAATACCATCTTACCCTTTCTATCTGTTAATGATTTTACAAGGGATAACTACTTCCTCGCCAAGTGACTATAAGTTTACTGCATATGGAGACTGTTACCTCGCATTGATTGTTTTCTCAATTCACAAATACATCGGTCCTAAAAAATCAGAAGCTTATCTTAACTTCCTATCTTGTCTATCATATGACTTCTTTGTAAATCGGAGATCTACCATTACCGACGACCAGCTAAAACAGTTTTATACAGCTTATTCTCAGGATTATAACGTTCCTGATGACATGACTCAGATGCTCAACAACCTGCTGAAAGCAAAACTCTTGCATAGAACACACGATGATTTGATTAAATTCAATCATCCATATGTTCTTCATTTTTGTATAGCCAGATATTTAGCAAGAAACTATCAACAAGAAGACATAAAAGCACAGATTTCTGATGTATGTCAGAAAATCCACGTTTTCAGAAACGCAAATATTGTGATCTTCTTAACTCATTTTTTAGAAGACGATTCCTTTTGGGATGAGTTACAGCTTAATGTCACTTGTTTGTTTGATAAATACCCTCCAGAGTCATTGTGTAAAGAGAATACTGATTTTCTAAACGACCTGTTTAGTGACTTAAGAGACTTGATTATTGAGCAGAAACGTAACATCCTTGAAAATAGAGACAAAATCTTAAAGCAGACAGACGAGATAACAAATGAGATAACCGATGATGATAAAGATATAGATCATGTAGAAGAAGAGGAACAGGATGTTGACTACTCGATTCTAAACGATGCTCAGAAGTTGATCAGATACTTAGAAATCATTGGTCAGATTCTAAAGAACAGATCTGGATCACTCAAAAGAGGCAAGATAAAAGACTTTTTATCAGAATCGATAAACTCTAGTCTTAGATTAATTAGCTTTCTAATCCAAAACCAAAAAGAACTGATGAACACTGCCATCACTTATATAAGGGATAAAATCAAGGAAGAAATTGAAGTCCGCAACAACGATGCAAAAAAGAATGGGGATAATAAAGTAATTATGATTGATGATGTGGAAATTGAGGCGCAAGTTAAAAGACTACTTTTAGGAATATCCTTTTCGTCAATCAACTCATTACTATTTAAAACCGCAGTATCGCTAGGTTCGAATGATTTGTTACCTCAACTTGATGAGATTTCTAAAGAAAACCCATACCCATCATACAGGTTGATAGATGTAATGGTATGTATGGAATATAAACACTGTTTAAATGTGGATGCCTTGATCGATATCAAGAAAGAACATAAAGATAATCTATATGTATTCAATGTTCTGAGACATCTAATATACAGGTTTTTATACATGCATGAGGTCGACTACAGAGACCAGCAGAGAATAGCAGAGGCTTTTGAGATTAAAATCAAAGAACAAATGCTGCTACAACTGAAGCAGCAAAGATAGCTGTAGATTAACAGAAGCACTCAGTTGTAGTTCTACATTTCCAATGAAATGGCGGGAAAGGTGTATGCGCTCCTGAGACACCAACCGGATTCATCTCTGAGTCGTATTCGATCTGGTCGTCTTTGATCCAGGGTGCGAGTGCTTTGATGTATTCTCTGGCATCGTCCAGGCTGTTCGACTTGGTATCCAGAGCCATCAGATTATCCATCACTTCCAGAGCATCGTTTAGGGGATAGACCTTGTTTTGGGTAGCCAAAGCCCGGCAGATATCGCTGGTACGGTCATCCAGGATAACCACGAGCTTGTAGTATCTGGCTTTGGCTTTCTTGTAGCCTTGCAGCCTACCGAACTCCCTG
>JBAYZB010000282.1:0-3988 GCA_041672765.1 Gammaproteobacteria bacterium | reverse complement strand
ACCGCCCTCTACGCCTTCTGCCGCGAGGTGGACGACGCGGTGGACGACTGCCGGGAGGCACATGTCGCCCGCGCGAAACTGCAATGGTGGCGCGAGGAAACGGCGCGCCTGTTCGCCGGCACCCCGCAGCACCCCGTGACCGGGGCCCTGAGCGCCGCCGTCGACCGCTACAACCTGCCGGAAGAATACTTCCTGGAGATCCTCGACGGCATGGCGATGGATCTGGAACAGACGGCATATCCTTCGTTCAAGGATTTGGCGCTCTACTGCTACCGCGCCGCCGGCGTGGTGGGCCTGCTCTCCGCGGAGATCTTCGGCTATGAGGATCGCCGCACCCTGAAATACGCCCACACCCTCGGCACCGCCCTGCAGCTCACCAACATCATCCGCGACGTGCGCGAAGACGCCCGCCGCGGCCGCATCTACCTCCCGCAGGACGAACTGGCCCACTTCGATGTAGAGCCCGAAGACCTCCTGCAACCGGTGACCACCGACCGCGTCCGCGCCCTGCTGGAATTCCAGGCCGACCGCGCCCGCGACCATTACGAACGGGCGCTCGCGCTGCTGCCGGAGCAGGACCGCTACCGCCAGCGCAGCGGCCTCATCATGGCGGCCATCTACCGCGCGACATTGGAAGAGATCGCGCGGGACGGCTATCGCGTGCTGGAGCACGCCATCGCCCTGACCCCACTGCGCAAGCTGTGGATCGCGTGGAGCACGGCGCGGCGGGAGAAGCAGCGGCACCGAAGATGGGCGAGCATTGCGTGAATGGCGTTACAACGTTGGGTGGGCACCGCCCACCCTGCGACGACACCAGTTCCTGACACCCGATGATCGCACCCACGGCAATCTCTTCCCGCTTCTCCGCCACTGCCTCCGGTTCATCACGCCCGGTCGTCGTGGTGGGCGGCGGCTGGGCCGGCCTGGCCGCGGCGGTGGAGCTGGTGCGGCACGGGGTGCCGGTGACGCTGCTGGAATCCGCGCGCCAGCTCGGCGGGCGGGCGCGCTGCGTGCGGTTCGAGCAACAGCGGGTGGACAACGGCCAGCACATCATGATTGGCGCCTACCGTGAAACGCTGCGGCTCCTGGAAATCATCGGCGTCGAGGAATCCGCCGTCTTCCTGCGGCGACCGCTGCGGCTGAGGATGCTGGCGCCCGGCGGCGGGATGCGGCTGAGCGCGGCGCGTCTGCCGGCGCCGTTGCACCTGGCGGCGGGGCTGTTGACGGCGGGCGGACTGCCCCTGCGGGACAAGCTACGGGCAATCCGCTTCTGGCAGCGGCTGCAGCGCGACGGTTTCGTGTTGGAACGGGACATCAGCGTTGCCGACCTCCTGGCCCGCCACCAGCAGTCCCGGGCAATCCGCACGAATCTTTGGGAACCGCTTTGTCTGGCCACCTTGAACACGGCGCCGCGGGACGCCTCGGCCCAGGTGTTCATCCGGGTGCTCCAGGACGCCTTCACGGGCAGCCGCCGCGATTCGGACCTCCTCATCCCCCGCACCGACCTCGGCGCGATCCTGCCGGAACCGGCGCTCGATTTCATCGAGCGCCACGGCGGGCGGGTAATGCTCGGCCGGCGCGTCACGGGCCTGAAGCTGCGGGACGGCCGGATCGCCGCGCTGGAACTGGCCGAAGGCGAGCTGGAGGCGGAGCATGCGATCCTTGCCGTGCCGCACATGATTTGCCAAAGGCTCCTGGCGCCCCATGCCCCTTTGAAGCCCATCGCCGACCGGCTCGCGGAGTTGACGACCGAACCGATCTGTACCGTGTACCTGCAATATCCGCGCGACACCCGCCTGCCGGACGACATGGCGGGACTGACGGGCGGCACGGCGCAATGGGTGTTCGACCATGCGCAGCGCGGGCAGCCCGGGGTGATGGCGGTGGTCATCAGCGCCGACGGGCCGCACATGGACATGGACAACACGGCACTGGCCCGGCAGGTGGCCGCGGAACTCGCGCGCATCTTCCCGCACTGGCCCGCGCCCGAGGGCAGCCTGGTGATTCGGGAGAAGCGCGCCACCTTCGCCTGCCACGTAGACAGCCACCGGTTACGCCCCGCCCATGCCACATCGGTGCAGGGCTGCTGGCTCGCCGGCGACTACACGGCGACGGAACTGCCCGCCACCCTCGAAGGCGCTGTGCGCAGTGGGGTACAATGCGCCCGCGCCGTGGTTGCGAAATCTCCAAACAGCGGCGTCATCCGGCCGGTAGAATAGCCGCAACGATCAACGCACGCGGGACTCCATCAACTTTTTCCCGTCATACGAGAATCAGACAGCCATGCATGATTACACTCCTGCTCCCGGCCTGCTGAACGGCCGCATCATCCTCGTGACCGGTGCCGGCGGCGGCATCGGCAAGGCGGCGGCCCGCAGCTTCGCCGCCCACGGCGCCAGCGTCATCCTGCTCGACAAGGCAGTGCCGGCGCTGGAAGCGGTATACGACGAGATCGTGCAGGCGGGGCATCCGCAGCCGGCCATCTACCCCATGAATCTCGAAGGCGCCG
Source organism: Gammaproteobacteria bacterium (assembly GCA_041672765.1). Classification (GTDB taxonomy): domain Bacteria; phylum Pseudomonadota; class Gammaproteobacteria; order JBAYZB01; family JBAYZB01; genus JBAYZB01. The sequence goes on along the minus strand of JBAYZB010000282.1, from coordinate 1,479 downwards.
CTCCCCAGGACTACGAGGAACTCGCGGCGGCGCTGGAACGGGAGTTCGGGCGTCTCGACGGCCTGCTGCACAACGCCGCTTTTCTCGGCACCCTTACGCCGCTCGCCCAGTACAACGTGGAGACCTGGTTCAAGGTCATGCAGGTCAACCTCAACGCGCCCTTCCTGCTGACCCGCGCCTGCCTGCCGCTGCTGGAGCGTTCCCAGGATGCCTCCATCGTCTTCACCTCGGACAGCGTGGGGCGCAAGGGCAAGGCCTACTGGGGCGCGTACGGCGTATCGAAGTTCGGCCTCGAGGGCATAATGCAGATCCTGGCTGACGAACTGGAGGGCATGCCTGCGATCCGGGTGAACAGCATCGATCCCGGTCCGGTGCGCACCCTGATGCGCAATCGCGCCTATCCGGCCGAGAATCCCGCCGGGCTCGCCACGCCGGAGCAGATCATGGGGGTCTACCTGTACCTGATGGGACCAGACAGCAAGGGGATTTCCGGCCAGGCGCTCGATGCCCAGCCAGCGGCCGGCTGAAGGCCGGTCCTGGAAACGGTTGGCGCGTCCTCCGATCGGCAGGACGCGGAATCACGAACCCGCAGGCTGGGCCCATTCCAGCCGGACGGAGAAGACCTCTTCCAGAGAGGTCTTGCCCGCCCGCGCCAGATCGATGGCGTTTTCCGTCAGGGTGAGCATCCCCTGCGCCACCGCTGCCTCCTTGATTTCGTGGCTCGTCCGCGCGGCACTGATCAATTGGGCGATCTCGGGCGTCACGGTCAGCAGTTCGCTCACCATGGTCCGGCCGCGGTACCCCGTATAGTTGCACGCGCTGCAGCCCTTACCGCGCCAGAACACCTCCGTTTCCGACACCTTCAGCGCACGGCGTATCGCCGGGTCTCCCTTATCCACGTCACTGCACCGCGGGCAGTTCACGCGCACCAGCCGTTGCGCCAGCACTCCTAACAGCGTCGATCCCAACAGATACGGCTCGATACCCATGTCGATGAGGCGCACGACGGTCGAGGCAGCATCATTGGTATGCAAGGTGCTCAGTACCAGATGTCCGGTCAGTGCCGCCTTTACCGAGATCCGCGCCGTCTCGAGATCGCGGATCTCGCCCACCATGATCACATCCGGATCATGCCGCAGGATGTGTCGCAAGGCCTCGGCAAAGGTGTAGCCGGTGATCGGCAGCACCTGTATCTGCTCCACCCCTGCAATCTCGTACTCGACCGGATCTTCCACCGTGATGATGTGCGGATTGCTCTTCTTGATTTCATTGAGCAGCGCATAGAGTGTTGTGGACTTGCCCGAACCGGTGGGCCCCGTCACCAGGATCATGCCGAAAGACTGGCTGATCAGTTGCCTTGAACTCAGCCAGTTGCTGATCCGTGAGACCGAGACGGTCCAGGGGCTTGACCCCGATCTCCCGGTCCAGGATACGGATGACCACGCTCTCGCCGTTCACGGTGGGAATGATCGAGATGCG
>JBAYZB010000281.1:0-4001 GCA_041672765.1 Gammaproteobacteria bacterium | reverse complement strand
TTCACGTCCCGACTGAATATGCGAATCTCTTTCACATCTGTATTCAAAAAGCGGTTAAGCACTGCATTCCCGAAGGAACCGGTACCCCCGGTGATGATAATAGTTTTACTCTTAAACATAGTTTTATTGAAATTCCTCTTTATCTGAATCGGTGAAAATCGAAACTGCTTTCTTTCATCATCTCTATCTTTGAAGATGGATAATCACACACAAACCAGTCCAAGAATGCGGTCACATCAATCTTGTCTTTCAGCATTCTTTCAGCATTAGATTTATAGATCGATTTGTCTTCGCCCTTGGCAATATCAGTAGCCTTCTTGATCATTAAGCCCTGATCAATTGCAGACTCAGAGTATTGATGTAGCACGCCATACATAATCTGATCTCCAATGCAGCCAAATCTCTTCTGATTCATGAATATGGCGGGTGTACCTAATACTGCTGCTTCAGAAGCCATTGTCCCGCTCTCTCCAACGAATAAGTGCGCAAACGCCAAAGCACTATGTATGTCTTCTGGACTTATGTGTATCTTGAATTTCTCTAGATTGGGGGGAAGGTCATCTTCAGATGAGATAAAAACTTTCATGTACTCACCAAGTGATTCCACAAGCTTTTTCTTGTTTTCAAGTGACATGCCCTTATGCCCCAGATCATGAGTAGCAGCCCAAGCAACGAATCTCACGATCGCATATTTCTCACCCTTATCAACCTCCAGTTTTTCCAGCACTGTTTCATCAGGCGTAAACACATTGGGATGCAAATAGGCAAGCTCATGATAACCGGGATATCTGATTTCCTTCCTTCCTAATAATGGATGCTCATAATCGCCGGTAAGAACAACATCTGTAAATGGCATACTAAGTCGCACCTGCTCCATATTAAAAGTGTCTTCAAGAGCGATATGTGGCTTCCTAACCACAAACGAAGCATGGGCTGCTATCGTGCTACCATGACTAATAAACAAGTCAGGTTTAAACCTAATAGCTGTGTCAAGCATTTGAAGCTCATTCTTTACAAGGCCAAATATCTTTCCTTGTAGGCTCTTATAATGCTTCCCAAAATTCTCATACACAAATCCATAAGTTCGAAGCAGATGAACCACGTGCTCTCTGTCTCTACAAGTAAAGAGAACCTTATCCCCTTTTTCTATAAGCTTCCAAGCCAAGTTCTTAAAGAGATGCACATGAGCGGGATGGCCAATATCGATTATTAGTCTCAATGTGCTTCTGCCACTATGGATTTCTTTGCATAAACCTGTTGCCCAATTGTTACCATAATATCGAATTGTAATGGCAGAAACAAATCTACTTGGCTTCCAAACCTGATCATTCCTATCCAATCCCCCTTCTTTATCATGCCACCTTCACGCACATAAGAGTCAATACGTCTTACTCTTCTGGAAGCAATTTGGACTACCCCTACTGCATAGGATTGATTTTGTATTACATAAGTATGCCTTTCATTCTCAGTCATAGATAAAAACTCCTTAAGAGAGTGAAAAACACCAGGAATATGAATAGATTGAATAACTGTACCGTCTATAGGGCTACAATTCTTATGAACATCAAATGGAGTCATGTTTATCCCTATCTGCCAACAAGGTTTCTTTATCATATCGGACATTGTTAGCTCGCGTATGTTTGATAATCTGCCATTTTTTATAGAGATATAATCATCATTCTCACATATTCTGTTTATATAAATGATCTGACCATCGGCAGGCGAAACTACCTGACTTTCATTAGCAACAACTTCCCTTTTGGGTGTTCTCCAAAACCTGATTTGAATACCAACATATGCGAGAATTGGTAAAAAAGCTAAGTTCACGATAATTGACACTATTGGCTGCTTAACAAATATCATACCGATTAACCAAGCAACTAATGCCACTATAACGTTATCTATAAAGAACAAATGTTGATTCATGTGTGTTATCTGACGTAGTTTGGCATACATTATGGTGCTACACACTAAGGACATAACTAGAAATACTATAACCATGATAATCTCCTAATGGGTTGTTTGTTATCTGCGAGCGTACAACATATATGGCGTGTAAATGACTTGCATGAAAAACGGCATAATATCCTTGCAATTAGCAACAGCACTGATTGTATTCAATTTATCAGACTTAACATAAATCCTCTTGCGGATCATTGTCAGCTTGGTCGGCAAATCGGTTACAATATCTCGCCAAGCGCATTGGTGGAATAGACCGCTGGATATGGGTTCTCCAGCAGTTAAGTAGTTATACACACTGTACACGAAAGGCACTCCTGCAGGTTTAGCTAACAGATGCCATTTCCAAAATCTTGGATTGACCTCCAGAAACTTATACTCTTGGGATATTGAATCATACTTAAACTCAACTTCACAGACACCCGAATACTCGCAGTTCTGCAAAATCGTCTTTGAATACTCCAGTAAAATGGGAACATCAGCAGTTTCAGCATAAGTAGTAGCATTCCCAAAGTCAGGAGGATGTTGACGTTTTCTTCTGGCAATAATGCTGTTGTGAATCCTTCCTTTAATGCAGAAAACGCCCACAGAATACTGATTCTCGCTATTACCTGATACTATTTCCTGGATCATTATCTCTGAAGGTTTAATCGATGCTGTTACCTGGTTGAATTTGCGAATCAATTCACTTTGCGACTTGCACACAATCACCTTGGAGCCAAATCTCGCATAAAAATCCTTCATAATCGCAGGTTTAATAATGCAAGGAAAGTGCATTTTTGTAGATATTTGCTCTATTTCATTAACATCTCGAGCATAGAAAGTTAATGGGGTAGGAATCCCCAGCTTTTGGACCCATGGATATGTTTTGCATTTGTCGAAGAATAGATCAATAACGTCCCAACTGTCGGACAATAGGTGGTAATCATCGCTTAACACATCGTAGTTCTTGCTAAGCAACCTTACATAATAATCGTCTGTAGGTATTACAATCCAGTTCTTATACCTGTTTCCTAAGTCTAATAGAAGATTTATTAAACCGTCATAACTACTTACATAGTGGCACCTACAATATTTGGAGTGGCGAGCGATGTTAATCTTGCTTGTGTCAATAATCACCGATTCTATGCGTTTTTCTCCGAGTAAACGAACAATTCCATATCCTTGAACATGCCCACCCAGAACAATTGCGCCAACTCTACTGATACTCACGATATCTCCACTTTGCCAATTCCTGATTGCATAAGATCACTATGATATAGATGAATCAATCTATTCGCTATACTTCGTGAATCCAAATTTAACTCCAATAACCTATTTCTAGCATACTCTGTGCGCTATGCTTGAGAACCTGTTTTATCGCAGAAGCAATCTCTAATTCTGAGTTTCGAACAATCGCAGTATTATTCACGACTTCTAGCAACCATCTTACATCACCCACATCCGTTGTAACGATGGGTAGATTACATGCCATTGCTTCTTTTATGATATTCAGAGACCCTTCCCATTTTGAGGTTGAAATCAATACATCAGAGGCACAGAGATATAATGGGATGTCTTCATGTTTAACATTGTAAACGACTTTCAACTCAGAGTTTTTTAAATCTGCCTTCAGAAAGGATTTTTTAGCGAGCTCAAAGTTCTTTTCAGGTCGTTCTGGATTTGCTGCAAAAAGTACAATCCTCTTGCTTTCATTTCAGCCAACTTTTCAACGACATTGAGATTTATCAAGAGCTTTGAAAACATCCAAATCTACTACATTGGGGATTACGTGAACCTTATTAGTGTAAACACCCAAACTCCTATTCATATTGTTACAAATCTCTCTACTTATCTTCAGGGTATGTCAGTTAGATCCTGAGTCACTATATTGCTTTGCAGATAGAGGAAGTGGTTGAGAAACGAGGTGATGGGATTTATAAGCTCAAGTTCTCCGGACTTAAGGCCATATTCACCAGTTTGCCAATAATATTGCTATAATCTCTATAGAGTCTATTACAATCTTCCCTAACCATTAGTTACAACTAAACGCAAACTGAATC
>JBAYZB010000280.1:0-4005 GCA_041672765.1 Gammaproteobacteria bacterium | reverse complement strand
CCGCACCCAAGACATTGGTTTTTACTGCCTGTATCGGGAAAAACTCACAAGAGGGCACCTGCTTCAGAGCGGCTGCATGAAACACATAGTCCACTCCTATCATAGCATTTGCAACACTCTCGTAATCCCGCACATCTCCAATGTGGAATTTGATCTTGGGATTGTTATAAAGTTTCCGCATATCGTCTTGTTTCTTCTCGTCCCGACTGAATATGCGAATCTCTTTCACATCTGTATTCAAAAAGCGGTTAAGCACTGCATTCCCGAAGGAACCGGTACCCCCGGTGATGATAATTGTCTTATTAGTAAACATATTAGTTGGAATTCCTTTTATCTGAAACGATTAAAATCGAAGCTTGCGTTGTTCGTCATCTCCTCTTTTGATGAAGGATACGTTCTTACAAACCAGTAAAGAAAGGCAGTCACATCAATCTTATCTTTTTGCATTAATTGAGCATTAGCTTTATAGAAAGAGTCACCCTTATTCTTGGAGATTTCAATGGCTTTTTTAATCGCAGTATCCTGATCCTCTAACAATTCGGTGAATGAAAATATCAGTCCTCTTCTTTCAAGGTCTTTGATGTATCCCAATTGACTGTTATTAACATAAACGGCAGGAACTCCAAGAACTGCAGATTCTGTGGCCATCGTGGAACTCTCACCAACAAACAAATGCGCAAATGCCATAACATTGTGCATATCCTCTGGTTTAATCTTAATCTGATACCTCTTCAAATCATAGGGCAGGTCTTCTTCTGATGAGATAAATACTTTCATGTTCTCAGAAAGCAAATCAACTAACTTTATCTTATTATTAAGAGACATTCCCTTATGCCCCAGATCATGAGTAGCAGCCCAAGCAACGAATCTCACTATCGCATATTTCTCACCCTTATCAACCTCCAGTTTTTCCAGCACTGTTTCATCAGGCGTAAAAACATTGGGATGTAGATATGCAAGCTCATGATAACCGGGATATCTGATTTCCTTCCTTCCTAATAATGGATGCTCATAATCGCCGGTAAGAACAACATCTGTAAATGGCATACTAAGTCGCACCTGCTCCATGTTAAAAGTGTCTTCAAGAGCGATATGTGGCTTCCTAACAACAAACGAAGCATGGGCTGCTATCGTGCTACCATGACTAATGAACATGTCAGGTTTGAATCTGATTGCAGTACTAAGCATCTGAAGCTCATTCTTTGCTAAGCCAAATATCTTTCCTTTCAGGCTTTTATAATGCTTCCCAAAATTCTCATAAACAAATCCATAAGTTCGAAGGAGATGAACCACGTGCTCTCGGTCTCTACAAGTAAAGAGTACCTTATCCCCTCTTTCGATCAGTTTCCAAGCCAAGTTTTTAAAGAGATGCACATGAGCGGGATGACCAATATCAATTATTACTCTCATTCGCCACCTTCGGAAAGAAATCTAATGCCATATCTACTAAGATACTTTCGAATTCCCATGTAATCTGCCTTATCTAGCCCTCGATTGTAAGCTACTCCACGAGTTACATCAAACACAGCGAAGGTGCCTGAGTTTGGGCTCCTCAGGCTGGAATCGAGCAACACATAAGCTGCCTTTTTGGGAATGATGTAGTCTTCTTCTGAAGTAACAATCTGAATGTCTATTGGTAAACGCCCACTTAAAATCTGGATATTATTCCTGTAGTCTTCAATGATTGCGTCAAGAGTAGCTATCTTCTCAGATTGATCCAGGTTGCGAACAAACTGATCTCTGGTCCTTTTTACCTTTGCCGGCATACCCGCTACCATAACTCCAGGCTCCACATCTTTGTTCACATATGCTCCATAAGCACATATCGCATCGTCTCCAATGCTAACTCCGGGGGCTACAAACACGTTATAGGTTAATTCCACGCGGCTTCCGATCCTGACATCTGCATAAGTAACATTATAACCCTGCAATACCGATTTATATGACGAGTGTGTAAAAATGCTACAGTGAGGGCCTATTCCTGTTCCATCCTGTATTTCAACCTTTCTGGAACAGTCTATCATAGCAAATGGAAAGACATGCACAAGGTCGCCTATAACTAACTCCGAGCGCTGTGTTGTGTGGCCACTTCTGATTATGGATCCAAAACTAATCTTACAATCCCTGCCAATTCGCACCTTAGGCACCTGAATCATGGTTGCAGGCGTGATCTCAGAATACTGCCCAATCTCTGCTTCATTGCATATAAGGACTGAAGCGGATCCAATCTTTGTATGTTTACCAATATGTAGCTTGTCTTTGAATATAATTAAAGACCCAATACCCAAGCGAACTCCCACACCGATATTGGCTCCCATTGCTTTTAGGATTAGAACCCTGATGGGCGATGGGAGAATCGCAGAGGCTATCAGTATTGCATTCTTCATTCTCACTTATCCACTATTTGATTGTTTTTGCTAACACGACGGACCCGGCAAAAACTTGTTGCCCTATCTTCACACACAACTCACTATCAAGAGGAAGGAAAACATCAACTTGGCTTCCGAAACGGATCATCCCCAGCCAAGCTCCTTTATCTACATGGTCTCCCTGCTTAACATATGAATCAATGCGCCTGACTCGTTTTGATGCGATTTGTACCATAGCGACTCTCATTATATCATTCTCAATCACATAAGTGTGGCGCTCGTTTTCGGAAACAGCCTGTTGATTCTTCAGGCTTAGGAACTTTCCGTCATAATGCTTGCTGAAAATTATCGTTCCTTCAATTGGGCTACAATTCTTGTGTACATCAAATGGAGTCATGTTTATGCCTATTTGCCAACATGGCTTGGGAGATAAATCGGTTTTTGCGATCTCTGACAATTCTGACACATTACCCCGCTTATTCGATTCCAGCTTCCCTTCTTCATCTAGCCTATGAATATAGATAATCCTGCCATCCGCCGGAGACACGATATCAGTCATGTCCTTACTTATGTTCCTTTTGGGTGATCTCCAAAAGCGGATGTGAATATTGATAAATACAAAAATGGGAATCAACATCAGAGTTAGCAAGTACTTGTAGACCACATCTATTGGGATCACAATTTGAACCAAGGATGCCACAAGGATTACTAATGCATTATCGATTAGTAGGAACTTGGTCCGCATGTGAGTTTTCATATGCAAATATAAGTATATGAGGGTGCTGTATGTTACGATGAATAGGGTAAGAAGAAACATCTATACTCCACAGTTTCGATTGCTGGACAGGGCAAAGCAGGGAAGAAAAAGCAATTGCATCACAAACGGTTTTATATCATCTTTGTTATACACAGCTGAGATAGTAGGCCTTGTATCATCTTTGGGGATTATCCCTTTCCTTAGCAAGTCAAATCTGGCTTTAACATCAGTTACAATATCAATCCAAGCTGATTCTTGAAAGTTATCAGTAGCACAATAGCTCCCTTCCGTGAGGTACTTGTAGGAACTCTCAAGGATTGGGACATTGCTTTGATGGGCCAAAAGGTGCCATTTCCACAGCCTGGGGTTGACTTCAAGAAACTTGTACTTACCATCCCGTTTATCGTACATGAACTCGACCTCACATATCCCTTTGTATCCGACTTCTTTAAGAATCATGGTTGCATAGTCCTTTAACACCGGGATATCTACCGTCTCTGCATAGGTTGTTGCGTGACCAAAGATCAAAGGATGCTGCCTTTTCCTTTTAGCAGTAATGTGGTTTAGGGCTTTCTCGCCATCGAACAGGATACCAACCGAGAATTGCGTATCTACGAATCCAGGGATTAATTCCTGTACCATCAGAAACTCAAGTGGCACATACTCTGAAGCTTGTTTCAAGTTCTGATCAAGCTCTTCCGGATTTTTACACAAGATAGCCTTCACCTTCAGTTTGTCATAGAAATCCTTCATAATCGCGGGTTTGATTATGCAAGGGTACTTTGCGCTACTCGAAACATATTCGATAGAACCATCCGATGCTAAGTATTGTGTGTGAGGAATCGGAATCCCCAAGGATTCAGCTATGGGGTATGACAG
>JBAYZB010000279.1:0-4009 GCA_041672765.1 Gammaproteobacteria bacterium | reverse complement strand
GTCGCCCACGTTGCCCGGGAAGATGACCACCGGCATGTCAGGATGGCGCGGGTGGTCCGCGGGGCAGCGCACCACCGAGCAGCCGGGCAAAATCTGGCCCAGCACGCGGCAGGCGCGCAGCGCCAGGCCGTGGCTCAACACGTCGTTGGAGGTGATGCCGCCCTTGCTGATGAGATAGCCGAGGGTCGTGGGGAGGCTGCGCACCACATCCATCAGGAAGGCCGACACCTGGGCGCCGAAGGCGAGGCGGGCGGCCTGGTCGGCGAACCGTTTCTCTTCGCGGCTGGTGAAGACCACCGGCGTTTTTCCTGCCGCGTGCGCCTGCCGCAGACGGGCGGCGATATCGTCCAGCAACGCACCATGGGCTTCGGGCAACCGCGCCACGTCCACTTCGAGGGGCACCGTGTCCGGCAGCCGCAGCAGCCGTTCGAGCTGGCGCGTGGTCCTGCCGACATGGGAACCCACGATGACCGCCCCCGGCCGCCCACCGGGCACGTAGGCCGCCATCTTCTCCCCCGGCACCGGCTGGGGCGGAAGCTGCGCCAGGGAGGTGAGCAGGCTGGCGGCGTTGCGGAACAGGAACCGCTTGCCGCGGGCCGCGGCGGTACGCAGGTCCTGAGCGAAGCGGTCCAGGTCCGCCTGGGTCTCGGCGTCCACCACGGCGCAGACGTTGCCGCGCAACCCCATGAGCCGTTCCAGGCAGCCGCCGCGCAGGTCCGACAGCAGGAAACGCTGCACCGCGGCGGCCTTGATGCGCCCGCGGGTCTTCTCTTCGACATAAGCGGGGAGATAGCTGTGGCGATAGCCGAACACGGAGTCGCGTGCGAACTCGGTCTCGTGCACCGGGATTTCCTTGCCGTCCACCACCAGGTAATGGACGCTGTCGCGGGTGATTCTGCCGCCCTCGAAAAACGCCGGGACGAGGAAATGGGCGTCGAACGGCCCCAGCTCTTCCGCCATCACGTCCGTCTCCACGGGATAGTGGCCCCGCAGGGTGGAGTCGGAGCGGCTTACCAGCAGGGGATTGATCCCGGTGCCTGCCAGGGCCTGCCGCAGATTCCGGCAGACCTCCCGGGTCACCGCGGCCGCGCGCGCGGCATCCATTGCGCGGGTGTTGGTGAGCACGAAGAACAGCGGGACCGGGTCCGCCAGCGCCATGCGCAGCGTGTCCACGTCCCAGCGGGTCAGCAGCAGACAGCCATGCACCGTCTGCGAGCCGGTGGGGTCGTCGTCCAGTACGATGATCCTGGTTTCTGCCATGGCTTATCGCAGGTAGGGTGGGCACCGCCCACCATGCGTTGGTTGTCAAAGCTTTTTTCGGTGGGCGATGCCACCCACGCTCATCGAAATCACTCAACACAAAATGTAGGGTGGGCACTGCCCACCATGCGCCGGTTGTCGAGGCGTTGTTCGGTGGGCGATGCCCACCCTTGTATCTTTGTTTCCGTCGCGGTTAGCTCCCGCGACACGGGGTGAAAGAAGCTTGAGCCCACCCTTATGGGTAAACCTTGCTGCGTAGATAAAGCCTTTCACCCCACCTACACACCTGCATCGACACTGGACGGTATCCAAGGGCATTGACCCTGTATGCACAAGGCAAGTGGGTGTGTCATGGTTAAGAGTAGGTCATTCAAGAAAGGAGCTTGCATGCGTTTTTATCTGGGTATCGATGTTTCCAAAGCCAAGCTCGACTGCTGCCTGCTCGATGTGGCCAGCGGCAAGCGCAAGTCCAAGTCGGTCGAGAACAGCGCGGCCGGTGCGGCGAGCCTGCTCGCCTGGTGTGCCAAGCACCAGGCGCTGCCGGGCGACGTTCATGTCGTGATGGAGCCCACGGGGGTCTACCATGAGCGCGCCGCCCTGGCCCTCACCGACGCCGGTCTCACCGTCTCGCTGGTCAATCCACTGCATCTGCGCCGTTTCGCCGACAGCTTGGGTGCGTTGCGCAAGACGGATGCCGCCGATGCCGCCGTATTGGCCCGCTTCGGGCGCGAGCGCCAACCCGAGCCCTGGCAGCCGCCTCGCCCTGCCGTGCACCAGCTCCAGGCCTTGCTGGCGCGACGCGACGCCCTTGCCCGCGACCTGCGGCGCGAACGCAATCGCCTCGAGCAGGCCGCGCTGGGCAAGGCGCCCCAATTGGTCCTCGATTCGATCGGCAACAGCATCAAGCACCTCGACAAGCAATTGCGCACGCTCGAGCAAGCCATCTCCGATCACATCGACCAGGACCCCGATCTGCGCCAGCGCCGCGAGCTGCTGCTCAGCATTCCCGGCGTCGGCGATCGCTTGGCCCACCGCTTTACCGCCCTGCTGGGCGACGGACGCTTTGACAGCGCCGAACAGCTGGCCGCCTACCTGGGCCTGATCCCGGTCGAGTGGCAATCGGGCACCTCGGTGCGTGCGCCAGCGCGCTTGTCCAAGAAAGGGCCGGCTCACATACGGGCCTTGCTCTACCTGCCTGCCGTGGTCGCCAAGCAGCACAATGCGCACGTCAGAGCGCTCTACGAGCGCCTGCTCGCGCGGGGCAAGTCCAAGATGGCGGCCATCGGTGCCGCCATGCGAAAGCTCGTTCACCTGTGCTTTGGCGTCGTCAAATCCGGCCAACCCTATTCGCCCGTTTGGGACCCGAAAAACCCTTGACGGCCGAGACGGTATCTACATCGTATGAAGTCATTGAACGAAGAACTGGCGCGGCGCAAGGCCGGGCACCTGTACCGTACGCGCCGCGTGCTGCAGGGACCGCAATCGGTGGAGCCGGTGGTGGACGGGCGGCGCTGCCTCGCCTTCTGCAGCAACGACTATCTTGGGCTGGCGAATCACCCGCAGGTGGTCGAGGCCCTGCAGCGCGGCGCGGCGGAATACGGCGCGGGCAGCGGCGCGGCGCATCTGGTGAGCGGCCACACCGCCGCCCATCATGCCCTGGAAGAAGAGCTTGCGGCGTTCACCGGGCAGCCGCGGGCGCTGCTATTCTCCACCGGCTACATGGCGAATCTCGGTGTCGTGACGGCTCTTGCGGGCCGTGGCGACACGGTGTTCGAGGACCGCCTGAACCACGCCTCGTTGCTGGACGCAGGGCTGCTGTCCGGCGCGCGTATGCGCCGTTATCCCCATGCCGATACGCAGGTGCTCGACGCTTGGCTGCAAGAGGCGGCGGGCGAGAGGCTGATCGTCAGCGACGGGGTGTTCAGCATGGACGGCGATCTGGCGCCACTGCCCGCGCTGTGCGAATTGGCGCGGCGCCACGGGGCCTGGCTGGTGATCGACGACGCCCACGGCCTGGGCGTGATCGGCGCCACGGGCGGTGGCACGCTGGAGCATTTCGGGCTGGGCAGCGCTGACGTGCCGGTGCTGGTGGGCACCCTGGGCAAGGCCTTCGGCACTTGCGGCGCCTTCGTGGCGGGCAGCGAGGAGCTGATCGAGACCCTGATCCAGACGGCGCGCACCTACATCTACACCACCGCGCCGCCGCCGGCGGTGGCGGAGGCCACGCGGGCCAGCCTCAGGCTGGTGCGGACCGAGGGCTGGCGGCGCGCGCATCTGCGGGGCCTGATCGAACGGTTCCGGCGCGGCGCAGCGCAGCTCGGGCTGCCGCTGATGCCGTCGCTCAGCCCGATCCAGCCGCTGCTGATCGGCGATTCCGCCCGGGCGCTGCGCCTTAGCGAGAGGCTGTTGGAACGCGGCATCCTCATCAGTGCCATTCGCCCGCCCACCGTGCCCAAAGGCACGGCGCGGCTGCGCATCACCTTTTCCGCCGCGCACAGCGAGGCCCACGTGGATCGGCTGCTGGAGACGCTGGCCGATCTGATGCCGGAGCGGCCATGACGCTGTGGGCCGAAACCCGGGGCACGGGCGCCGATCTCGTCCTGCTGCACGGCTGGGGGCTGCACTCGGGCATCTGGGGCGGGATCGTCGACGACCTGGCGCGGCGCTGGCGCGTGACCTGCATCGATCTGCCTGGTCATGGGCGCAGTCCGCTGACCGAGGGGCGCGACCTGGATGCGTTTGCCGGGCA
>JBAYZB010000278.1:0-4012 GCA_041672765.1 Gammaproteobacteria bacterium | reverse complement strand
TTCCAACATCAACGTACCGCCCCATGCCAACTCAGCCATGGACGGTTACGCGGTCAACAGCGCCGATTTCCCGGAAAGCGGCACGCGCGAACTGACCGTGATCGGCACGGCCTGGGCCGGCCAGCCCTTCGCCGGGAGCGTCGCCCGCGGCCAATGCGTGCGCATCATGACCGGCGCAATGCTGCCGGACGGCACCGACAGCGTGGTGATTCAGGAGAGGGTGGAGCGCGACGGCGATGTCATACGCTTCGGCACTGGCAACAAACCCGGACAGAACGTGCGCCAGCCCGGCGAAGACCTGGCCGTCGGCCAAGTGGTGCTGGAGGCGGGCAAGAAGCTCATCCCCGCCGATATCGGGCTGCTGGCCTCGCTGGGCGTGGCCGAGGTCAAGGTGCGGCGGCGTCTGCGCGTGGCCTTCTTCTCCACGGGCGACGAGCTGCGCTCCATCGGCGAACCGCTCGAAGCAGGCCAGATCTACGACAGCAACCGCTACACCCTCTACGGCATGCTGACGCGGCTGGGCGTGGACCTCATCGACATGGGCGTGGTGCGCGACCGGCGTGAGGACGTGCAGCAGGCCTTCACCGACGCAGCGGCCATCGCGGACGCCATCATCACCTCCGGTGGCGTATCCGTAGGCGAAGCGGATTTCGTCAAGGAGACCCTGGAAACCGTGGGCGAGGTGAACTTCTGGAAGATCGCCATGAAGCCCGGCCGTCCCCTCGCCTTCGGCAAGGTGGGCAACGCCATGTTCTTCGGCCTGCCCGGCAACCCCGTCTCCGTCATGGTTACTTTCTATCAGTTCGTGCAGCCCGCGCTGCAACGCATGATGGGCCAAACCCAGGCGGCGCCGATCCGCTTCCGCGTGCCCTGCCTCTCGCGCCTCAAGAAGATGCCGGGACGCGTCGAGTTCCAGCGCGGCATACTGGAAACCGACGCGCAGGGCCATATGGTCGTGCGCAGCACCGGCGAACAGGGCTCCGGGATACTGAGCTCCATGAGCCGCGCCAACTGCTTCATCATTCTGCCCATGGAATGCGGCAACGTGGAGTCCGGCACCACCGTCGACGTCCAACCGTTCGAAGGGCTCATCTGATCGCGGCTGCGGGCCCGAGGCTCAGGCACAAGCCGGGGATTGTTTTCATCCCCTCCCGCGCGCATGGCTTTCCATAAAACCTCGCGTCAACCCGTCGCAAACCAGTTCGTCCCCTCTCCCTCGGAAAGGAGAGGGGACGTGTCGCTCGCCATCATTCTTCGCCGGAGCAATAATTCCTATAAACTCCATGGTTGGATTTCGCGTGATCCGTGGTTTAATACGCTGCATGGCACTTGCACCAGCGCCTGACCGGATTTAACCTGTTTTGCCACGGCGCTGGTCCTGCGCCGATCCTTTACGAAACACCCATATTTGCCGGTGCTGGAGTATTCATGGTGTACGGCATTGCGCCGACAGCCGCTGCGCAGGAAGGATTCTCGGACCGCTTGCGACAACAAACTGCCATCGCGGTACTCGCACAACGCGCTCTCGACCCGGACCATCGCGCCTCGCTGGCGAGCGATGCTGCAGCCCTGGCGGCCGACGGGCTTGGCGTCGACCGCTGCATCGTGTTCGAACTCTCCACCGATGGCGCCACCTTGATTCCCAGCGCCGACAGCCGCTCACTACCGCATCCTCCGTCGCACGACAGCGCGGTCAACTCGGCGCTCTCCGCGCAAGCGTCTTACACCTTGCGGACGGACGGCCCGGTGGTCGTCACCGACCTCCGCCGCGAGACCCGTTTCCCGTTACCCAGGGCGATCGCCGACCTGGGCGCGATCAACTGCGCCAGCGTCGTGATCCGTTCGCGCCAGCGCGTATTCGGCGTGCTATGCGCCCAGGCCGCCGCACCACGCACTTTCGACGTCCTTGACATCCATTTCCTGGAAACCATGGCGCAGATACTTGGCCAGGCCCTGGAGCATCGCCGGGTCGAGGAAGAACAGATGCGGAAACTCTCCCGCGCGCTGGAGCAGAGCGCCGACTTCGTCGTCATCACCGACAGCAACGGCCTGATCGAATACGTCAATCCCGCCTTCGAACAAAAGACCGGCTACCGCCGCGAGGAACTGGCGGGCCGCACGCCCAGCGTCGTCAGATCCGGCCTCCACGATGCGGACTTCTACAGCCGGCTCTGGGAAACCATCTTGCGCGGCGACGTGTATCGGAACGTGGTCGTCAACCGCACCAGGAGCGGCGAGCTGTATTACGAAGAGAAGACCATCACCCCTTTGAAAGACGGACAGGGGAGGATTACCCACTTTATCTCCACGGGCAAGGACATCACCGACCGCAAACGCGCGGAGGAGGAGGTGCAACGCCACCGCGCGGACCTGGCGCATGTGGCGCGCCTGGCGACCATGGGCGAAATGGCCGCCGGCCTCGCCCATGAGCTGAACCAGCCGATTTCCGCCATCGCCAATTATGCGCACGGCTGCCTGCGGCGCATGCAGACCGGACGGCTGTCCGCAGACGACGACCTGCTGCATGCCCTGGAACAGGTACGCCATCAAGCCGAGCGCGCGGGGGCGACCATTCACCGCATGCGCGACTTCGCGCGCAAGGGCCAAATGCGCCGCGTTCCCGCCGACATCAATGCCCTGGTGCGGGAAGTGATGCAACTGGCGGAACCGGATGCACGCCGCCATGGCGCCAAGGTTCGGCTTGCCCTTGCGCAGGGGCTGCCGCCGGCCCTGGCCGACCCGATTCAGATCGAGCAGGTGCTTCTGAACCTCATATTGAACGGCCTGGAGGTCATGCAGGCCATCGACCCGGCGCACCGCCAACTGACGATCAGCACCGAAGCCGTCGACGCGCAGACCCTGCGGATTTCCGTGACCGATGTGGGTCCCGGCCTCCCTACAGGCGTCGGCGAGCAGATATTCGCACCGTTTTTCACCACCAAGCAGGATGGCGTCGGCATGGGCCTTTCCATCAGCCGTACCATCGTCGAAGCCCACGGGGGCACCCTCCAGGCATCCTCCACCCCGATGGGCACCACCTTCCAGTTCACCCTCCCCGTGGATCATGGCGACGCAGGCAGCGCGCCAGTGTCGGCGTAACCCCGCCCGTCTTACCGTCCTGCCGCTCGCATCGAGCGCGTTTTACGGCGTTCCGCGCAACCTCCTGAATAGGAAAACGACATTCCTGCACTGTTAGGGAAACCCCTAACAAGCCTTGCGCCTAACCCTAATTTATCCGCTTAGCGGCGGGAACTATATATAGATACTGCGTGTGCAGCCCGGTTTGCGGCAAAGCGCATGGGGATGACCGCATGAAGTCGGCGAATGTGGCATGCGTTGCCGCCGGCAGCAGATGTGTTTCCCAACCTATACAGCACACCGAAAGCGTTTCGCGGCAGCGAGGGAGGATGCAATGACAGCGAACAGAACGGTCACATCACCAGAGTTCGATGCCGTAATCTATTATCCCGGAATCGGCCTTATCAGCGGGCGCGTTCGTGACATCAGCGACGAGAGCATGTTCATCGACACCGGCTCCCTCATCCTGCACAGCGATATGCCGGTCGAGGTGGCGCTCGCGGCGCCGGGAGGAGACCGGAACACGCTCTATCGCCTGCAGGCGCGCGTCACGGGATCATCACGGCAAGGCGTGGAACTCCGTTTCCATGATCTTACGCCGCGCATGCAACACTCCCTGCGCAAGATAGTGCAGGAGTATGTTCCAACAGACTATCGGGACATGCCGCAACCCATGGGCGAACGCCCCGCGTAAAACGCCGGCGTGCGTATCGGGCACCGGAGAACGTGCCATGATCCCGGCGTCACATCCAATCGTACGCGGATAGCTCTCGACAGCGCGATCAAGCAGTTTCCATCTATCGCTACACAGCAGCACACCTGAATCAGATTCTCCGCCGGTCTCGCTTTCCCGCCGGCGCCCGTCCACTCAGAACATGAAGGAGGAAAACATGGAACACCGCTGGAGCCTGCGCAGCCCTGTGGATGTAGATGT
>JBAYZB010000277.1:0-4034 GCA_041672765.1 Gammaproteobacteria bacterium | reverse complement strand
GGATACCCGCGCGCTGTTCATTCGATACGCCGTCACTGGCTGCCTGCACCGCCAGTTCGCGGATGCGCTGGAGGTTGGAGGCGATCTGTCCCAGCGCGCCTTCCGCCGTCTGGCCGAGGGAGATGCCGTCGGAGGCATTGCGCACGGCCTGATCCAGGCCGCGGATGTCCGCGGTCATGTTCTCGACGATGTACATGCCCGCCGCGTCGTCCTTCGCGCTGTTGATGCGCAGGCCGGAGGAGAGCCGCTGGAGGGAAACCGCCAGATCGGACTGCGACTTCTGCAGATTGCGCTGCGCATTCAACGATGCAACATTGGTATTGATTATGAGAGACATTTTTCTTCTCCTGCTGGCGCCACGGCTCCTGTCGGTCCGCGGGCCTTAGGTGGAACACATGGCGGATATGCCAGGAAACCAAGCATTTACCGCCTCCGACCTAGTTAGCGGCTGTCCCTCGAAAAACTTTAAGGGGGGTGGCTAAAAAACCCGGCAGGGGCGATCTGGCTGGTAATGATTAGTCGACGCAGTCCGCCCTGGAGTACCGGGGAAGCCGAAGTGGTTCACCTGCATGAGGGGGCAGGCAGCAGGGCGAATACGCCGGGCTCCGATAGATGCTGTCGTCGCCCTGGCCTATGAACTACTCCCGCCAAGCCTTTCAGGCTATGGCGTGAGTTTCGCGCTTCTCTGGGAGTGCCGGAGCACCCGAAGGATGCTCCGGTCTTACCTCCCTCCACGCATCGGTCGGTTCCCGACCGGATAGTTGCTGCTCGGCCCAGTTCATCAAGACCCGAGCGGCATTTTCGTCCCGCGAGCAGGACGCGCCACAGGGGCACTCATGACGCCGCTGGCCGAGCGGCTTCTTCTCTTGACGCCCGCAGGCGTGACAGGTCTGCGAGGGTTTGATCTGCCGCGTCGGAGCCTTCATCGCCCAGGCACCAGCCTCTTCCGCTTTGTAACTGAGCAGTTGATGGAAAGCTCCTCCGGCGGCATCAAGGATGCTGCGGTTCAAGCCCTTCTTGTGCTGACCGCCGGATGCGGTCATGTTCTTGATATTCAGGTCCTCCAGGCCCAAAACGGCGAACTCGGAAATCAACGCCGCCGTGGTTTGGTGCAGGAAGTCGTGGCGCTGGCTCGCCACCTTGCGGTGGAGGCGGCGCAGGCGCCCGTATTCCCTCCGGAGCCGGTTGGAGACGGGGAAGCCCCGCGTCTTACCCAACACCTTCTTGGCCGCCTCCTCCTTGCGGGAAATATCCCGCTGCACCCGCCGGAGGGCGTTCAGGGTCCCAGCGAGGTGGCGGGGGTTGTCGATGGGCTTGGTCCCTTCCGGCGTCGCGATGGTGGCGAAGGTCTCCACGCCCCAATCCAGGCCCCCCAGCTTCTTTCCGTGCTCACGGACCGGCTCACAATCGAGGGTAATACTGGCGTACCACTGGTGGCCGCGCTTGATGATTTCGCAGGTCTTTGGTGTCCCCGGTGTGCGCGGCTTACCCCGGATGGGGACGTTGCCGACACCGGCCAGCCGCAGGGTCCCGTGCTTCATGCGCTCGTTGCTGATCAACCGCCAACCGTCGCCGTGGGTCTTGTAACCCCAGCCCTTGAAGCGGTGCAGGGGCTTGAAGCGGGGAAAGCCTGGCTTATCGCCGTTCTTCACCCGCCGGAAAAAGTGCTGGAACGCCAGATCCAGGCGCTTGAGGGTGACCTGTTCGGACTGGGCGTTGATACCGCGCAGGAGCTTCGATTGGGCGCGCCACTCGGTCAGCCGCTTGCACTGGGCCGAGAAGCCCAGCGACTCCTGCCGTTCGCCCCAGGCCCGGCGTCGCTCAGCCAGGGCCTCGTTCCACAACAGGCAGTGGACCCAGCGCTGATGCTCTAGGGCAGCCGCCTGGGCCGCCGTGGGATACAACCGATAGGTGACCTTGCGTTGAGCCATGCCATAATTATACTTGGTTATTATGTGCTCACAACCACTACGACAGCTATATCACTGCACTTTCCGGCTCCAGTACCATTTGGTTATGGTCACCAAGTACCGAAGGAAGTGCATCACCAAACCAATGCTTTCCCGCCTGGAGGAGATCGCTTGCGCCACGACCGAAAAGTGGGATGGCGAGGTTCTGGAGTTCAACGGTGAGGCGGATCATGTGCATCTGTTGTTGGAGTTGACGCCGCGCACCGCGCCATCCGCTTTCGTCAATAATCTCAAGACCGTCACCTCCCGGCTCATCCGCAAGGAATTTGGGGACCACCTGCAGCGCTACTACTGGCGCAAGCCGGTGTTCTGGTCCCGCAGCTACTGCATCATTACCGTCGGCGGTGCGCCGCTTTCGGTGCTGAAGCAGTACATCGAGCAACAGGAATCACCCGAGTAATGGCGCTGTGCGCCATGCGCCGCTTCACCACCCCCTAAGCTGCTTCGCAGCTATAGGCGGAGCACTGCGGCGCAGTTTGGTAGGCGTAGATCTCGAATTCCCCGCGGTCGTGCAGTTCCAGCAGCCCCGCTACCAGATGCGGCGCCGCGTGATTGTGGAAATTCGACGAGAGATTGCCGATCCGCGGGTGTCCCGACGCAGCCCGCCTCACTCGGCGCAAGGGGCACGACGTAACCCCCGTTTGACCTTGTCCTCCGCATAGCTGTGGCTGATCGCAAGCCGCTGATCCGGCATTAGCAGGAGGGAAGCGGAGAACGGCGAATTCCGCACCGATTCCCCGCGCATCATACGCTCGTCCAGCTCTTGCAGGGCGGGCGCGAAGATCCGTCAAACACGCACCGCCGCTGGTACGACACCATCATACCCGATAGGACCGAGTCTTCCCTCTGCAAGGTCATCTAGCTTCCCCCACGCTCAAATCCGCCCGCTGCCGGACCTCGCCGATCAGCGCTGCCATCCACTCGTCGAGATGGTCCTCCAGCATCCAGTGCCGGTACACCCACTGCCGCAACCGGTCGCCCTCCCCTTCGGCCGCATCCAGGTCGTGCACATGCGCCCGAATGGCTTCGATCCATGCCTGCGTCTCGTTCGGCACGCGCGTCACTGGCGCGCCTTTGTAGGGCTCGATGTCCGTGCACACCACCGGCCATCCCATAGCGCCGTATTCCAGGATGCGCAGATTGCTCTTGGCCTCGTTGAAGCGGTTGATCTCCAGCGGCGCTACCGCCAGATCCAGGTTGAGGCGCGCCAACGCTTCCGGGTAGCGGGCAAAAGGCACTGCCGGGCGCTCTTCGGCCACGTAGGGCTTCAGTTCATCCGGACACATGCCCATGAACACCCAATCGACCTCCTTGGTTGTGGCCTTGACGACTTCCACCATCAGTTCCAGATCGCCATGATGCTGCTGCGCGCCGGCCCACCCAACGCGCGGCTTCGTCCCCTGCCGCCGCAGCGGTTGTAATCCCTCCCAGGCAGCACGCTCCAGATAGTTGGGCAGCACCACGATATCGTCGATGAAATCACCATATGCCTGCCGCAACGGCTCCGTCGTTACGATCAAGCGATCGCAGAACCTCAGCGCCCGCCGCAAGCGGTCTCCGAAATCGGCGTAGGTCTTGACAGGCGATTTGCTGGGAATTTCCGTCATCAGGTCATCCAGGGTAAACACGCGCCTGGCTCGGAAATACCGCTTAAACAACTCCAGCGCCTGCAACTGGTCGTTGTGGACAAATGATTGCAGCAGCAGGATATCGGGCTCCATGCGTGCCAGTTCGGGGATTTCAGGAAGCCGGCCTGTCATGGAGTCCGGCATGATACCCATTTGAATTTGCACATGCTGTTCCAGTACCGACAAAGGTCGAATTACCCGGTGTTGGCCGCACCCGAACTGATCCACGGGAAAGCCCAGAACGCGCGCACGGTCGTTAAAGTGTACATCCCAGTGAGCATACACCTCCGTCTCGATTGCGCACTGCCGGTCTTTGAGGCTCAGATTCCGATTGTAGGCCGGATCGTTCGCCATACGCGGCAGCCACCGGTCCAGCAGTGCGAGATTTTCCCGGTACCCACGCTCGCGGCTTTCCTGTGACACATCGGCCTTCACG
>JBAYZB010000276.1:0-4068 GCA_041672765.1 Gammaproteobacteria bacterium | reverse complement strand
AAGGCCTGGACGGGTACGAATTCGCCGGCGAACTGGCCCTGAGCGGCGAACTGCGGCCGGTGCGCGGTATGCTGCCCGCCGCGCTGGCCGCCCGCAGGGCGGCACGCGCCCTGTTCGTGGCGGCGGACAATGCCGACGAAGCCGCCTTGGCGGGCGGCACCGTGCTGGGGGCGCGCCATCTGCTGGAGATCTGCGCGCACCTGGGCGGCACTGCCGTACTGGCCCCCCATCCGCAACCGGCGTACGCCGGCACGGTATCCTGCGACGACGACCTGGCCGACGTGCGCGGCCAGCACCATGCCAAGCGCGCCCTGGAGGTGGCGGCGGCCGGAGGCCACAGCCTGCTGCTCATCGGCCCGCCTGGAACGGGCAAGACCATGCTCGCCAGCCGCCTGCCCGGCATCCTGCCCGCCCTGAGCGAGGAGGAGGCGCTGGAGACCGCGGCCATTGCCTCCATCAGCGATCAGGGATTCCAGCCCGAGCAGTGGCGCCGCCGCACCTTCCGCGCCCCCCATCACACCGCCTCGGGGGTGGCGCTGGTGGGCGGCGGCTCGCAGCCGCGGCCCGGCGAAATCTCGCTGGCGCACCATGGCGTGCTGTTCCTCGACGAGCTGCCGGAGTTCGACCGCAGGGTGCTGGAGGTGCTGCGCGAACCGCTGGAGTCCGGGCGCATCACCATCTCCCGCGCCGCGCGCCAGGCGGATTTTCCCGCCCGGTTTCAGCTCGTGGCCGCCATGAACCCCTGCCCTTGCGGCTATCTCGGCGACGCCAGCGGCCGCTGCCGCTGCACCGAGGAACAGGTACGGCGTTACCGGGCGCGCGTGTCCGGCCCCGTGCTCGATCGCATCGACATGCATATCGAGGTACCGCGGCTACCGCAGCAGGTGCTGCTGGGAGAGCCCGATGCGCAGGCGGAGTCGAGCGCCCAGGTGCGGGCCCGCGTGGAGGCCGCCCGCGCCCGGCAGTTGGCCCGCGCGGGCCAGCTCAATGCGGTGCTCTCCAGCCGACAGGTGGAGCAGTTCTGCGGCCTGAGCGATGCCGACCGGCGCCTGCTGGAGCAGGCGATCGAACGGCTGGCGCTCTCCGCCCGCGCCTACCACCGCATCCTCAAGGTGGCGCGCACCATCGCCGATCTGGAAGGCGCCATGGCCATCCGCACGCCGCATCTCAGCGAGGCCATCGGTTACCGCAGGCTGGACCGCGGCCTGTAGCGCAGGATAAGGCATTGAAAGTAGCGGCCGTTGCCACAGGTCGCTGACCGAATGCACAACCATCCTGCGGCACGAGCCGCACCGGCGGCGGAGAAGAAAAGGGCGCGGATGCACAGTTCCACGCTAACAAATGTTAGTATTCTGCAAGGTCTGCGCGGTGCGCTGCGAGCGCCGGGATGCCTGCCCGCAGCAGGCTCGCTGTCCATGCAGCGCATCGAAGAAGGGAAGGAGGATACCGGGTGGTTCACTGGCAGAGTGCGAGTTCGATTCGTCGTTCCGACAAGGACCATGCGGTTCGTCCATAGTTATCGCGACAATGATAACTAACCTGAAACACAAGCTGTCGCTGCTCTTGCTGCTGTCGATCGCGTTCTCCCTGCTGCTGGTGGGCGTCGCGCTCCACTACTTCATCGTGGAGCTGCACGAGCAGAACGCGAAGCAAAAATTCAGCTCGGCCCTGCAATATCTCGCCCTCGAGATCACCGCACGGCAGGGATCGCTCATGCGTCATGCCGAGGTACTCGCCGCGCGGCCGGACATCGTTTCGGCCCTCAACATGGTTTCCGAATACCAGTCCGTCGAAGATTACGAACCCATCGTTTTCGACGTGGAAAAACGCAAGATCGCGACGGAACTGGAGCACTCGCTCCAGGCTCCGACGCGCGGGCAGCGCAGCAACCGGCTGGTGGCCGCTTACGATCGCCACGGCGGCCTGGTGAGCTTCGCCCAGAGCGCGAATGGCGACTCGACCAAAGGCATCATGTCGTTCGAGCAGGGACTGCCGCTCGTATACATGGCGAGCGCAGCAAGTCCCAGTGCATGGGAGCGGAGCGCGTTGCCCCCGCTGCTGCGCGCCGTGCCGGTGGAGATGACGTCAGCGCCCGCCCTTAAATTGGCGCGAAGCAACGGCGGGATCGTCATGGCGAGTTCCGCGCCCGTCAGCAGGACGTTGCCGAATGCGGAACGAAAACCGGTAGGGCACGTGGTGCTCGTGGATATCCTCGGCAAGGAGTTCGCCGACGAGATCGCGAAGGAAACCCAAGTGCCTTTCACGATCCTGACCGCAGGGAACCAAGGCGCCGGATTTTTCACCGATGTGAAATTTGCCCGGCAGCTCGACGCCGCACCGCCGGTGCTTGCCGGCGCGACCGAGCCGGGCGCGGGATGGATCGATCACCAGGACTATTTCCTGCAGACCAGCTTCCTGGAACTCGGCGATGGACAGCGGGCATACCTCGTCTTTTCCATCGACAAGCAGGAGGTCTTCGCGGAGATCAGGCGGGCCCAGATCGTGGTTTTCGTCGTGCTGCTGCTCTCCGCGACCGTAGTGGTTCCGCTAGGCATCATGATCGCGAACCGCACCATATCCAATCCCGTGCAGAAACTCGTGGCCGGCGCGGAGGCCATCAAGGAGGGGCGCTACGACAAGCCGGTGGATGTCCCGACCCGCGACGAGATCGGCCTGCTCGCCCGCGCCTTCAACGAGATGGCCGCCTCCATCAAGGACCGCGAGGAGGAACTGCAGGAAAGCCGCGCCAACCTGGCGGAAGCGCAGCGCATCGCGCGGCTCGGAAACTGGGTCTGGCACCCGAACAGCAAACGGCTGGTCTGCTCCAACGAAATCTGCCGCATCTTCGGCATCCCCGACAGGAACTGCGAGCTGAGCATCGAGACGCTTGCCCGATTCATCCATGACGAGGACAAGGAGCGAGTCGGCCAGGCGAAACAGTTGGCCATGACGCACGGCATTCCCTATGCCATGGACTATCGCATCATGCTGCCGAGCGGCAAGCCTCAGGTGGTGCACGAGCAGGTCGAGATCCAGCGCGATGCGGCAGGGAAGATCGCCCGCATCATCGGCACCGTACAGGTGGTCACCGAACTCAAGGCGGCGGAGGACGCCTTGCGCAAGGCCAACCGTGCGCTGAAGACGCTCAGCAGTTGCAATGAAGCCTTGATCCATGCCACGAACGAATTACAGCTTTTGCAACAAGTGTGCAGGATCATCGTCGGTGTCGGCGGTTATCGCGTCGCGTGGGTCGGCTACGCGCAACACGACGAGGGCAAGACGATCAAGATCGTGGCGCGGGCCGGCGATCAAGCGGATTACCTCGATCAGGTGGAGTTCACCTGGGCGGACACGCCCCAGGGCCAAGGCCCGACAGGCACCGCGATCCGCACCGGAGCGCCGCAGCTCTGCCAAAGCACCCTCACCGATCCGTCCTTTGCGCCGTGGCGCACCGAGGCGGTGAAACGCGGCTTCCTGGCCATCATCTCCCTGCCGCTCCTGCACGACGGCACGGTGTTCGGTGCGCTCACCCTGTACAGCGGCGAATCCAACGCGTTCGATCCCGCGGAGATCGCCCTGCTGGGCGAACTGGCCGGCGATCTCGCGTTCGGCATCAACACCCTGCGCGCGCGGGCCGCGCACAAGCAGGCCGAAAGCGAACGGCAGTTCTACATGGAAAAGCTGCAGCACAGCATGGAGGCGACCATTCAGGCCGTTGCCACCACGATCGAAAAGCGCGACCCATATACCGCCGGCCATCAGCACCGCGTCGCACTGCTCTCGCGCGCCATCGCGCTGGAGTTGGGGCTTCCGGAGACGCAGGCGCACGGCATTTACCTGGCTGGCATGATCCACGACATCGGCAAAATCTATGTGCCGGCGGACATCCTGAGCCGCCCGGGCAAGCTGATCGACGAAGAGTTCGACCTGCTCAGGAGCCATGCCAGGGTCGGGTATGACATCCTGAAGGACGTCGATCTCCCGTGGCCGGTGGCCCAGATCATTCTGCAGCATCACGAACGGTGCGACGGGACCGGTTATCCCTCCGGTCTCGGTGCCGATCAAATT
>JBAYZB010000275.1:0-4074 GCA_041672765.1 Gammaproteobacteria bacterium | reverse complement strand
CCACCCGAAGTGGAGGTGGTCACCGTCGAGCGGCGTAACGTTCCCGTCACCGTAGAGCTGCCGGCCCGTGCCCAGGCGATCCGCAGCGCCGAGGTGCGCGCCCGCGTGGAGGGCGTGCTGGAAAAGCGGCTGTTCGTCGAGGGCACCGACGTGCAGGAGGGCACGCCGCTGTTCCTCATCGACCCGCGCACCCTGGAGGCCGAGATCGCAGCGGCCAAGGCCGCACTGGCCAAGGCGCAGGCCGACGCCCTGGCGGCGCGCCTGACGGCGGAGCGCTATAAGGCCCTGGTGGGCAAGGCGGTCAGCAAGCAGGATTACGACCTGGCCGAGGCGCGGCGCAAACAGGCCGAAGCGGAGGTCGCGGCGGCAGAGGCGGCGCTGCGGCGGGCCGAGATCGACCTGGAATACGCCCATATCACCGCCCCCATCGCGGGCCGCATCGGCCGGGCGCTGGTGACCGAGGGCGCCCTGGTGGGCAAGGGCGAGGCGACCCATCTCGCCACCATCGAGCAGCTCGATCCGATCCTGGTCAATTTCACCCAGTCCAGCAGCGAATACCTGCGCTACATGGAGAGCCTGCGCGCCGGCAAGGCGAAGGCGGCGGACGCACCGATCCGCCTGATCACCGAGGACCGACGCGAATATCCGCATCCCGGCAAGCTGCTCGTCACCGAGTCCACCATCGATCCCGCCACGGGCTCGGTGGCCATGCGCGCCGAATTTCCCAATCCCGACCGCATGCTGTTGCCGGGGCAGTTCGTGCGCGTGCGCCTGCCGCTGGCCGAGGCCGCCGACGTGGTCACCGTGCCCCAGCGCGCCGTGCAGGCGAGTCCGCAGGGCCAGATGGTGCTGCTGGTCGACGCGGAGAACAAGGTGGTGCCGCAGCCGGTCCGGACCGGCGGCCTGTCCGGCACCGACTGGATCATCACCGAAGGGCTCACCGGCGGCGAACGGATCATCGTCAACGGCGTGCAAAAGGTACAACCCGGCGCGCCCGTGACGCCGGTCCCCCTCGCCGCGCAGGCGGCTCCCGTCTCCACGGCGGCGGTGGCGCCTGCCGCGCATGAAGGGGGCGACCGGTAATGATCCCGCATTATTTCATCGACCGGCCCATCTTCGCCTGGGTCATCGCGCTGGTGATCGTACTGGCCGGCCTCCTCTCGCTGCGCCAGCTTCCCGTCTCGATGTACCCGGAAGTGGCGCCGCCCGCCCTGTCCATCAACGTCACCTATCCCGGCGCCAGCGCCCAGGTGATCGAGGAGACCGTCACCGCGATCATCGAGCAGGAGATGAACGGCATCGAGAACCTGCAATACATGGAATCGTCGAGCGAGTCGGCGGGCGTGGCGAGCATCACCCTCACCTTCCTGCCCGGCACCAACCTGGACATCGCCTCGGTGGAGGCACAGAACCGCATCAAGCGGGCCGAACCGCGCCTGCCGGAGGAGGTGCGCCGTCAGGGCATCACGGTGACCAAGTCCCGGCGCAACTTCCTCATGATCGTGGTGCTGCACTCGCCCGACGGGAGCATGAGCAACATCGACCTGAGCTCCTACGCCGCGGCCAATCTGCTGGAGCAGATCCGCCGCGTGCCGGGCGTGGGCGAGGCGAACCTGTTCGGCAGCGAATACGCCATGCGGATCTGGCTCGATCCGAACAAGCTCACCGCCTACGGCCTGACGCCGGGCGATGCGCTGCGCGCGGTGCGGGCGCAGAACGTGCAGCTCGCCACCGGCGAACTGAACCAGACGCCGGCGCTGCCGGGCCAGGAACTGGCCGCCACCATCATCACCCAGGGCAAGCTGACCACACCCGAGGAGTTCGGCAACATCATCCTGCGCGCCACGGCCGACGGCACCACGGTGCGGCTCAAGGACGTGGCCCGGGTGGAATTGGGCGCCCAGGACTACAGCGTCAGGTCGCGCCTCAACGGCAAGCCCTCGGCCGGCATCGGCATCAAGCTCTCCCCCACCGGCAACGCCCTGGAGACGGCGGCGGCGGTCAAGGCGAAGATGGAGGAGCTGTCCCGCTTCTTCCCGGAAGGGGTCGCGTGGGACATCCCCTATGATTCCTCGCGCTTCATCGACATCTCCATCAAGGAGGTGCTGAAGACGCTGCTGGAGGCGTTCCTGCTGGTGTTCCTGGTGATGTGGCTGTTCCTGGAGAACCTGCGCGCCGCCGTCATCCCGACCATCGTGGTACCCGTCGCCCTGGTGGGGGCCCTCACCGGCCTCGCCGCGCTGGGCTTTTCGATCAACCTGCTCACGCTGTTCGCCATGGTGCTCGCCATCGGCATCGTGGTCGACGACGCCATCGTGGTGGTGGAGAACGTGGAGCGCATCATGACCCAGGAGGGGCTGAGTCCGCGCGAGGCCACGCGCAAGGCCATGAGCCAGATCGTCAATGCCATCATCGCCATCACCCTGGTGCTCTCCGCCGTGTTCGTGCCCATGGCCTTCTTCGGCGGCTCCGTCGGCGCCATCTACCGCCAGTTCGCCGTGACGCTGGTGTTCACCATGCTGTTCTCGGCGCTGATGGCGTTCACCCTCACGCCCGCGCTCTGCGCCAACCTGCTGCGCCACGTGAGCCGCGACGAGCTGATGCCGCGCACCGGCTTCTTCGGCTGGTTCAACCGCTTCTTCGCCCGCACCACCAACGGCTATCTGGCGACCGTCGCGCGCGTGCTGCGCCGGCCGCTGCGCCTGCTGGCCATCTACATCGCGCTGGCCATCGCCACCGGCTGGCTGTTTCTGCGCGTGCCGGGCGGGTTCCTGCCCGAGGAGGATCAGGGCTACATCATCAACGTGGTGCAACTGCCGCCGGGCGCGACGCAGGAGCGCACCCTGGAGGTGCTGGAGCAACTGGAGCAGCACTACCTGAGCCAGCCCGAGGTGGAGAAGGTGATCGGCGTGGCCGGCTTCAGCTTCTTCGGCCGCGGCCAGAACGGCGCCATCGCCTTCGCCCGGCTCAAGGACTGGAGCGAGCGCAAGGAGGACGAGAACCACGTGCTGAGCGTCATCCGCAAGGCGAACATGGCGTTCTTCCAGATCAAGCAGGCCATGCTGTTCGCCATCAACCCGCCGCCCATTCCGGAACTGGCGGCGGTGGGCGGCTTCGACTTCCGCCTGCAGGACCGCGCCGGCGTCGGCCGCGAGAAGCTGCTGGAGGCGCGTAACCTGGTGCTGGGCCTGGCGAGCCAGGACCCGCGCCTCGCCGGCGTGCGGCCCGAGGGCCAGGAGGCCTCGCCGCAGCTCCTGCTCGACATCGACCGGGTGAAGGCGCAGTCCCTCGGCATCGAGCTCGCCGAGCTCAACGACACCCTGCAGGCCACCCTCGGCACCGCCTACATCAACGACTTCGTGCGCCAGGGCCGCATCCTGCGCGTGCAGATGCAGGCCGACGCCGAGACCCGCTCCACCCCAGACAAGGTGCTCTCGGTACGGGTACGCAACGCCCGCGGCGAGTTGATCCCGCTCTCCGAGATCGCCACGCCGCGCTGGGTGGTCGGCGCGCCCAAGCTCGACCGCTACAACGGCGTGCCCGCCATGAAGGTGGCGGGCAACCCCGCGCCGGGCTACAGCACCGGCGACGCGCTGGCGGCGATGGAGGAGATAGGCCGGCAGCTGCCGCCCGGCATCGGCTTCGAGTGGTCCGGCACCTCCTTCGAGGAGCGGGTCTCCGGCGCCCAGGCGCCGCTCCTGTTCGGGTTGTCGCTGCTGGTGGTGTTCCTGGTGCTCGCCGCGCTCTACGAGAGCTGGTCGATCCCGTTCGCGGTCATCCTGCTGGTGCCGGTGGGCGTGTTCGGCGCGGTGCTGGGCGTGCTGCTGCGCGACCTGCCCAACGACGTCTACTTCAAGGTGGGCCTGATCGCCACCATCGGCCTTTCCGCCAAGAACGCGATCCTCATCATCGAGTTCGCCCGCCAGCTGCAGGACGAAGGCCGCGACATCATCGAGTCCATCATCGAGGCGTGCCGACTGCGCTTCCGGCCAATCCTGATGACCTCCATCGCCTTCATCTGCGGCGTGCTGCCGCTTGCCGTCGCCAGCGGCGCGGGCGCTGCGAGCCGCCACG
>JBAYZB010000274.1:0-4086 GCA_041672765.1 Gammaproteobacteria bacterium | reverse complement strand
AGGCACACTCCCGGAGGACGTCCATGCCCAATACTTTACGCATGGTGAAGAAAGCCTGCAGTCGCTTTATCACAACGGCCTCCGCGATTTGCTCGAATATCCCCGCGACTTTTCCCGTGTCTTCGCGATTGTTCACACGCTAGAGCCCTCTTTGCGTGGTGAAATCGTTCTCGGCGACATCATCGCACTCGCCGCGGTGATGGTAACCGCATCACCGGTTTTTCGAATTAATCAATAAGCGCCCGAAGTTCTTCATCGGTAGGCCATTGGGCAAGAACGTAATAATCAAGGAACCACAAGAGTTCATAGACGAAGGGAAAGAGCAACGGGATCAAGCCATAGCCACCTGCCGGAATCCGGCCGCAGTCAGAGAGATGATTGGGATCCTGTTCCCCTCGGTAAGAGAGGTGGAAGTCGGCTACGTATGGCCAACCTTATTGCGAGATGGTCGCCTTGCCGATTCTGATCGTCTGGCAATAGCGCTTCAATATACGACCTCCGCCGGGGATGTATGCCTGCGTGACGTAAGGCGCTTCCTGATCTCACCGGAATCCAGGGAGCAGATTGCAGCAACCCTCAATCCGGAAAATTTCTCCGAATTTCTCGAACAGTTGGGACGTTTTTCTGGCTTTGTGTCAGTGGAGAAAATAGCAGACCTTGAAGAACTGTGTCTGGCTGTAGCACGGCTGGTAGATGGAAAGGCAGGCGTGGAACACGAAAGCCAGCCGCAGTTTATTCTGTGCATTTCAAGCTACAAGCAAGCATTTGGAGTAATAGACGCCTTGGTATCCGTCGTTGACAAAAGAATGGGTGGAAAAGTCGCATCGAGGGTGGTGAAGGATCGCGCATCAGTATCCGTGGCGTCCTATCTGTTGAGACTTAGCTATATGGAGGATCGCAGTAAAGTGACCGATCTCTCCGTATTAGCATCTACAGAAGACAAAGATGAGCTTGTTTCCGCATTCGTCAGAAACATCGTCGATATGGCAGGCAAAGGAAGCATGGCGAATTGCGCCCATGCTGCACATGCGTTGTATACGGTCGCGCGTCTTTCACCCGATGCGTGCCGCGATATTTATCAAGCCGCAGGAACAGCGAGACGAGGATTCGATGATTTTGTCATGGCCTTGTTAAACTGGGGGCATGATAGTTACAAGGGTACCGCATTCAAGGTGAAGCAAGATGTAGAGCTCTATGCACCACTTGAGCGGTGGGAGGAGCTGGCGAAGGAACGACTGGAAGACCCACACCTGCAATACCCAGCGAAGGCGGCATGGCTTGCTATCGCGACCGGCAAGGTGCTGTATGCGGTGGATGGGACGGAGAAGGATTGAGTCGGGAAAGGCGCATACGATGTGCCGGTTCATCGTACTGCCGCAGGCGCACCTGATACGGTAGTAGAGACGGGGCTCATGACCGGAGAAAGACTAGTCAAGCAGCAAAGAAGAAGGCACGAGAGAGATGGGAAGTGACTATTACGGAACGAGGAAGACCGTCAAGGTACCCGTGAAATGGGTCGATAGCCGCTGGGAGTTCTTCTATGGCGGCGTCCTGCCGGTCCAGGAAGGGGCGATAGCGGAGCTGAAGATCGACCTCGCTGCAATAACCGATGAGATCTGGCGGCAGCGCCTTACCGCCCAGCATGTATTCAAGGTACTGGACGAAGGCGCGACGCTGCTTGTTGCCCTTAGCGATCGCAGTACCACGAAATGGGACAGCTTCAGTCTGCGACACTTCCCGACGGGATTTCCACCCGGAACCACGCGCTGGGAGAAAATCCGTCTCGGGCCAGTGAAGAAGAAAGACCGACAGCGGTCCGCATCCGCGGACGGCACATCGCAGAATGCCGGGGAACCGGGAGGCCTGTGGTTACGGATCACCGGCCTCGACAGGTGTGAACTCGTAAGCAGTACCATCCTGATGCCTGAAGGCTTTCCTGAACGCGAGGCCAGCAGTCTCAATCATGCCTTCACTCTGCTTTCCAAAGCCTACGAAAAACACCGCATCTCCAACACCGGCAACGTCTATACCCGGGTGTTCTACCAGGACCGCGACCAGTGCTGGTACCCGCTGGACGATCTGCGCAGCGGCGTGCAGGCCAAGGTGGAACGGGCCCTGCTCAACGAACTCTGGGCCGACATCGAAAAGAAGCTGGGCTGGCGTCCGGCGCCTCCGCCACAGCGCCGTGGCAGAACAGGCGGGGTTTGATGTGTGCACACAATTGGCGCACAATTAACAAAAGAGCATCGAGGAGCTTGCCATGACCGCTTTGACCAAGGACACCCGGCTCCACATCCGCTGTGATCAGGAGGTACGCCGTCTGCTCGACAAGGCGGCGGCCTACTCGCACATGAGCGTATCGGAGTTCGTGCTGAAGAATGCCGTGGAACAGGCGCGGGAGATCGTCCGCCAGCATGAAGCCATGACGCTCACCGAGCAGGACTTCGTCGCTTTCCTTGCGGCGCTGGATGCCCCGGGGAAGCCGGCGCCGGCCCTGCAGCGCGCGTTCGACCGTCACACCAAGCAGGTGCGCTGAGTGGACTACCGCATCCGGGCACTCGACGACGAGGACGACACGGCGGATTTCCGCTGTGGCGAGGCTGCGCTTGACGAGTACTTGCAGCGCTATGCCCGGCAGGACGTCCGGCGTGGCGTGACACGGGTCTTCGTCGCCACGCCCACGGATCGGCCGCGCGAGGTGCTGGGCTTCTACACGCTGAGCGCTGCGAGCGTCGCCGCCGATCATCTTCCGGAAGCCATCCGCAGGAAGCTGCCGCGCTACCCGGTGCCGGTGGCGTTGCTCGGGCGGCTGGCCGTGCGCCGGTCCGAGCAGGGCAAGGGGCTTGGTGCGATCCTGCTTGCCGATGTCTGCAAGCGCGTGGCCGCTGCCAGCCAGACGCTTGCGGTGGCGGCCATCGTCGTCGATGCCAAGTCGCCGACGGCCGCCTCGTTCTACCATCATTTCGGTTTCATCGAACTGCCCGGCCATCCCGGACGCTGGATGCTGCCGCGGCCCCACTTCATCCAGGACCGCTGAGCGCCGCGAATGCTGCCTTCCCTTCTTGGCAGGGGCACCCGGACCGGCCCGCGGCCAGCACGCTGGCGGCCACCCAGTACCGGCAGAGGCAAGACGGAGTGCTTCCTGTACCCCGTGCTGGACCATTGCGCCGGCGAAGGCGGCATCAAGGCGCAGCCATCCATCCGCTGAACGCGCTCGCTGTATAAAGCCCCTCGAATCTTGCAAAACGAAAGGAGACCATATACGGATTACAGAACGGGTAGCGCCCGCCGCCAATCCTCCCCGCACGGCGGGCCGCGCCCACCCATATAAATTCTCGGTGCCACAATGAACGAAATAGCAACCATCCATTACCAGATCCATCCCGTCAACCCCGGCGCGCATCTGTTCGAGGTCAGGCTGACGGTCAGTGAGCCGGACCCGGACGGCCAGCGTTTGATCATGGCGGCTTGGATCCCGGGCAGCTACATGATCCGCGACTTCGCCCGCCACGTGGTGCGGCTGCGCGCCGAATGCGCGGGCCGGCCGGTGCCGGTGGCGAAGCTGGACAAGCAGACCTGGCGTTGCGCCCCGGTGGACGGGCCGCTCACGGTGGTATATGAGGTCTACGCCTGGGATCTTTCGGTGCGCGGCGCGCATCTGGACACCACCCACGGTTACTTCAACGGCACCAGCGTCTTCCTTCGCGTCGTCGGACAGGAGGAGCGGCCCTGCACCGTGGCGATCCTGCCGCCCGACGGCGCGTCCTATCGCGACTGGCGCGTGGCCACCACGCTGCCCTCCGCCGGCGCCCCGCAATACGGCTTTGGCCTGCACCGGGCCGCGCATTACGAGGAACTGATCGACCATCCGGTGGAGATGGGGTGCTTCACCCTCATCGAGTTCGAGGCCTGCGGGGTGCCCCACGCGGTCGCCATCACCGGGCGCCACGACGCGGACACGGAACGTCTGGCGCAGGACCTGCGCAAGCTCTGCGAGCACCACATCCGCTTCTTCGGCGAGCCCGCCCCCATGGAGCGCTATCTGTTCCAGGTGATGGCCGTGGGAGATGGTTACGGCGGGCTGGA
>JBAYZB010000273.1:0-4098 GCA_041672765.1 Gammaproteobacteria bacterium | reverse complement strand
CAGATGGCGCGGGACGCCGGCGCGTGCAAGGTGTATTTCGCCTCGGCCGCGCCGCCGGTGCGTTACCCGAACGTGTACGGCATCGACATGCCTTCGGCGCACGAGCTGATTGCCCATGGCCGTACCACCGAGCAGGTGGCGAAGGCGATCGGCGCGGACCGGCTCGTGTACCAGGACCTGGAAGATTTGATGTATACCGTGCGCAAGCGCAATCCGAGGCTGGAGCGCTTCGACGCCTCCGTGTTCAACGGGGAGTACGTGACGGGCGACGTGACGGAGGAGTACCTGGCCCGGCTGGAGAAGGCTCGCAGCGATATGGCCAAGGACAAGAAGCGCCGTTCGGAGGAACTCCTGGACGCCGAGGCGGCCATCATCGACCTGCACAACGACGCGTGAGGGAAGGCTTTGACAAGGCAAGGATTGTTGCCTACCCTTGCCTTATGTAAAGCGCCGATTTGATTTCAGCTTGCGGGCGCTCAATAAATCCAGCTAAAGCGAAGCGACCTGCTTTAGCGCAAGCTGAACGCGGGTTTTTTTGTGCCCGCATCAGGCCGGCTCGCTGCCCGGTGCAGGGGCCGAATCAAGAAGAAACAGATTGGCTGTGTTGGCCCTGCGGGGCGGGAGGTGCGGGATGTCGGATTGGGATGTCGAAGGATACGGCTTCGATACATGTGCGGTGCGCGCAGGCCAGGTGCGTACCAGCGAAGGCGAGCAGAGCGAGCCGATCTTCTCCACCTCGAGCTACACCTTTTCCAGCGCCGCCGAGGCGGCGGCCCGTTTCGCCGGGCTGGAACCGGGCAACATCTATTCCCGCTTCACCAACCCCACGGTACGCACCTTCGAGCAACGCCTCGCCGCCCTCGAAGGGGGCGAGCGCTGCGTGGCGACCGCCTCCGGCATGGCGGCGATCCTCTCCACCTGCATGGCGCTGCTGAAGGCTGGTGATCATATCGTCTCGTCCAACGCCGTGTTCGGCTCCACCACGGCACTGTTCAACAATTACCTGGTGAAGTTCGGCGTGGAGACCACCTTTGTCCCGCCCACGGAGTTCACCGCATGGGAGCGGGCGCTACGCCCGAATACGCGCCTGCTGTTCCTGGAGACACCGTCCAATCCGCTTACCGAGATCGCGGATATCCGGGCGCTGGCGGAATTGGCTCACGCGCACGGCTGTCTGCTGGTGGTGGATAACTGTTTCTGTACGCCCGCGCTGCAGCAGCCGCTGAAGCTTGGGGCGGATATCGTGGTCCATTCCGCCACCAAGTATCTCGACGGGCAGGGACGCTGTGTAGGCGGGGCCGTGATCGGCAGCGAGTTCTTGGTGGGCGTGGAGGTATTCGGTTTTCTGCGCACCGCGGGGCCCGCCATGAGCCCGTTCAATGCCTGGGTGTTTCTCAAGGGGCTGGAAACCCTGCGCCTGCGCATGGAGGCGCACTGCGCCAACGCGCAACGCCTGGCCGAGTGGCTGGAAGGACAGCCGGCCGTGACGCGCGTCTACTATCCCGGCTTGGCCTCCCACCCGCAGCATGAACTCGCCAAGCGCCAGCAACGCGGCTTCGGCGGTATCGTGTCCTTTGAAGTCGCCGGCGGCCAGCCGGCGGCCTGGAAGATCATCGATTCGACGCGCCTGATCTCCATCACCGCCAACCTGGGCGATACCAAAAGCACCATCACCCATCCCGCCACCACCACCCACGGCCGGATTACGCCGGATGTGCGCGCAACGGCGGGCATCACCGACGGCCTGCTGCGCATCAGCGTCGGTCTGGAAGACATCGCAGACCTGCAGGCCGACCTGCAGCGCGGTTTCGATGCCTTGAAGTAGCGGTTGCCGGCCATGGCGCATTCGGCCGACGTGCCGCAACATCGCCGCAATCTGCTGGCCATCCTGCAGGCCGCGCTTGCCGCGGTGAATGGCCGCCACGCCGTGCGTGAGCATCTGCGGGGCAATCCGCTCGCGGGCGAGATTTACGCTGTCGCCGTAGGAAAGGCCGCGGGGGCGATGATCGCAGGCGCATTCGATGCCTTGGGCGGCCGGATCGCGCGCGGGCTGGTGATTACCAAGACGGGCCATTCCGAGGCGCATCTCTTCGATGCGTTGCCCGTCACCTGTCTGGAAGCCGCCCACCCGCTGCCGGACGAGCGCAGCCTGCAGGCAGGCGCTGCGCTACTGGACTTTGTGCGGGCGGTACCGCCGGAGGGGCGTCTGCTGTTCCTGATTTCAGGGGGTACCTCGAGCCTCGTGGAATCGTTGCCGCCCGGGCTGGGCCTTGGAGAACTGCACCAGGCCAATGCCTGGCTGCTGGCCAGTGGCCTGGACATCGGCCAGATCAACCGCGTGCGCAAGGCGCTCTCCTGCATCAAGGCGGGACGGCTGGCGGCGCATCTCGGGGGACGCAGGGCGCTGGTGTTGCTGATTTCGGACGTGCAGGGGGATGAACCGTCCACCATCGGTTCCGGGATGCTGAGCCCCGACACCTCCCCGCACGACCTTGCCGATCTGCCTTTGCCGGAGTGGCTCACGGCGTGGACAAGACTCGCGCCTCCCGCGCCGGGACCCGATGATCCCGTGTTTCGCAACGTCGAAACCAGGATCGTGGCCTCCCTGGACATTGCCCGCCGGGCGGCCGCGGAGCGGGCGCGTGGGCTGGGTTATCGGGTATTTCCCCACGAGGAGTTCGTGGCCGGTGACGCGGTCGCGGCGGGCACGCGGCTCGCGCGCGAAACCATGTCGGGGCCGATCGGACTGCATGTGTGGGGCGGCGAGACCACGGTGCGGCTGCCGCCCGATCCGGGCCGGGGCGGGCGCAACCAGAGTCTGGCGCTCGCGGCGGCCATGGAGTTCGCGGGACAGCCGGACGTGCTGCTGGCGGCGCTGGGCACGGACGGCACGGACGGCCCGACGGAGGAGGCCGGCGCCCTGGTGGACGGCGAAACGGTTTCCCGTGCGCAGCTTGCAGAGCTCGATGCCGGCCAGTGCCTGGCTCGCGCGGATGCCGGCACCTGCTTGGCGGCGAGCGGCGATCTGATCCACACCGGTCCCACCGGTACCAATGTCATGGACCTGATCCTTGGATTAAAATTCGGCGCCTGACTCGAACCCCGTTTCCTGGAGTCCGCCGATGGAAAGCATTTTCGCCCACGCCAAGGCCTGCATCGAGGCGCGCGATCCCGATCAAAAGATGGCGCTGAGCCGCGCGGCCGTGCGGGCGTGGAATGACGGTCGCCTGTCTCTCGAAGATGCCTGCCCGCCGGAGCCCATCGGCGATCCCGGCCGGCCGGACCGGCCCGTGCTGGTGGCGCCACGCGACGTGCCGCGGCGCAGTCCGCATACGCCCGGGGGCCGCGCGGCGCTGATCCACGCGCTGACCCATATCGAATTCAATGCCGTCAACCTGCACTGGGACGCCGTGTACCGGTTTCGCGGCATGCCCAGAGCTTACTATGACGACTGGATCCGGGTGGCCGATGACGAGGTCCGGCATTTTGAACTGTTGCGCGACCGGCTGCGCGAACTGGGCCACGACTACGGCGATTTCGCCGCGCACAACGGCCTGTGGGAAATGGCGCTGAAAACGGCCCACGATCCCATGGCGCGTATGGCCACGGTGCCACGCGCCCTGGAGGCGCGGGCGCTGGATGCGGTGCCGACCATCCTGGAACGCCTGCGCAGCGCCGGCGATACGCGCACCGTGGAACTGCTGGAAGTCATCCTGCGCGACGAAGAGGAGCATGTGGCGGCGGGGTCGCGCTGGCTCCATTACCTGTGCGAGCAACAGGGCCTGGACATGGAGCAGACCTATCGCCGGCTGCTGGAGCGCTACATGCCGGGGAGCGCGCTGCGCGGCCCGTTGCAGCGCGCGGCGCGGTTGCGGGCGGGGTTCAGCGAGGCGGAACTGCGTTGGCTGGAACGGTTGCGAGACGGCGGCGGTTCTGTGGATGGCTGTTAAACGCAAAGACGCTAAGAGCGCAAAGGACGCAAAGAGAATGTAGATACTCTGTTCCGTGTCTACCCCTTCCTGCTGCCTGCAGCCGTCAGGCGAGGGCGGCGGCGGGTTCGACCCGGACGGCGGTGAAACGGGTCCCATCGAAGGGCGT
>JBAYZB010000272.1:0-4106 GCA_041672765.1 Gammaproteobacteria bacterium | reverse complement strand
GCAGGCGCAACGGGAACGCGAGGCCGCCCTGGCGCAAACCGGCGCGGAGATCACCGCGCTGCAGGCCGAACTCGGGAAGGCGCAGGCGCAGGTCAAGGCGCTGGAAGAACAGCACCAACGGACCGCTCAGGAGACGGAGCGCGCCCGGACGGAACTGGAAGCCGCGCAGAAGGCGCACACGGCGGCGATGAACCGGTTGGTGACCGAGGTTTCGGAACTGGAGGCCCGCCTCCGGGACGCCCAGGCGCAGATCGCCGCCCTGGAAGCGGAAAAAAACGCCGCTGCGACGCAGGGCCCGGCCGCTGACGAGGAGATGGCGCGGTTGCAAGCCGGGTTCGAAGAAGCCCTGGAGGAACGCGACGCGCGCATCGCCGGACTGACGGCCGAGATGGCAGCGCTGCAGAACGCACTGCAGGACGCGCAGTCCGAAATCGGGACGCTGCAGGCCGCACTGGAAGCAGCGCAGGCCGAGGCAACGGCCGCCGCAGACCGGCGCCACGCAAGCGAGACCGACGCCCGGCTCGCCGCCGAGGAAACGGCACGCCTGCGCATCGAGCTGGACGCCGCGCGTCAAGACCACGCCGCCGCACAGCAGGAACTTGCCGCCTTGCAGCAGAGCCTCGATGCCGCCCGGCAGGAACACGACGCCACGCTGGAGCAGCACCGGACCGAGATGGCGCAACTGCGCGTCGAACTGCAGCAGGTGCAGGCGCAGGCAACCGTGCTGGAGGAACAGAAACGCCAGGCCGAGGCCGCCGCCCGGAGCGCGGCCGCCGAGACGGCGCGCTTGCAGGCGACGCTCGATGCCCTGAAGACCCGCGCCGACGCGGAACTGGCACAGGCCAGGGAGCGCATCATGGCGCTGGAGGCCCAGTACGACGAAGCCCCCGCCCGCGCCGCGCTGGAAGCCGAGGTGAGCGAGCTGCGGGCACAACTCGAAGCGGCGCTGGGCGCGGCCCAGAGCCAGGCGGAACGGTTCGCGGCCGAGCGCGAGCGATTGGAGCGGGAGACTGCGCAAGAGCACGCACGTCTCGCCCAAGCGCAGGCCGCAGCCGAACAATTGGCGGAACAGGAATCCCAGCGCCGGCAGCAGGCCGAGGCCGCCCACGAGGCGGCACAACAGGCCATCGCCGCTCTGGAGGCGGAGCTGCGCGCGGCGCGGGAGCGGGAGGAGTCCCGGCGCGACCAGGATGCCGACGAGGCCGTTCGCCTCCGGGAGGAACTGGTGCGGCTCAAGGAGGAAAATCTGCAGCTCGACATCGCCCGCCGGGAAGCGGAGGCGACCGCGATCTCCCTGCGCGACGCCCTGGCACAGACCAAACAGCTCGCCGAGGAAGAAGCCCAGCGCCGCATCCGGGCCGAGGAGGACGCGGCGATGCTGCGCACGGAAATCGAGCACAGCCGCACGCTCACCCAGCCTCAGCACCCCACTACCGTATTCGAACCGGCCCTTCCGCGCGCCCTGCCGCCGCCCGCCAGCCCGAAGAATGTCACCGGCTACAAGAGACGCTGGAATACCCGCCCGTCCCTGCGTCGCAGCGCGGCCGGCATCGCGGCGCTCATCATCGCCGTGACGCTCGCGTTCGCATATCGCGGCGAGAGGCTGGACCAGTACCTGTCGCCCACGGCGGTGTCCGGACAGGAGCCAGCCGCACCGTCCGCAAAATCCAAGGCGGACAAGCGGTCGGCGACCGCCAAACCGAAACGCATCGGCCCGCTCAGCACCTTCCGCGACACTTTGCAGGATGGCAGCCGCGGCCCTGTCATGATCGGGCTGCCGGCAGGCACCTTCGTGATGGGAGCCAGCGCCGGATCGCCCCATTTCGACGAACGCCCGCAGCGCACCGTGAAGGTCGGACGCTTCGCGATCGGCAAATACGAGGTCACCTTTGACGAGTACGCGGCGTTCGCCCAGGCCACCGGACGCCAAATCCCCCACGACCAGGGCTGGGGAGGCGGCACTCGTCCCGTCATGAACGTCACCTGGAAGGACGCCGCGGCCTATGCCGAGTGGCTATCGGAGCAGACCGGACACCGCTACCGCCTGCCGAGCGAAGCGGAGTGGGAGTATGCGGCCCGCGCCGGCAGCGCCGGGCTGTACTGGTGGGGCACCAACCCGGCCCAGGGCCGGGCGGTCTGCTTCGACTGCGGCAGCCGCTGGGACGGCCAACAGACCGCCCCGGCGGGCAGCCTGGCGGGCAATGCGTTCGGGCTGCACGATATCGCCGGCAACGTGGAAGAATGGGTGCAGGACTGCTACCACCCCAACTACGAGGGCGCGCCCGCCAACGCCCGTCCCCGGCGCGACGGCGACTGCACGCAACGCGTCGCCCGCGGCGGTTCCTATCGCAATACCAAGGCGGATCTGCGCGTCTCGCGCCGGGTTCCCTATCCGGCCGACACCCGGCTCGATACGCTTGGATTCCGGCTGGTGCGGGAGTACTGAGCGATCGGGAAAAAGACGCGCGGATCGGGCGGGCGCTGCCCGCCCTGCGTCGGCACCCCTCGCCCCTTGCGGAAGAACAAGCGGCGAAGCGTGGCCCGGGTCAGCCGGTCAAACGGCCGTTTTGATAATCCGCGATGGCCTGCTCGATCTCCTCGCGGGTGTTCATGACGAAGGGGCCGTAAGCGACGATGGGCTCC
The DNA here is from genome assembly GCA_041672765.1 of Gammaproteobacteria bacterium. Taxonomy (GTDB): domain Bacteria; phylum Pseudomonadota; class Gammaproteobacteria; order JBAYZB01; family JBAYZB01; genus JBAYZB01. The sequence continues at coordinate 1,463 of JBAYZB010000272.1, read as the reverse complement.
CCCAGCGGACGTCCGGCCAGCAACAGAAAACGCGCCCCTTCGCCGGCTGCGCGCACCTCGATCCGCTCCCCGGCGGAGAGCAAGCCGGCCTCGTGGGACGCCAGGGGCCTGCCCGCCGGCGTGCCGATTTCGACCTGTCCGTCATACACGTAAAGGAAGGCGTTGTGGTGGGCCGGGACTGCCTGGCTGAAATGCGCGCCGGCGGGCAGGCGCACGTCCAGGTACAGCAGCTCGGTGGCGCCGACCGGAACCGGACCTTCCACCCGTTCGTCTCCCGCGCCCACCACGCCGGCAAGCACCCGCACCTCCCCGCCGCCCGGCAGCGCCCGCGTCGGGATCTCCTCGGGCTGGATGTCGCGGTAGGCCGCCGGCTTCATCTTTTCCCGCGCCGGCAGGTTGACCCAGAGCTGGAAGCCGTGCAGCCGCCCCTGCTCCTGCTGCGGCATCTCCGAGTGGATGACGCCGCGCCCGGCGCACATCCATTGGGCGCCGCCACCGCGCAGATCCCCGCGGTTGCCGAGGTGGTCCCGGTGCAGCATGTGCCCCTCCAGCATGTAGGTCACCGTCTCGAAGCCGCGGTGGGGATGGTCGGGAAACCCGGCGATGTAATCGTCCGGGTCGTCCGAAGCGAACTCGTCCAGCATCAGGAAGGGATCGAACCGCAGCGCCGGATTCTGCCCGAGGCTGCGCCGCAGGCTCACCCCCGCGCCGTCGGAGGTCTCGATCGAACGGACCACGCGCTGCAAGGTACGCACACTCATGTCGGTCTCCTCATGAACGGGTCAGGTCAATAGCCGTTCCAGGCATCGGCTGGCCTCGGCAAGCGCGGCCTCTTTGTTCGATTCGCCCATGTTCAGTCCTTCAGCGTAGACGAACTCCACGTCCGTGATGCCCAAAAAGTCCAGGAACGTGCGCACATAGCCCGTCTGGCTGTCCAGCGGCGTGCCGGCATAGCGCCCGCCGCGCGTTGCGAAGACGTAGGCCTTCTTGCCGGTGAGCAGCCCCTCGGGGCCGTGCTCGGTGTAGCGAAACGTGATGCCGGCGCGGGCGATGTGGTCGAAGTAGGACTTCAGCGTGGAAGGAATGCCGAAGTTGTACATGGGCAGCCCGAGAACGATCACCTGGGCCTGGCGGATTTCGTCGATCAGGGCGTCCGAGTACGCGACGACGGCCTGCTGCTGCGGGGTGCGCGCGGCCGGGTCGGCGAGAAAGGCCTGAAACCGCTCGGCATCCAGGTGCGGCACCGGCTCCCGGGCCAGATCCCGCACCAGGACGCGCGCGCCGGGGTGGGCCGCCCGCCATGCGGCAACGAACTGGTCGGCGAGCCGGCTGGAGTGGCCGCCGGCGGAAAACAGGCTGGTGTTGAGTTGCAGCAATGTATCCATGGTAGATCTCCGAACCAAAGAGAGTTCTATTTAACGATTGGCAAACTAGATAAAAAAGACGAATATATCGGCCTGTTA
>JBAYZB010000271.1:0-4113 GCA_041672765.1 Gammaproteobacteria bacterium | reverse complement strand
GCCAGAAATCCCTTATCAGAATCTGTGTGCGTCAATACCGCTGCACCAGCGCCATCACCAAAGAACACACAATCCCTCCTCGTCCAATCGATGATCTTGGAAAAGGTATCTGCACCTATAACCAAGACATTATTATATATTCCGGTTGCAATATACTGAGCTGCTGTTGACATGCTAAACAGGAACCCCGAACAAACTGCTGCCAAGTCAAATGCCACAGAATTGTATGCCTGAATCTTATCCTGCACAATTGCCGCAGTGGATGGAGCTAACCTATCAGGAGTAGATGTGGCGACAATAATCAGGTCAATGTCATCGGGGGTCAGACCTGCATTCTCGATTGCGATTACTGCAGCCCTCGATGCTAAATCACTGGTCGGCTGGTCTGGTTTTGCAATGCGTCTTTCTCTAATACCAAGGTTTTCCAGTACCCACTCTGCATTGGTCGGTGCGATAGTTTCTATGTATTCGTTAGTATAGACTGTCTCCGGAGCATATGAACCGGTACCAATGATCCGCACATTCCTTACCATTTGTTTCATCTAAGAATCTCCCTATTTATAATGTCCCGGGTACTAAACTAACAAATGGTCTCTTTGTATAAATCCTGATGCCCCATTTTCGGATGTAGTCTCGGAAATCATCTGTTTCTTTGTCTTCAGTTCCACTATACTCAAATGTCTCAACATTTACTCTAAAATCATTTAGCTGAATAAAGGGATATTCTATGTTAACTTCGGGATTCAATCCATGATAACATGCGATTCCCAGATATTTTTTGACAATCATATAAATATGTTCTTCTCGCTTCTCTCTGTTCATGGGAACTATGTCTCGTATAAACTTGGCAGGACTCCCAGCGTAAATTCCCTTTTGTTTTAGGCTTTTAGTAACAACCGATTGAGCACCTATGACACATTGTGAAGCTATAGAAACACCCATCATTATTAAGCTTCTGTATCCCACGATCACGCCATCACCAATTGTGACAGGCTCAAACGAAGCGGGAAAGCCTTCAAGAGTCGAGAGCCAATATCCGTGTGTCAAGATTGATGTATCGGGAGAAAGACCCACATCATTACCAAGAGTTACATTTTCACATACATTAATAAAATTATTGTGTATCGTGCACCGATCACCAATGCAAAGATTAGCATCAGGATGATATCTCCCCCCGCCCCCGATTCGCAAGCCGCTACTATTGAACAGGTGTGAACCGATAACAATATTATTGCCTCTTATTTGAGCATTTGAGCCCAACACGGAGTAATTGCCAATCTTGAAGCACCCAAAGACATTGATATCAACGTTGTCACCAAATACTACAGATTCCCCAATCTGAATGTCTTTTGCTATGATCCTTACATTCTTTTTTGCTATCTCGAACTTCATATATCCTCACAAAACCATTCTGATTACTTCGAAAACTTCTGCATACCGAGCACCGATCTGAGTCCCACGTGTAACCGCTAATCCACGGATAAACTCCTCGGAAGCATAATTACGACTGTGTTGAGACTTATAGCACTTCAATGCATCAATTTTTTTATTCAGTTCCGTATCCCCAAATTTTAGAAAACAGTTATTAGAGAACACAACATTATTCCATGGTAATTCATAACACAGTATTGTTGTTTTTTTAAACGCACGCAAACCTTCATTTGCAATGGTAGTATGATCTTGATGCAGATCGTTGAGTGAAGGCATAAATACCAGATCGGGTAATAACTCCATATTCAGTTTAACTAAATCTTCAAGGATGGCCTGTCTTTCCTGAGCAAAATTCCTTACTTTATATCTAAAAATCAACAAATTGTCAGGATCTACTCCCAGAACCTTTGTGGCCTTTTTAACTTCCGTCTCCAAAACATTCTTTGGATATCCCTTTGGAACTGATTCCTCAGCCAATGAAAACGCAGCATAAAAGACCTTTTTCCCTTCTTGAATCAATCGACTTATTGTAGCACCACAACCAAACTCACCATCATCAGTATGTGGTGCAAGAACCAGCACTTTTGAATTATGATTTAGCATCTCTATAGCATCCTCTCAAGTATTTCTACAATTCTCTCTGAAGCCCGACCGTCTCCATAATGTTGCATATGTCGATGCCCCTCATGAGCATCATTGAACGCTTGGACAATCTCATCCGCTGTACAATCTACTAGTGTGTTCCATCCGTCTTCTACGGTTTCAACCCAAGAGGTAGAAGGGAATATCGTAATGCAAGGTTTTCTAAGGCAGTATGCCTCTCTCTGTACTCCCCCGGAATCAGTTATAATCTTAGTGGCGTGCTGTTCAAGTGACACAAAATCCAAGTATCCTACGGATGGTATTAACTCAGTATTTCGTGGAATTGCGATATGATTATTCTCTACTACCTTTAAAGTTCTCGGATGAACAGGAAAAATCATTTTACAACCTAAACGTCCTAAAGCACAGATAATCTCCTTTAGGTTCTTAATGGAGTCGGTGTTCTCAGCTCTGTGAATCGTACATAGAGAATAATCTGATCCTGTTAACCCTAACTCATCAAGAATCGTCGACTTTTCGTTCGCAATAGATAGTCCGTACAACAAAGTGTCATACATCACGTCACCGGTTAGATATACATTATCTCTAATTCCCTCTTTTTCTAAGTTTACGATCCCTTTTTCAGTGGGAACAAACAAAAATGTCGCCAATTTGTCGGCAATAACTCTGTTGACTTCTTCTGGAATTGACAGATCAAAATTTCTTAATCCTGACTCAATGTGAGCAATTGGGATATGTAATTTTACTGCCGCCAGAGATGCAGCTAGGGTTGAATTCGTATCTCCGTAAATCAACACACAATCTGGACGATGATTCAACATTGCTTCTTCGAGTTTAATCATCATTGTTCCAGTTTGATATGCATGTGAACCAGATCCTACCTGCAAATTCTCATGAGGTTTGGGGATTGATAGCTGCTCAAAAAAAACAGCCGACATGTTTTGATCATAGTGTTGGCCAGTATGAATAAGTACTTCATCAAAACTATGGCGAAGTGCTCTTGATAGAGGAGCTGCCTTAATAAACTGAGGTCTAGCACCGACTATAGATAAGACTTTCTTCACAGAGTTATCTCCTTTGTTTACAAAAATATCAGACCCTAACCCAAGATCTCTTTGTAGTCTTGGGTATATATAAACCTATCGATTACGCTCTTGGAATTTGCTATTTCTTTTGAACGAACATCAAAATCTTCTAACAACCATACTAGCATATCTGTCAGACTTATATTCTCTTCAAAGAACTTTAAGGTCTTCTTCCGCCATCCATCCTTAACTCCAGGCTTGGACAATCTCAATGCTGTTGAGATGATGGCCTCCTCTTCATGGGGAGGGATTCCCACACAAAGATTGTATTTATACTCAAGATCATAGATTACGCTGACCTTCTCACCCTCTGTGACCCATCTGTTTGAACGGATCGACGGTGTTCCCAATAGCGCAGCCTCCACCTGCATACTTTGGCTATCACCGATTAGCAAATCTGCATAATACATCAAGTCGAGCATATCTGATGGATTAAGCTTAATGCAATATTTGCTGTACTTTTGGCGGACTGCTCCTTCGTAACTAATAATAATGTTATGCGAATAATCTAATTCTGCAACAATCTCATCTAGCACTCTATCAGATATCCCCGAAAGAGCACCGTGTATGGAATCGTGTAATGCACCAAACTCGACACTTCTTACTATTATGAATCTCGTATCATGCAAATTGTATTTCCGCAGTACATTCGGATTAGGGTTGAATACTCTGGGGTGTATGTACGCTGTTTTCTGGGTACCAGGATACGATATCTTCTTCGTGCTCCAATCACCCAGCCAAACAGTAGAGGGAGCGACAATACTTGTCGCGAAGGGGAACGCCAACCTACAATAAGGCTTAATGAAGTGTATGTCATCATCGGTGAAAACAAGTGATACCTTTCTTAAAAGCCATCCTACGTGAGCTATTGCGACATCTGTGCCCATCATGATATCTACCCTCTTTCTCAAGCAATATAGCATTATCCGGAAATCAGATTGAACCAAATGGACGACTCCTCTAAGAAATATGCCGATTCTACCCTTAAGCTTTT
>JBAYZB010000270.1:0-4138 GCA_041672765.1 Gammaproteobacteria bacterium | reverse complement strand
TGATACATGAACAAGAAGCTTCTTGCTCTGGCCGTGGCGGGCGCCATGGCCGCCCCCCTGGCCGCTCAGGCCGAAGTCACCATCTACGGCGTGGCCCACGTCTCCGTGGACGCCCTCGACAACGATGCTTCCGGCGAGGATGAGCGCGATGGCCTGTTTGTCTCCAGCAACTCCTCCCGCATCGGCTTCAAGGGCTCCGAGGACCTGGGCGGCGGCCTGAAGGCCATCTGGCAGCTCGAGTCCGAGGTCAACTTGTCTGATGGTATTACCGGTATGGGTGGCCGTAACTCCTTCGTCGGTCTGGCCGGCGGCTTCGGCGCGGTGATCGCCGGCCGTCACGACACCCCGTTCAAGATCATCGGCCGCAAGGTGGACCTGTTCGCCGACCAGATCGGTGACGCCCAGAACCTGACCAGCGTCGGTGGGGCGGCTGACGAGGCGGCTGGCTGGGATCTGCGCGCGGACAACGTCGTTGCCTACATCTCGCCGAGCTTCAACGGCCTGCAGGCTATCGTGGCCTATGTGGCGGAGGATGGCGGTGAGGATACCGATGCGTACAGCCTGAACCTGACCTACAGCAATGGTCCGCTGTTCCTCGGCGCAGCCTATGAGCAGCACAACGAGGGCCTCGTCGACGGCGATGATGAAGAGAAGGGCTTCCGTCTGGCGGCGAGCTATGAAATGGGCGCCTTCAAGGTCACCGGCCTGTACCAGAATCTGAGCGATGTGGGTGGCAATTCGGGCGAAGACGCCGACGTATGGGGCCTGGGTGCCGCGTACTCCTTCGGCAACAACGTCCTGAAGGCCCAGTACTACTCGGCGGATAGCGACGTGGATGGCGCTGCTGACATGTGGGCCATCGGTCTGGACCACAACTTCTCCAAGAGCACGACCGTCTACATCGCCTACGCGGAGACCGACAACGATGGCGATGCTACGTACAACGTGGCTGCTGGCGGCCATGGCGAGAACTTCAACAACGTTGTCGGCGACAATCCGTCCGGCTTCTCCATCGGCCTGATCCACAAGTTCTAATCGCGGTTCTACCGTGTGACGAACAGACGGGCGCCTTCGGGCGCCCGTTTTTTTTGCGTCGATCCGATTGCGGTAGCCGCGTGTTTTCCGAGATTGCGCTGAACGGGCCGGGGAGCCTATGGGCGCTGTTTCTGAGCGCTTTCGTTTCCGCGACCCTGTTTACCGGCGGGTCGGAGGCGGTGCTGGCGATGTTGGCGCACGGGTCGGATCACAATCTGCCGCTGTTGTTGTTTATAGGCACACTGGGTAACACCCTCGGCGGCATGACTACCTGGGGTTTGGGGTGGCTGTTGGCCCGGCGCTTTCCGGCGCAAGGAATGAACGACCGGCGCCGCGAGCGGGCAGTGGACCATCTGCGCCGCTGGGGCAGCCCCGCGTTGCTGCTCTCCTGGCTGCCCGTGATCGGCGACCCCCTCTGTTTCGCCGCCGGCTGGCTGCGCATCCATTGGCTCCCCGCGCTCCTGTTCATCGCGGCCGGCAAGGCGGCGCGCTACGCGGCAGTGATCATCCTCGCTCAATGATTTGGCAAGATTGCAGGGTGGGCAATGCTCAACCTGCACCACCCGCCCGAAGCGTTTCGGTGGGCGATGCCCATCCTACAGTCTGCGTTTGTCTCCGTATCCACGACGCATCAAGCGACGCCACGCCTTGATCGACCGGCGGTCGCGGAATAGACTGGTGCCGCCGTTGCGGCACCCTGGCATACCCTGCCCGCATTGGCGAGCGTCCCTTCTTCATTTGCCAGGCGAATCCTGCGATCACGACAGCCGGTCATCAGGGCATTGTTTTGGTGGGCGTTGCCCTCCCTGCGCCAACCGGGTACAGCGCGGGTGGGACGACAAGCGAATCGGTACCTGAGTCTGTCGTGGTGCAAAACAAACCTGCCTGATTTGTTCCATTCCGGTTGTGCTACACTGATTCTGTGTAACACAGAAAAGGTTGCTCCTCTATGGCAAATTTGACCATCGTAGTGCCGGACGACCTGCTCAAAAAGGCCCGCATGCGTGCCATCTCGCAAAACACCTCGGTCAACGCGCAAATCCGGCGCTTTCTCGAACAGTACGCCGGCATTCAAGGAGAGCGGGAAGATCGCGTGAAGCGATTGTTGGAGCTTTCGCGCCGGTCCAAAGCGACCAGCGGCGGACGGCGCTGGGTGCGCGATGAACTGCACGAGCGATGACGGCCTTTCTCGATACCAACATCCTCGTTTACTTGTTTGATACGGGCGCCCCAGAGAAACAGGCCAGGGCACGGGAACTCATTGCCGATCTGGTTGGAAAGGGTGATGCCATACTCAGCACTCAGGTCCTACAAGAGTTTTACGTTGCTGTGACGCGCAAGCTGGCCGTTCCGCTGAATGCCGACGTTGCCGAGTCAGCCGCAAGAGAGTTCTCGCAACTGCCTCTGGTGCAAGTCGACGAGACGATGATCCTCGGCGCAATACGCCGCCATCGCCAAACCGGCTACTCCTTTTGGGATGCCTTGATTATCGAAGCCGCCATCCAGGGTGGCGCGGACCGCCTGCTGACCGAAGACCTCCAGCACGGGCAGAAGATCGACGGATTAGTGGTAGAGAATCCTTTCGGCCACTGAGTCCGCGCAAGTGTAATAGCGCGACGTATTGCACCAAATGTGAAGCGCCTGTGCGATGGCGGCGGGCCAATGCAGAACAGGGCGGTATATGCGCCACCGATGACCACATCCGCCGCTCGATGCCCACGGCATGCAGCCCATAACACGATGATTCTGCCGCACCAGAAAAGGGGACACACCGAGAAAAGGGGACAGATTTATCTTTGGGGCGTAAAACAAATCTGTCTCAAGTCTCCCGACGCTTGAGGTCGCGGCAAAAATTTCCGTGCGAGCCAAAGGTCAGCAGCTTCAGGGTTTTCTCGTCGAGGATGCGATAGGACAGCAGGCACATCTGGTTGGACATCCGGAACTTGTGGACGCGGACGCCGGCCAGATCGCCGATCTTCGCCTCTCCGATTTCGGGATCGGTACTGATGGTACGCACTGCTTCATCGAGATCGGCCTTCTGTTGTCGGTGCAGCTTTTTCGCGGCGCGCTCGAAGGTGGGGGTGACGAACAGGCGCATCAGCCGAACTGGTACTCGCCGACGGGCTCCTCCTGATCAGCAATCAGGATGTCGCGGATCATGGCAAAGGGCAGGTCGGGATTCTCCTCGGCGATCTTGCCGATCCGTGACCAGTACTCGATCTGCTTGGGTACCGAGCGATGCTGGATTCGAGCGTAGCGCCTAGCCTGTTCGACCAGGCTTTCGGACAGTTTCACGTTGACGGACATGGTAAAGCCTCCTATTGGAGGAACATTGTAGCCCAATAGGTTCCCAAAAGTAACCTGTGAGGAATGGAAGAGGAAAAAGGGGACAGATTTATTTCCTGGCCTACCGCCTCCCTTCCCCGGGAGCAATTGTCCTACCTGTTCCTTGACCCTTGTCGGGACGCCCCGGTCGCCGGTGCTCGATACGCCTGCCGAGGATACGCTCGACCTCTGCCACGAATCGGCCATTTCCGGTAAGTTGGCCGCGCTGCACAGCGTCTCGGATACCTTCCCATTCGCCTTCTGGAATCGCTTCTCGCAGAAAACGTGCGTATCCTGCGTCTTGGGATTCAGCAGGACTGGCGGGCCATTCGATTGGCACCGGATCGAGCCACGGATAAGGGGTGGGGCTATCCCAGCGCCGGATACTGGACCACGGATAGTGCTCGGCCGCGGCGATCATGCGCGCACGCATCGGATTCAATTCGATGTAACGGATGCACGCGAGCAGGTAGTCATCGGCCTGGACCGGGCTCGACTTGTAGCGACTTTCCCACAAGGTGCCGCGCCGGCCCTCCAACTGGTTGTAATAGTGGGTCTGTCGTCCTGCGAGCCGCTTCATCAGCGCCCCAGTCCTGCATGTGTATCGGGAGCCAGCAGCAGATGAACACGCTCGCTCAATGATTCGGCAAGATTGCAGATACTCTGTTCCGTGTCTACCCCTTCCTGCTGCCTGCAGCCGTCAGGCGAGGGCGGCGGCGGGTTCGACCCGGACGGCGGTGAAACGGGTCCCATCGAAGGGCGTCTGGGTGGCCAACAT
>JBAYZB010000269.1:0-4159 GCA_041672765.1 Gammaproteobacteria bacterium | reverse complement strand
GGGAGTCGCTGGCGCGCGAACTGCGCCCGGAGCGGGGATTGCTCGGCCTGCGCTCCGAGCTGGAGCTGTTCTCCAATCTGCGCCCGGCAATCCTCTACCCGCAACTGGTGGAGGCCTCCACGCTGAGGCCCGAGGTGGTGGCGGGACTCGATGTCATGATCGTGCGCGAGCTCACCGGCGACATCTATTTCGGTCAGCCGCGCGGCATTCGCACCTTGGAGAACGGCGAGCGCGAAGGCTACAACACCATGGTCTACAGCGAGTCGGAGATCGAGCGCATCGGCCGCTCCGCCTTCGACATCGCACGCAAGCGCAACCGCCGCGTCTGCTCCGTCGACAAGGCCAATGTGCTGGAGTCCATGGAGCTGTGGCGCGAGGTGATGATCCGCGTCAGCCGCGATTATCCCGACGTGGAGCTCTCCCACATGTACGTGGACAACGCCGCCATGCAGTTGGTGCGCGCGCCGAAGCAGTTCGATGTGATGGTCACCGGCAACCTGTTCGGCGACATCCTGTCCGACTGCGCGGCGATGCTCACCGGCTCCATCGGCATGCTGCCCTCGGCATCCCTCGACGCCAATGGCAAGGGCATGTACGAACCCATCCACGGCTCGGCGCCGGACATCGCCGGCAAGGGCATCGCCAACCCGCTCGCCACCATCCTCTCGATATCCATGATGCTGCGCTATACCCTCAACGAAGAGGGTCTGGCCGATCGTGTGGATGCGGCGGTGGGCAAGGTGCTGGATCAAGGTCTGCGGACGAGTGACATCCATTCTCCGGGCACGCGCAAGGTCGGTACCGCCGAGATGGGCGATGCGGTGGTGGCGGCGCTACGGCAGTAGCGCGAGGTTTTGGAAATTTGAAAACAACTTCGGACTTTCGGTTAGGGCGACGTTAAGCATGAGCAGGACATTCGATATAGCGGTAGTGGGTGCCACGGGCGCGGTGGGCGAGACGATACTCTCGATCCTCGCCGAGCGGAATTTTCCGGTGGGCAAGGTCTATCCTTTGGCGAGCAGCCGCTCGGCCGGCAGCAAGGTGGAGTTCAAGGGCCAGATGCTGACCGTGCAGAATCTGGCGGAGTTCGACTTCTCCAAGGTGCAGATCGCCCTGTTCTCGGCCGGCGGTTCCGTGTCCGCCGAGTACGCACCCAAGGCGGCTGCGGCCGGGTGCGTGGTCATCGACAACACCTCGCACTTCCGCTACGACGACGACATCCCGCTGGTGGTGCCCGAGGTCAATCCCCATGCCATCGCCCAGTACAAGAACCGCGGCATCATCGCCAATCCGAACTGCTCCACCATCCAGATGATGGTGGCGTTGAAGCCTATTCATGACGCCGTCGGCATCGAGCGCATCAACGTCTGCACCTACCAGGCCGTCTCCGGCACCGGCAAGGAGGCCATCGAAGAACTGGCCACCCAGACCGCGAATCTGCTCAACGCCAAGTCCGTTCAGGCGCAGGTGTATCCGAAGCAGATCGCCTTCAACGTGCTGCCGCACATCGACGTGTTCCAGGACAACGGCTACACGAAGGAAGAGATGAAGATGGTGTGGGAGACGCAGAAGATCATGGAGGATCCCTCCATCCGCGTGAACCCGACCACGGTGCGTGTGCCGGTGTTCTACGGCCACTCCGAGGCGGTGCATATCGAGACGCGCGAGAAGATCACCGCGGAAGCGGCGCGCGAACTGCTCGCCAAGGCGCCGGGTGTGGTGGTGATGGACGAGCGCAAGCCGGGCGGATATCCCACCGCGGTGACCGAGGCGGCGAATCACGATCCGGTGTTCGTCGGCCGTATCCGTGAGGACATTTCGCATCCCCGCGGGCTGGATCTGTGGGTCGTGGCGGACAATGTCCGCAAGGGCGCCGCGCTCAACAGTATTCAAATTGCGGAAATTCTGATAAAAGAGTATCTGTAAACCATAAGATACTGATTATCCAGAATGCTTTAGGACAAGAGGCTGGCCTGGCGGCGTGCACGCCAGAGGGCTCATCATTAACGGGGGAGTTTTCATGGTGCGGAAACTGGCCGTTGCGTTTGCATCGCTGGGGTTGACCACGTTTACAAGCGTATATGCCCTGGGCCTTGGGGAAATCGAACTCCACTCGGCTCTCAACCAGCCGCTGAACGCCGATATCAAGCTGCACTCCGTGCGTCCCGGAGAGCTCGACGGGATCAAGGTGGGGTTGGCCTCTGCACAGGCATTCCAACAGGCGGGGCTGGATCGTCCGCACTGGTTGTCGCAGTTCAAGTTCAAGGTCGACAAGGATGCTGCCGGTCAGCCGCTTATCCGGGTGACGAGCAGCCAGCCGGTGCGCGAACCGTTCGTGACGCTGCTGGTGGACGTCAATTGGACGAACGGCCGCATCGTCCGCGAATACACCTTGTTGCTGGACCCGCCCGAGTTCGCCGCCGCCCGGCAGGACGCGGTAATGGCGCCGCGCATGCCGGTCCGCTCCGAGACCCAGGCTCCCGCGACGACCGACGCCGGCGCAACGCCTCCCGCCGCTGCGGCATCACCGGCCGGCGATCTTGCGCAATCATACGGGCCGGTGAAGTCCACCGACACCCTGTGGTCGATCGCCAGCCGGATGCGCCCCGACGCTTCCGTGAGCGTCGAGCAGATGATGCTCGCGCTGGTGCGGGCCAACCCGGAGGCCTTCGAAGGCGGCAACGTCAATCGCCTTAAGCGGGGCTATGTGTTGCGGGCGCCGCAGGCCAGCGACTTGGCAAGTCTCACCCGTGCGGAGGCGCTGCGCGAGGTCCAGCGCCAGAACGCCGCGTGGCGGGAACTGCGCCGTGCCACGGCCGGCAGCACGGTGCCAGCGCCGGCGGCTGCGCCTGAGACGCCCGTTCCCGTACCGGAGGAACAGGCCGTCCCGCCGGCGCAGGAGCAGGACGGGCCACGGTTGAAGCTGGTGCCGGCTACGCCCGAAGAGCCCAGGGAGGCGCCGGGTGTAATCGCGTCGGCAGAGGTGCCCCAACAGCAATCCCTCGCCGAGCAGTCCGATGATTCATTGCAGCAGCAACTGGCTTTGGCCAACGAGACCGCCGCCGCGCGCCAGCAGGAAAACGAGGATCTGCGCGCACGCCTGGCGGAACTCGAACGCCAGATGGCTGACGTGCAACGGCTCATCGAGCTCAAGGACAACGAGATCGCTGCCTTGCAGAGCCGCTTGCAGGAGGTGCAGCAGCGGGCAGAGCAGGCCAAGCCCACGCCGAAGCCCGCCGCTCACCAGGCGCCGGCCTCGCCTGCAGAGGCGGAATCCGGCGGGCTGCTGGCGGATCTGCTCAACAGCCCGTTGTTCCTGTTGCTGGGGGCGCTGGTGGTATTGGTGGCGGGCGCCTTGGCGTGGGTGGCGGCCCGTCGGCGCAGGATGCTGATGGAATCGAGGTTTCAGGAGAGTATCCTCATGCCGCAGCCGGTCGGCGCGGCGTCCGGTGCCAGCACGGCGGCGGGTGCGGAGAGCACCTCGTTCCTGAACGATTCCATGATCAGCGATGTCGGCATGATCAGCGCGGAGATGGATGAAACGGATCCGCTCGCCGAGGCCGATATCTACATGGCCTACGGACGTTACCAGCAGGCGGAGGAGTTGATCGGCCGTGCGCTGGAGAAAGAGCCGGAGCGCACCGATCTCAAGGCCAAGATGTTGGAGATCCATTACGCGACCAAGGACAAGAAGTCCTTCGAGGCGCTGGCCCAGGATCTGCGCACGGCGTTGGGGGATGAGCAGGAACCTGTCTGGAACAAGATCGCGGTGATGGGGCGCGAGCTTTGCCCCGAAAGTCCCCTGTTCGCCGACACGGCCGCGGCAGCGGATGCCGACGATGTGGAAAGGCCGGAGGAGGAGCCAGCCCTGTTGGCCGGCGAAGCGCCCCTGGTGGAAGAGGATTTCCACGTTGCAACCGGCGACCGCGAGCAACCGTCCGACAGTGCTCTCGAATTCGACCTGGATTTCCAGCCGCAAGAGACCGCTCCCGAAGCCCCGGAACAATCCCCGTCCGGGATGGACTTCCACGACCTGGCTATGGAGTTTGAAGCAGCATCCGGTGAGGAACCGGTTGCGGTAACCGATGAGGCCTCCCGGGAACCGGCGCTGAGTGCCGGCCAGGAGACGGTGGAAGCGGACGGGCAGAGTCTTGAGTTC
>JBAYZB010000268.1:0-4165 GCA_041672765.1 Gammaproteobacteria bacterium | reverse complement strand
CGCACAGGAAGCAGCCCGCACCCCACCGCCCGGCGCGGTGCAAACACCCTCCAAGGCACAGCGCATCCTTCTGGTGGAGGACAGCCCCGATGTGGCCGAGAGCTTCGCCGCACTGTTGCGCATGATGGGGCACAAGGTACAGGTGGCACCCAATGGCGACACCGGATTGGAAGCGGCCCGCACCTTCCGCCCGAATGTGGCGTTCCTGGATATCGGTCTCCCCGGCATGGATGGTTACGAACTGGCGCAGCGCCTGCGATCCGAGTATGCCGACACGTTGCCGCTGGTAGCACTGACGGGCTATGGGCAGGAAGAGGACCGGCAGCGTGCGCGGGAGGCCGGATTCGATTATCACCTGCTCAAACCCGTGCGGATAGAAGAACTCGAACAGGTGCTCAATACCTTGAGCGCTGCCGCGTAACCTGCGGCGCGAACCCCGCGCCTCAGATCAAGCGACCGGGGCAGCCCCATCGTTGTCACATTTCGCACGCGAGTCACGCCCCGATACCATTGGGGGAAAACCCCATGGTCTTCGCGAAAATCCCTCCTGGGAACATTTCCATCGTGCCGCCGCGCCTCTCAAATCCGGGTATAATCCTCCGCCTTCCCAATTTGGTCCGAACAACGAGCAGCAATGGAAGATCTGAAAACCTCCGAAGCCTGGCGCGTGTTCCGCATCCAGGCAGAACTCATCGACGGCATCGAAACCCTCAACGAACTCGGGCCCGCCGTATCGGTGTTCGGCGGCGCGCGCTTCACGGAAGATTCACCGTATTATCAGGCGGCTGTGACGCTCGCCGGCAGTCTGGGCGCTGCGGGCATCGCGGTGATTACCGGCGGCGGACCGGGCATCATGGAGGCCGCCAACCGCGGCTGCTACCCGACGGAAGGAAAATCCGTGGGCCTTAACATCGAGCTGCCCCACGAGCAGCACCCCAACCCTTATCTCGACCTGAGTCTGACGTTCCGTTACTTCTTCGTGCGCAAGCTGATGTTCGTGAAGTACGCGATCGGATACGTCATCTTTCCCGGCGGCTTCGGCACCATGGACGAGTTCTTCGAATCGCTCACCCTCATCCAGACCGGGAAGATACGCCGTTTCCCTGTGGTCCTGTACGGCAAGGATTACTGGGAAGGGCTCATCGACTGGATGCGCGAGAAGATGCTCGGCCAGCACTGCATCTCGCCCGAAGACCTCGACCTGTTCCACCTGGTCGACACCACGGAAGAGGCGCTCGATATCCTGCTCGACCATCACGAACGCAGCCGGGAGACCTTCCCCGGCGATCGGCGCCGCCAGACCCCTTGAGAACCGCAGACAAACAAAAGGCCCCTCATCGGGGCCTTGCCGCGCGATCCCGACGCGCTGCATCGGGAGCATCGATCTTCCCTGCAATTCATTGCGGACCCATCCTGGCCCCGCGCGCGAATACGGCATTCCCTGCCGGCTTCTTCCCTGTCGTTGTATGTTCTTCTTGGTTGCGATCAAAAGATACAAGAGAAATCCGGGGGTTACCATAGGGATAAACCCGGACGACATGTAAAGTCTTGTTAAATTCACCCATGAAATTCACCGGCGGGAAGACCGGTCATCGGCAAAACATCCCGGCATGACCCGACTGCGGCGCAGCGACGCCATTCTTGATGATGATCAGGGAATCGGACCAGACAGTCGGACAGACTGAACGCCCAAACCGGCATAGGGGGAAATGGTTGGCAACATGCCTCCATCCCAACGTGTCGGTCTGCTCGATACATGAGGTTCACGGGTCATGAGCATCAGAGTGCGCCGCTGGCACTACATCTGCAGAACCTATTCCGGCGCGTGGCCAGGAATCGCGCCATGGTGGGACATCTTTATCGGCCGTTCACCGGGCGGCATTTTCTATGTGCGCGTAGAAGGAAAGAGCTGGGAAGAAGAGGAGCAGGACGGCAGCTTGATCCATACCGATGGCAGCGAGGTCCACGACTTCGAAGTCGGCGATGAACGCGCCCTGATCGCATGGCTCGAAGACCGATGCCTCCCCAGTCTTCCGCACGTCAGCGCCGCACTGGAAGGACTACCGGGCTTTGAACGGCTGACGAAAATGATCGCGTTCCGGATACGCGACCGCCGCAGCATCCGCCGGGTAGCAGGCGGCCTCGCATAAAGCCGTCGCCCATCCCGCGTTCCTGCCGCAGCAGGCGCGCCGAACACCGTTTCGGTGCAATGTGATCAACGCAAAGGCACGAAGACGCAAAGGATTCATTGAGGATGACGGCGGTCTGGATCGGGTTCCGTAAAGACGGGGAGATCAACCCGCGCAGAACCAAGCCTTTCCTGTCTTTGCATTCTTTGCGTCCTTTGCGTCCTTGCGTTAAAACCCCGGTGAGCGGTGCCGCAGGCGAGGAAATTGCGGCGGCTTCCTAGCGGGTGACGAGCCACCGATCCGCAGAACTGGCCGCGATGCGATCGCAGTGGTTCGCATCGTGTATCTGCCCGTAGAACTCGTGCAGATGAGCCCGGGCACGGGCGTGCGCCGCGCGCCGCGCCGCCGTATTCAGCATGAGCTGTTCGAGCCGCTCGGTGAGTGTCCGGGTGCGCCGCGCGCCATCGAATTTGAGCAGGCACATGGTGTAGAGCGAATAACGATCGGCCGCCTGCTGCACTGTCGATTTTTCTTCCGAGTGCAAAATCATCACCTGAACGGCGCGGGCCATCTCCGCGAGGGCCTGTCCGGTGCCGTATTCGAGTTCCTGATGCGCGAGCCAGCGCTGCACGTCGTCCCGCGTGCCATCTTGATCCGCATCGACACCGGGGAGAGAGGAGAGCCCCGTCGGGCCCGGATCGGGGGGCAGCCCCGGGATGGCGGTGCCGGGGTCGCGCCAGCCCGCCGGGCCCGACGCGCAGCCGGTCAGGAGCAGTAATGCAAGGATGGCGGCGCCTCTGGCACACGAGCACTTGTCGCTACGGTTGTTGGTCTTCTGGCCCATGGCGATTGTTCTTATTTGCCTTGGGACCATGTATACCGCGGCTCATGCGCTATTGGGCGTGCATGCGTCACATCAGCTTCGTGACACGGGTCCTGTTTCGTCCGCGCCGAGGGGAAAACAGCAGGCGCGGGAATTCCGGGGCTATTGACGGGTCAGAGTTTCCGCGTCGGCACGGGGTACGTTGAAGCCCGAGAAAGCGAGCACCAAGGTGTCATCGGCATCCTGCAACTGGCCGTAGCCGGTGTAAGTCCCGCTCTTCGCAACGCAGATGGTGATGGTGACCGTCAATCCATAGATGTTGAAGTCCGGATCAATGGTGCTGATGCTGCCCGTGTATACGCACCCGGCGCTGTCGGAACCGTCCAGCGTTCCTGTGTCCGCGACGGTGAGGGTGAGGGTTTCGGTGCCGATGGTGCGCGACCAGGTCCCAGCCACCAAGTCCAGGGAAGAGTCTCTTTCGTGGTTCGAGTCGTACACCAGCGAAAGCCTGTCCCGCACGCCGTCACTGTCCGTGAAATTCGCCGTGATGCGCGACCTCTCGTCCACCGTCCCGTCGAGCTCGATCGTTCCGCGGGCACTGGCGATATCCGCGCCGTCGGCCTCGTAGAGTGTTGCCCTTGCCGTCAGCTCATCGCCGCTGACGGTAACGGGCCCGCGCAGCACCACCCCGCCGACGCTATCGAAAACCAGCAGATCCCCGCCGCGCACGAAGGCCCGGACCGCGGTGTCGGCGCCATCCCGCGTAAGCGTTCCCGTCCACAACCCTTCCGGATCTTCATCATCAAAAAAGCGCAGGCCGTCGCCATCAGTATTGCAACTGCCAATGAACGCGAAGGACAGGAGAAAGGGTTTCCACCACATGCCGACTCCTTGGATTTGAGCGGAACAACAGCTCGACAACGGCTTGGTACACTGCGGTCTCAGCGCCCCACAGCCTGCCAAGCAGGCCGCACCCGAAAGAGAAAGGAGTGATGATCTTACCACCGGCCCTGCGCCGGCAGCCAGCACCGCATCATGCAGGACATGCGTGATGACCGACCCGCCACGACAAAGGCGGCGCGTTCTCCGCTCCGCCGGGCGGTTTGCCTTCGGCGCGCTCCCGGGGCAACAGCGCTCCCCCCTCCGATCCGTCGCCGGCGGCGTCACAGCCTGCCCTGGTGTACCAGAGAATCGAACTCCGCCGCCAATCGCA
>JBAYZB010000267.1:0-4197 GCA_041672765.1 Gammaproteobacteria bacterium | reverse complement strand
TGTGGGCGCCCAGCACACCGTAAGGCCGCTCGCGGCCGCGCACAATCACGCTCAGTCCGCTCACCACTCCGTGGTCGTGCAACAGGGGCGGGCCGCTGAAGCGGGTTTCGCGCCGCAGGTCCGCCACGATGACAGGCTGATTGCAGTGCAGGGTGTAGCCCGCTTGCGACTCCAGCCCCGCGCTGACCGTGCTATGCCCGACGAGCCCCGCCTTCCAGCCCACCCCGGCGCGCAGCAGCAACGCCTCGCCATCCGGCAGCAACTCCAGGATCTTGCTGTATTCCACCTCCAGAGTCGCGGCCACGAGGCGTACCGCCTCGTCCATCAACTCATCGAGCCCGAGGCCGGCCAGCGACTTCTGGCCGAGCTCCGCGACGACGGCCTGCTCCCGCGCCCGCATCCCGAGCAGCCTCTCCGAGTCGAGCCGTGCCAGCGTGGTCTCGATCAGACCGGCGGCGGCCAGATAGATGTCGAGCACGGGTTTGTCCAGCGGCTCGTGCGAGCGGCGCCCGAGCAGCAGTACGGTATCGATCAGTTTGTTCCGCACCAGCGGCAGGAAGGCGACCGCATACGCGTCGCCGGACACGGACACTGTCTCGCTGGAGAGAAACCCGTTGTTCACCACCTGATGTACCGTCTCCTGTACCTGCGTGAGGAGCCGATCGCAGTCGTCGGGATCGGGAAGATTGCAATGGCGTGCCGCCACCGTGCCGTCGGGCTGGCGCACGATGAAAACCACCAGATCCGCACCCACGAAGTGATGCAGGACCTGGGCGAACTCGGCCCATATCGCGCGATCGGAAGTGATCCCCGCGAGATACTGCGCGGTTCGGGTTACCGCGGTGATCTGATCCTGGTGCCAGTCGCGGCCGTCGTTCATATTCACGCGTCACTCAGACGTTACAGATGCCGTCGCCGTGCACTCCCTGAAGCGCCGAATGCCTCGGCTGTCCGCCGTTTCGCCTGCCGCCGGCCTGTCACTGCGCCGCCTGGACCTCTTCGCGATCGATTGCTCCTTTGCCCGTTTCTGGCCGGGGCAGCGCGAAATGGAACGTCGCGCCTTCGCCAACCTTCCCTTCCGCCCACACCCGCCCGTCATGGCGCTCGATGATGCGTTTGACGGTGGCAAGCCCGATCCCTGTGCCCTCGAAGCCATCACCCTGGCGCAGGCGGCGGAATACACCAAAGATTTCGCTGGCCTGCCGCATGTCGAAGCCAATGCCGTTGTCCCGCACCGAATAGACCGTTTCGCCGTCCCGCACGCCGCCCGTCACTTCGATATGCGCCTCGTTCCGGAGCCCGGTGAATTTCAGGGCATTGCTGAGCAGGTTCATCATCACTTGGCGTATGAGCGCCTCGTCCCCGCAGGCGTGCGGCAACATCCCGACCTCGAACTTCACGGTGCGGCCCGCCCGCATGGGCATCAGGTCTTCGTACACCGCCCAGGTCAACGCCTCCATGTCGATTTCCCTGTGGCTTGGCTCGACACGGCCGCTGCGCGAGAACATCAGGATGTCGCTGATGAGCCGCTGCATCTTGTCCACGCTTTCACGCACCACCGTGAGCAGTCGTCTGCCCTCATCGTCGAGTCTGTTGCCGTAGTCCTCCAACAGCAGCGCCGAAAAGCCGTCGATGGCGCGCAAGGGGACGCGCAGGTCATGGGAGACGGAATAAGCGAAGCTCTCCAGATCGCGATTGACGCTCTCCAGTTGCTCCGCCCTGCGCTCCAGCTCCTCGTTCAGCCGCTCGATCGCCTCCGCCGCGCGCTTGCGCTCGGAGTTCTCGATGAGCACCCATTGGTCCTCGCGCTTGATGAGCGCGAACTGGTGATTTTGCAGGACATCGATGACTTCCGATGCCCCACACCGATCCTCCGAGTATGTGCACAGCACCAGCATCGCGTATTTTTCAACCACGCCGTTGATGGCGGCTTCATATTCGGTGAAATCCGCCCACAGGGACTTTTCCAGCCAGAGCGTGTTGCCCGAAAGCCGCAGACCGTCGTAGCCGCGGGCAAGTCCGTGGTCATGTTTTTCGACCCAGCCGTTCAGAACGCGGTCCCGGTCGAAATAGCCGCCCTTCCGGTACCATTCCGTATGGGAGAGGATCTCGATCGCGCCCCGGCGGCGGTAGTCGTCGAAATCCGGCATTGCCTGACGCATCGCCGCTTCCGCCTCACGCACCTGCAACGGCTCGGAGGTCACCCAGATGCAGAGTTCGTTGTTCTCCAGCCCTGTCTTGAAGTAAGGAACGAGGATATCGACCAGATCCTGCCGGGTCTTGTAGAACTGGCAGAAGTGAGTGCCCCATGGCACATCGCCGATGATCTCGATTCCCGTTTTCCGCAGATCCCGTCCAGCCTTCATTTCGGTTACCTCCGATGGACGCCTCTTCAGGCGTCGATCTTCACGTTCCGCCGCAATGCGGCCGCGTCATTTCTGACGCCGTTCCGTGGACTTCGGAAGCGTGAAATGAAACGTGGCACCTTCATTGACACTGCCTTCAGCCCATAACCTGCCGCCATGGCGGGTGATGATGCGATGCGCGATGGCCAGGCCCATGCCGGTGCCTTCGAATTCCTCTACTCCGTGCAGGCGTTGGAACACGCCGAAGAGCTTGTCCGCGTAGCGCATGTCGAAGCCCACGCCGTTGTCCCGCACGTAGTAGGTATGCGTGCGTTCCCCTTCCTTCGCCCCCACCTCGATGACCGCCATCGCTGTCGGCTGCGTGAATTTGAGGGCGTTGCTCAGCAGGTTCACGAACACCTGGCGGATCAGCGCGCGATCGCCCTGCGCGCGGGGCAGAGGCTTTATCTCCAGTCGTACGTCCCGCCCCTGGGTCATGGATTCCAGATCCTGCAATGCCGCGCGCACGATCTCCTCCATGTCGATATCCGTTACCGTCATCGCCGTACGCCCCAGGCGCAGGAAAGTGAGGATGTCGTTGAGAAGCCGCGCCATGCGTTTCGTGTTGGTGCGAATGACCGTCAACAGGCGCTTGCCTTCCTCATCGAGCGCGTCCTGATAATCCGTAAGCAGGATGCCCGCGAAGCCGTCGACCGCGCGTAGCGGTATCCAGAGATCGTGGGAAACGGAATAGCTGATGTCTTCCAACTCCCGCACAGCGGCTTCCAGTTGCGCGGTACGCTTGGCGACGCGCTGCTCCAGTTCCATATTGAGCGCGTGCAACGCCTCTTCGGCGCGCTTGACCGAGGTGATGTCGCGGGCCACCGCATAGACCCCGATCACCTCTCCGTGCTCGTCGCGATAGACCGAGGCGTTGTAGAGCACCGGCGTGATGCGGCCGTCGCGGTGGCGGATCGCCAGCTCGTAGTCGCGCACCGCCCCCTCGCGAAACACCTGCTCGTAGCCTGCCCGCGCCCGCGCCGGCTCGGTGAAATAGTCCGAAAAGTCCGTGCCGATCAGCTCCTGGCGGCTGCGCCCCGTCACCGCCTCGGTGGCGGCGTTGACGTCGGTGATCTTGCCGTCCGGGCCGATGGTGACCAGCGGATCGAGGCTCGCCTCGATCAGCGAGCGGTTGTAGGCGTTGGACCGGCGCAGCGCCTCCTCCGCCTCCTTGCGGGCGGTGATGTCCTGGAAGCTCACCACCGCTCCCACGAGCTTGCCGTCTTCCATGATGGGCGTGCTCACGTACTCGACGGGAATGGGGCGGCCATCCTTGCGCCAGTACACCTCGTCTGCCCCGCGGTACGTCCTGCCCTGCCAATACGCCTGGTGGACCGGGCACTCCACGGCCGGATAGGCGCTGCCGTCCGGGCGGGAATGATGGAAGACTTCATGGGCGGAGCGGCCGGCGAGTTCTGCGGCGGTGTAACCGAGCATGTTCAGCGCGGCCGGGTTGATGAAGGTGCATCTGCCCTCCGCGTCCAGGCCGTAAATACCCGCCCCCGTCGAATTGAGGATCAGCCTGTTCCGGCGCGCCAGGCGCCGCACCTCCTCGTCCGCGCGCCCACGCTCGATGGCCGCGCCCACCACGTTGGCGACGGCTTGGAGAAAATGCCCATCGTCCTCGGTAAAGAGGCGCCGCCGGGTGGTGTGGGCGCCCAGCACGCCGTAAGGCCGCTCGCGGCCGCGCACAATCACGCTCAGTCCGCTCACCACTCCGTGGTCGTGCAACAGGGGCGGGCCGCTGAAGCGGGTTTCGCGCCGCAGGTCCGCCACGATGACAGGCTGATTG
>JBAYZB010000266.1:0-4207 GCA_041672765.1 Gammaproteobacteria bacterium | reverse complement strand
GCTGGGCCATTTTAGACGACAGGTGTGCCACGCGAACAGGTGCGGGCGGGTGGGAATCGTGGAACGCGGAATACAAGGGGTCCGGGGTGAGCGTGGCCGCGTTTTCCTGGTACAGCTTGACCAGCGCGCGGATCAGCCAGTTCGGCGCGGTCTGGGCGGCGGCATAGTCATCTGCCTCGAACTCGTGCTTGCGCGACCAGTAGGCGAGTATGGGCTGCAGGAATATGGTGAAGGCGGGCGCTGCCAGCAGGAACAGGAACAGTGCCGCGTGGTTCGACGGTGTGCTGACGCCGAGCCCCGCGTAAAACCAGGGCTGATCCACCAGCCAGCCGAGCAGCGCGAGCCCCGCGAGGCTGAACACCGCCGTCAGCGTGATGCCCTTCACGATGTGCCGCAGCCGGAAGTGGCCAAGCTCGTGGGCGAGCACAGCCTCCACCTCCTCGGGTTCCAGAGTGTCGATGAGCGTGTCGAAAAAGACGATGCGCTTGTTGTTGCCCAACCCGGTGAAATAGGCGTTGCCGTGCCCCGAACGGCGCGAGCCGTCCATCACGAAAATGCCCTTGCTGACGAAGCCGCAGCGGGAGAGCAGATCCTGTATCCGCTCCTTCAGGTGTTCATTCTCCAGCGGCGTGAAACGGTTGAACAGCGGCGCGATGAACACCGGATAGGCCCAGACCATGAACAGGCTGAAGGCCATCCACACGGCCCAGGCATACACCCACCACAACCGGCCTGCGCTTTCCATCAGCCACAACACGACCCAGACCAGCGGAGTGCCGAGCAGGAGCAGCAGCAGGAGCTGTTTCAGCGTGTCCGCCGCGAACAGTGCCGGCGTCGTGCGATTGAATCCGAAGCGCTCCTCGATGACGAAGGTGTGATAGGCAGAGAACGGCAGTTCCAGCAGCGATGCGACGATCAGCGCGCTCAATAGAAAACCGACGCCGGTGGCCACGGGCGCAAGCTCGAGCGTCCGCCAGGCGCGGTCCAGAAGTTCAATGCCGCCGCCCAGCGTCCAGACCAGGACCAGCAGAACCGAGATCAGCAGTTCGAATACGCCGAAACGGGTCTTCGTGACGGTGTAGTCCGCCGCCTTGCGGTGCGCGGCCAGCGGGATGGTGTCGCTGAAGGCCGGCGGCACGCGGTCGCGATGCTGCCGGACGTGCCCGATATGACGGCGGGCGAGCCACACCCGCAGGGCGGTCCCGGCAGCCAGGACGGCGAGGAACACGAGAGTGAAGGAATTCATGGCCTGCGTGTCATTCCCGGAAAGACCAACATCTAAGACTAGCCTTTGCTAAAATGCCAGGCAACTGCGAATGACGGCAAGAAATGGAAGGAATGGCTGATGCCCCCAGATCCCAACAACCTCATCTGGATCGACCTGGAGATGACCGGGCTCGATACCGATCGCGATTACATCATCGAGATCGCCACCATCGTGACCGACAGCAACCTGAATATCCTTGCCGAGGGGCCGGTATTCGCCATTCATCAGCGCGACGAGGTGCTGAATGCCATGGATGACTGGAACAAGGAACAGCACGCCAGGTCGGGCCTGCTGGACCGGGTACGCGCGAGCACGGTGGACGAGGTCATGGCGGAGCAGATGACCATCGATTTCCTCCGCAAGTACGTGCCGCCGCGGACCTCGCCCATGTGCGGCAACAGCATCTGCCAGGATCGGCGCTTCCTGCACCGCTGCATGCCGGAACTGGAGCAGTATTTCCATTACCGCAATCTCGACGTCAGCACTATCAAGGAGCTGATGAGGCGCTGGGCCCCTGCCCTCGCGGACAACTTCACCAAGACCTCCGCGCATCTCGCCCTCGACGACATTCGCGATTCGATCCGCGAGTTACAGTTCTATCGGGAGCATTTCTTCAAGTTCTGAGCCGGGCCGTAAGAGGGCTGTGCGGCGCGAAGGCTGGGGAGCCCTCTTTGCACGCACGCTGCCGTAGATGTCCCCATGTCTCTTGCCATGCGCTTGGGTCATGATGAGCGCAGAACCACCGGGTATGGGCGACTCCATTCGTCCATTCGCGGCAGAGCCGCTCCTACAATCCCGCCTTTCGTGGCAGCGGCGCCGCGGTGCCCGGCGGCGCCACGAACTGCTTGGACATGCGTAGCGCCGGCGCGCGATCCTCGTAGTAGTCCTCCATCCGGCGCACGGGGAGGTAGCCCCTGGAGCGGTACAACGCCAACGCCTTCTCGTTGTCGCAACGCACTTCCAGGGTCAGCCGGGTGCAGCCACGCGCAAGCGCGGCCTGCTCGGCGGCGCTGAGCAGGGCGTGGGCGATCCCGCGTCCACGATGACCGGGGTGGACCACCAACGAGTACAGGCGCGCTCCGGCGGAACCGCGCCGATACAGGAGTACCGCATTGCCCCACACCCCTTGCCCCTCGTCGTATACCAGGATGTCCGCGCGACCGCGCCTGAGCAGGCGGCGAAAGCTTCCGCGGCTCATGTGATCGGTAGGGAAAACGGATTCCAGGCGAACGAGCTCGTCCAGGTCCGCAAGCGTGGCGATGCGAATATTGCTGCTCGGACTGTCCATGGGGCCGGGTGCGGTATGACGAAGTGGCTGCAACAAGATGATATCGGGCGGCCTCCCGCTTTCCTATCGGATGATACGCCATGCGCTGGTCCCGTGTCGGCGAGACGAACCGGCCGACGCTCCGCGGTCCGGCGGTATCGCCTTTGCACAGGCTCTTTGTGATTCCGGTCACGCCGCGCCCCGGTGCCGGAAGGTAAAAGGGTTGGGATGAGGCGCGGAGAGCGCCGCGGACGAAGCCGTTTCCCGATTGCCGACACTGCGACCACAGCAGGAAAACATGGCGGGTACAAGATGGACTTGGATCTTCTGAAGACCTTCCTGGAGGTATATCGCACGCGCCACTTCGGCCGCGCCGCCGAGAATCTCTTCCTGACCCAATCCGCGGTCAGCGCCCGTATCCGGCTGCTCGAAGAGACGCTCAACGTGCCGTTGTTCACCCGCAACCGCAACAACATCCAACTCACCCCCGCGGGCGAACGCCTGCTCGGGCACGCGGAATCCATCCTGGCGGCGTGGCACCGCGCCCGACAGGATACGATGCTCGCCCAGGAGGCGAGGGTGCCCTTGGCGATCGGCGGCATGTACAGCCTGTGGGACATCCTGCTCCAGGACTGGGTGCACGGACTTGCCCGGCGGTTTCCGCACGTCGCGCTCCAGGCGGAGGCCCACGGTTGGAAAACGCTGGTGAGGAAGCTGCTGGACGGTACTCTGGACATCGGTTTCATGTTCGAGCCCCCGGATATGGCGGAGCTGTTCGTGCAGGAGATCGCGACCATTCGGCTCGTGATGGTTGCCACCAGGCCCGGGACGAAGGCCGAGGAGGCGATACGGGAGAATTACGTGATGGTCGATTGGGGTACTTCGTTCGCCATCGCCCACGCCCGGCATTTCCGCGACATGCCGCCGCCGCGTGTGCGCCTGGGGCAGGGTCGCATGGCGCTCGCTTATGTGCTCGAGTGCGGGGGCGCGGCCTATCTCGCTGAACGCATGGTACAGGAGCACGTGCGGGATGGGCGGCTGTTCCGGGTGAAGGACGCGCCCGTGATCGACCGCCAGGCCTACGCCGTCTACGAGCTTGCGCACGAGCGTCGGGCGCTTATGCAGGAAGTGTTAGAGAGTCTTTGCGGTTGAGAACGTGCCGACACTGGCACGCAGGAAGGGAAGCCGTTTGGCTGTCGGGAGGCGGTTGTCCGGACGGGCAGCCGCCTCCGATTTAGTAACGTCAGTCTTTATCGTCCAGGTACACTTCGTCCAACTGGTTGCGCAGGCGCTTCATCTCCCAATATTCCTCGATTGCCCTTCGGCTGGCCGATCTGCGCTTCGGATCCGTTTTGCCGGTGGCGTTCGTTGTCAGGGTATCGAGGTCGTTTTCGTCCCATGCCTCGTCGAGATCCATGGCTTCAGCGTCGTCCATGTATTTGCCGTCATGTGATGGGCCGATGCTCATAGTGTTTAGTCTCCTCATTATGAGAATTTCGATCTGTCGGTCCAACCGTCGCCGCCCCGTCGGACCACGGGTGCAACGCCGGATTTTGCGCGCCTTATACAGTTCCGTTCGCTGGAGAAGAAATAAAAAATATTATGAGAGTCGACAAAAAATTTTATTCGAGGATCGCGTGCGGCCATGAGCCGTTTTTCCCTCAAATCAAGTG
>JBAYZB010000265.1:0-4214 GCA_041672765.1 Gammaproteobacteria bacterium | reverse complement strand
GAACACATCGGCGCCCGGATGGAGGACGGCCGCATCACCGTGGAGGGCGATGCCGGCCCCCACCTCGGCCAGCACATGCGCGGGGGCGAGATCCACGTGCGCGGAAACGCCGGGGATTGGCTCGCCGCCGAGATGCATGGCGGCTATATCGAGATAGCCGGAAACGCCGGCGACTTCGTCGGCGCCGCCCTGCCCGGCGAGCGCAAGGGCATGTATGGCGGGCTGGTGTTCATACGCGGCAATGCCGGCCAGCGTGTCGGCGATCACATGCGGCGCGGCATTGTGTACATCAAGGGCAATGCCGGGGATTACTGTGGTTCCCGCATGGGCGGAGGCAACATCATCGTGCTCGGCAAGGCCGGCGCGTTCACCGGCTACGGCATGAAACGCGGCACGCTGATCCTGATGCAGAACCCCAGCCAGTTGCCCGCCACCTTCAACGACAGCGGCGTGCACGAACTGCTGTTCCTGCGCCTGCTGTTCCAGAACCTGCTGCGCCACGACCTGGACCCGCAGATGACGCAGGTCGCCGGCAGCCTTGGTCGAGTGCGGCGATACGTGGGGGATGTCGGCGGCGGAGGGAAGGGAGAGGTATTGGTACGCGTATCACCGTAGGGCGGGCGCCGCCCACCGGGGTTTTAACGCAAAGACGCATGTAGGGTGGGCATCGCCCACCGAAAAGCCTTAATAACCGGTACATGGTGGGCAATGCCCACCCTACTTCAACTTTTTCAACAGCTTCTTAGATGGGCTTCTCGATCAGATATTGGACGATGCGTTGCACATCGGCATCTTCACGGAAAGTCGTGCGCAGCACTTCCGTCAATATTCTGTCCATGGTGGCATCGGCAGGGCGACCGGCGTTACGCTGCCGGAGGTAAAGCCTGAGGCCGGACCAGTTGGCCAGGCATGCTTCCAGCATGTCCTCGATGATCGATGCGGATGATTCGGTTCTGTCTGCTACACGCGCATCCATCGAACGGTCTCCTGCATTCGCATACTGAATCCTAAATATAGACTGCAAAATCCTTGGGATGCGTGAAAGACATCACGATGCTCGTACGATATGCACTTCGACACATACCGGTTTGGAGCATAACAGCAAGCAAACGAATCACATCTTGACGGTTATCAAGCTTGGCCGCCATGAATCGTGACATGAAAAGCACCACGCCGCCGTTCCGCCGACAAAGTACAAAACGGATGTCGGACATGACCAACAAGCGGCATGCCGTCGCTCTTCCCGCCCGCTGTCATCGTCCGCCGCCGCTTCGCGGTTCGAGATAGAACCAACTCCCGATGCCGCCCTCCTCGTCGCCGTCGTCGGCCATGGCCATTTCATAGGTCTGACCGCAGTATGGACAGGCGACTGCAGGCAGTTCGGGATCGTCTTGCCACTCGAAGTCAAGACCGCATATGCCGCAGTTCTCCTTGTGCCACATCGCTGTTCTCTCCTTGGTGCATGCCGTTACAGATAATATGGCACCGGCGCAAACGAGCCGGATCTCCGCCGCCGCGCCACCGAGCCATTTGCCACACCCCGCTGAGCCGTATCCCGCACATTTCCCCCGCCGGCCTCCGGTCGCCCGACAGGAAATCCAGGTCGCTGCTGAGGTTGCCGGCATCCCGACAGTTGGCGCGGCACTTGCTTGATGCAGTTGGATCGATTTCGTTCTTTTTTCGCTTCGCGCCTTGCGAAGCCGGACCATAAGGGGGAAATTCAGTGCGCCGAATATCATTCGCGGTCATTGCCGCACTCGTACCATCCAGCATCGTCCTGGCCGATGCAGCCACGGAGTCTTCGTTTTTGGGCGACGTGGTGGTCACCGCGCCCTTGATGTCGGATCCGCTCACCGTGGAAACCGACCCGAAGGCGCCGCGCCAGCCCGTGCCCGCCAATGACGGCGCGTCTTATCTCAAGAACATCCCGGGCTTCGCCGTGAGCCGCAAGGGCGGCACCGACGGCGACCCGGCCCTGCGCGGCCTGGGCGGCTCGCGCCTCAACATCCTGCTGGACGACGCCTACATCCTGGGCGGCTGCGGCGGGCGCATGGACCCGCCCACGGCCTATGTCTTCCCCGAATCCTACGACAAGATCACGGTGCTCAAGGGTCCGCAGAGCCTGCTGTACGGGGCCAGCGTCGCCGGCGCCGTGCGCTTCGAGCGGGAGACGCCGCGCTTCACCGCGCCGGGGTTCCGGGCGCTGGGCAGCCTGCTGTTCGGCAGCTTCGACCGCAACGACCAGTTCCTCGACCTCACGGCGGGCAACGATATCGGCTATCTGCGGGTGATCGGCACCCGCTCCGACGCCAACAACTACAAGGACGGCAACGGCAACGAGGTCCACTCCTTCTACACCCGCGAGAGCGGCACGGCCATCCTCGGCTGGACGCCGAACGCCGACACCCGGGTGGAACTCACCTACGAGGCCAGCGACGCGGAAGCGGCCTACGCCGACCGGATGATGGACGGCGTGAAATTCGACCGCGAGGGCTACTCCTTCAGCTTCGAGCGCACCAACCTCTCGGCGCTGGTGGAAAAGGTGGAGTTCAAGGCCTACCACAATTACATCGACCACGTGATGGACAACTTCTCCCTGCGCCCGTTCACGGCGATGATGAGAATGGTCAACAACCCGGACCGCACCACCGACGGCGCGCGGCTCGCGGTGCAGCTCGGCCTCGGGGCGGACACCTTCGCCACAGTGGGCCTTGATTACCAGGAGAATGAGCACACTCTGCGCAACGGCGTCGATTACAGGACACGGCCGCGCAACGACAACGCCAGCTTCCGGAACACGGGCGTGTTCGGCGAGCTCCAGCACGCCCTCACCGCGCGCGACCGCCTCATCGCCGGCGTGCGCCAGGACTGGGTGGAGGCGAAGGCGGAAAACGTGATGAATCCCTACGGCGGGGCCGCCGCCGGCACCACTGACGAGGACCGCAACCGCAGCGCCTTCGTGCGCTACGAGCACGACCTCGCCGCCGCTCCGGTCACGCTGTACGCGGGCCTCGGCCGCGCCGAGCGCTCCCCCGACTTCTGGGAGCGGGCCAAGGTCTTCGGGCTGGATACCGAGAAGAACCACCAGCTCGACCTGGGAATGAGCTGGCGCAGCGGCCGGCTGTGGGCCGACGTGGCGCTGTTCTACGCCGACATCAGCGATTACATCCTGATCACCAACAACGGCACCAGCGCCCGCAACATCGACGCCACCACCCTGGGCGGCGAGGCGGATCTCGCCTTCCTGCTGACCGACCAGTGGAAGCTCCTGGCCACCCTCTCCTACGTCCACGGCAAGAACGACAGCGACGACAAGGCCCTGGCCCAGATGCCGCCGCTGGAGGGCCGGCTCGGCCTCGCCTACGACACCGGCACCTGGTCGGCGGGGCTCCTGCTGCGCGCCGTGGCGCGCCAGGATCGGGTGGACGAGGGCAGCGGCACCATCTTCGGCACCGACATCGGGGAAACCCCCGGCTTCGCCACCGTCTCCCTCAACGGCGGCTACCGGCCGGCCAAGGACGTGCTGCTCACCGCCGGCATCGATAACCTGTTCGACAAGACCTATGAGGAACACCTCGGGCGTGGCTCCGCCGATCTCGGCGCGGTCACCGGCCGGGTGAACGAACCGGGCCGCACGGTCTGGGTCAAGGCCCAAGCGCGGTTCTAAGCCCCGCCGCGCGGCCCGCTCTTGATGCGGGCCGCGCGGTCTCCGATTGCCACTTATCCCCGCATCAGCAGAAATGCAGGTCGATGAAATGGTCTTCTTTCTCTTTCTGATCGGGTTGGGGCGGCGTAACCGACACAATGCCGAATGGTTGTTTAGCTTTTGTGTGGCTTCGCCACGGATTTAATGTTGATGCGGGGTTTCGCCCCCGCGCGACGACCCCCTTTTCTTTGTTCGGCCAAAGAAAAGGGGGGAAAGAAAGGCCGCCCCGATGAGCCGCCCTTCGGGTCCCCTGCGCTTCTCGCCAAAGCCGGGCGCGCCCGACGGGCCATCCTCGGCCCGACGTGCGCGTTCGCGCCCTCCCTGGCGCGAACCCTTCGGGCTGTTTCCGGCTTTGGCTGCGATGCTCGGCGGCTCCGAGGGGACCCCTCCGCCCCTGGGTGCTGTGCTACTTGAAGTGGTCAAGTGTTCCTGGACAGTCATTTAGGTTCTTAAGCGACCTCAGCCTCCTTGGCCGCCGGCGTCTTGTAATCATTGAAGCTGTGCGGCC
>JBAYZB010000264.1:0-4254 GCA_041672765.1 Gammaproteobacteria bacterium | reverse complement strand
TGACGACCGGGTGCGGGCGGATTTTCTGCAGCCGCCGACACGGGCCAAGGGGGCGGGGGCGGCGCTGGCGCGCAGGCTGCAGGCGTTCGCGCCGACGGGGCGGGCGGTCGACGGGTTGTTGGACACGGCCGAGTATCTGGGCCGGCAGCGCGCGCTGGTGCTGCTGGCGTCCGATTTTCATTTTCCCCTGGAGTTGCTGGCGCGCGTCCTGGAAGGATTGGCGCGCCACCATGTGGTGCCCGTGGTGATCTGGGACCGGGGCGAGTTCGCGCAGTTGCCGCGTTTCGGGTTCGCGCTGGTACAGGACAGCGAGACGGGGATGCGGCGCACGGTGTTCCTGCGGGCGGGGCTGAGGGAGAAGATCGCGCAGGCGTTCGAGGCACGCCGGGCGGCCCTCACGCATGTTTTCCACGAGTACGGCGTCGAGCCGCTGTTCCTGACGGAGGGTTTCCACGCCGATCTGTTCACCGACTACTTCCTGCGGCGCCAGGCGGGAGGCGGGGGATAGCCATGGGCCGTGCATTCGTTCTCCTGTCCCTGCTGCTGGCCGCCGCGTTGGCGCGGGCGGAGCCGGTGATCGTGCGGTTCCAGGTGGACGTGCCGCGCGCCTTCGGCTACGTCATCGGCGATCTGGTGGAACGGCGCGTGACGGCGGAGGTCGCCAAGCCCTACCGGCTGCGGGAGGAGGCGCTGCCGGAACCGGGGCGGCTCGGCCCGTGGCTGGAGCTGCGCCGGGTGGAGGTGAAGGAGAGGCGCGGCTTCACGACCAATCGCTACGAGATCGGGCTGATCTATCAGGTGTTCAACTCGCCGGAGGGGCTCAAGGTACTGAGTCTTCCCACCGTGCAAATCGAATTCACGGACGGGGCGCAACGGTCGGTCGCCCGCGAGGTGCCGGCCTGGGCCTTCACGGTCGCGCCCGTGGTGCCGGGGGAACCGGTGGTGTTGCAGGGGTTGGGCGAGATGCGGCCCGATGTCGCGCCGCGCATGATCGCGACGGGGCCCTATTGGGGCAGGCTAGCGCTGTACGGCGCGGGCATCGTCGCCATCCTGCTTTATCTCGCCTACGCCTACATCGGCCTGCCCTTCGTGGCGCGCAGCAACGGTCCCTTTGCCCGGGCGTATCGTGACATCAGGGCAAGCCTGCGGCGCGGCGGGACGGATACGTTGCACGTCGCCCTGCGCCGCATACACCGCGCCCTGGATGAAACCGCCGGCGCCACGATGTTCGGGGAGCGGTTGGGGGAGTTCTTCGCGCGGCATCCGCGCTATGCGGACTTGCGGGACGATACGGAGAGGTTTTTCCGGTTGTCGCAGCATGAGTTCTTCGGCGTGGGCGCGGCGGCGCCGGAGACACGGTCCGTGGCCTGGCTGCTGGCTTTTTGCCGCGATTGGCGCGACCGGGAGCGGGGTGTGGCATGAGCGTCGCCGTCGCGCATCCCTGGGTATTGGCGTTGCTGCTGTTGGCGCTGTTGCCGCTGTTTCGCTCCGCCGACCGCCCGCTGCCCTATTCGTGGCTGCAACTGCTGCCGCGGGACCCCGTGTCGCAATGGCTCGGATGGCTGGTGCGCTTCGCCGCGATGCTGGCGCTCGCCGCGGTGGTGCTGGGGCTGGCCGGCCTGCACCGGCCCGCCGTCGCCGTCGAGCGCATCGGCCGGGGCGCGGAGATCGTGCTTCTGCTGGACCGCAGCCGCAGCATGGACGAGTCCTTCGTGGCCCGGTCCCAGGCCGAGACCATCATGGGCACCCACAGCCGCAGGTCGAAGCGGCACGTGGCGCGGGAGCTGCTGTCCCGATTTGTGGAGCGGCGCGGCCAGGATCTCTTCGGCCTGTTGGTGTTCAGCACCTTTCCCATGCGCGTGCTGGATCTCACGTCCAATCAGGCGGCTGTCCAGGCGGCGATCCGGGCGAGCGACGTCGGCCGCGGGCTCGGGGAGACGGACATCGGCGCGGCGCTGGAGGCGGCGCTGTCCGATTTCGCGGATCGGCCCTATACCGGTTCGCGCATCATCATGCTGGTCTCGGACGGCGGGGCGCAGCTCACGCCCGCGGTGCGCGAGCGCATCGCCGACGGGCTGCGCCGTCATCGGGTGGCGCTCTACTGGATCTACATCCGCTCGCCACGCAGCCCCGGCCTCATGCCGGAATCGGAGGTGAGCGACGATATCGCCGATACGGTGCCCGAGCATTTCCTGCACAAGTTCTTTTCGAGCCTGGAGACGCCCTATCGCGCGTACCAGGCCGAGAATCCGCAGGATCTGGAGCGTGCGATCGCGGATGTGGGCCGTTTGGAAAGCCTGCCGATCCACTTGACGGAAATCGTGCCGCCGCGGGATCTCGCGCCCTGGTGTTACGCCGCGGCGCTTCCCCTGGTGCTGCTGCTCATTGGGGCAAAGGCGATGGAGGTGCGCGCATGGCGTTGAAGCGCAAGACCCGCCGGACCGTGCTGCTGGTGGCCGCACTGGCGCTGCTCGTTGCGGCGGCGGCCTTCGACGGCTATCAGTTGCGCCGGGTCCACGCCTTGAATCGCGCCATGGAGAATGGTGCCGTCGTCGAATGGGCGGAACCGCTGCCGGTGGAGGCCCTGTTCGCCAAGGCCTATTACCTGGACCGCAAGGGCGACTACCAGACGGCCCTGGATCTCTATCGGCGGGTGATCGCCCTGGGCGATCCCGCGCAGCAGGCAGCCGCGGAATTCAACAGCGGCAACATCTACCTGCGCCAGGGCCGGGAGTTGCGGCGCGCGGAGACGAGGCAGCAGGCGCTGCCGCTGCTGGAACTCGCCAAGGAGGCGTATCGCCACGTGCTGCGCAACGACAGCGCCCATTGGGACGCGAAATACAACCTGGAACGCGCCGTGCGGCTGGCGCCGGAGCCGGAGGAGGACGAACTCGTCGAATCCGCTGCGCCGCGGCACCGGGAGCGGGCGCCGGGCACTGTGCGGGCGTTCAATTTCGGATTGCCATGAACCGGGTGCGCATGCTGTTGGGCAGGCTGTCGGGGAAGCGGGTGCCGCTGTCCCTGGTGCTGGCCCTGGCGGCGCTCGTGCTCGCGCTTGCACGGCCGACGTTGCCCGTCACGCGGGAGGTATACCGCCACATTGTGGTGGTGGACATCACCCAGAGCATGAACGTGCAGGATTACCAGGTGGAGGGGCGACCGGTCAGCCGGCTCGAACAGGTGAAGCGGGCGCTGCGGGAGACGCTGCCTGAACTGCCCTGCGGATCGGAAGTGGGGCTCGCCATCTTCAGCGAGCACCGCGCCTTCCTGCTGTTCGCGCCCATGGAGATCTGCGCGAATTTCAGCGCGATCCTGCCCACCATCGACCGGCTTGAATGGCGCATGGCATGGGTGGGCAACAGCGAAGTGTCCAAAGGGCTCTATGAAGGCCTGCGCGTGGCCCGGCAGTTCGGGCCGCAGACGAACCTGGTATTCATCACCGACGGCCACGAGGCGCCGCCCGTCAATCCCCGCTACCGGCCCGTGTTCCATGGGACGCCGGGCGAGGTGGCCGGTGTGATCGTGGGCGTGGGCGGCCCGACGCCGGTGCCGATCCCTAAATACGATCTGAGCGGCCGGTTTGTGGGCTACTGGTCCAGGGACGAAGTGCCGCAGACCGATCCATACCGTCGCGGGCGCGGCGGCAGCGTGGCGGGGGAGTCCATGGTGGGGCTGGAGGATGTCGCTCCCGTGCCCGAGTGGAATACGGGCAACGAGCATCTGTCCTCGTTGCGGGAGGGCTATCTGAAGCAGCTTGCGCAGGAGACGGGGCTGCACTACCGGCGCCTGTCCGTGCCGAAGGACCTGGCCGCTGCCCTGCGGCAGCCGCAGTTTGTGCGGGAGGTGCGGGCGGAGGCCGAGGTGGGCTGGGTGTTCGGGGCTTTTGCGCTCGCCTGCCTGATAGCGGCCCATGTCCTGCCGCTGCGGCGTGCCCGGGGCTACCGCTTTCCCAAGTCGGGCGGGCAGTGATGCAATGGAAAAGGCCCCTGACGAGAGGGGCCTTTTGCTGGCATTCCATTACGGCCGGATGTAGAGATAGCCTTGCTGTTGCAGTTCGGCGATGCGGACGACCCCGCCTTGATCTGCCAAAGCGAAGCCCGGCAACAGATCCTCCAGGTTGAGTTTATTGGCGGTGAGCGTGTTGGTGCACATCTCGAACCTGACGCCGTCCTTCTGCAGCGCGGCCACCGCCTCGCGCACGTTATCGACCGCAGCCACGTCCTCCAAGGCGTCGAGGGCGGGCCCGTGAGCCAC
>JBAYZB010000263.1:0-4271 GCA_041672765.1 Gammaproteobacteria bacterium | reverse complement strand
CAGTCTCGCCGTCCAACGCATCGCCAGCCCCATAGCCAAAGTATTCGAGCATCTCCCCGGCCTCGCGCCGTATCGTCCTGATGTCCTCATCCGTCAAGCGCTGCAGGCTCGGGCCGTTGAAATCACATATCCCATATTCGCCGCTGCCCAGCACAGTGGTCGCGTCATACACCCCGTCCCGGGCCGCCAGCATGGCGCCCGGTTCTATCTGCAAGAAGGCCGCGATACGCCGCACCGTGGCAGCGAAGTCGTTCACCAGATCCTCGTACCGCACCTCAAGGAAATGGTCGACATGCCGCGCGTTGTCGAGCATGATCCGGTTTACCGTGCCCCAGTGCCGGGCTCCCCGTTCGACCGGCTTCCCGCCTTTTCTCCTGATTCCCTCCGCCACCACGTAGCCGTTGCGCACCAGTCCGATGAAATAACTTCTTGGAAACGCCTCCTGCAGCCATGTCATGCGCACGGTATTCGCCGGCGTCTTTTCCAATACGATCTCGCGCACGGGCGCCTGCAGTTCCCGCATCCAGTCATGCACCAGCCGCGGCACGCACGCCAACGAATCCGTTGCCGTCAAACCGAGCTCATCCAGG
This sequence comes from Gammaproteobacteria bacterium, assembly GCA_041672765.1. Taxonomy (GTDB): domain Bacteria; phylum Pseudomonadota; class Gammaproteobacteria; order JBAYZB01; family JBAYZB01; genus JBAYZB01. Next base: position 3,681 of record JBAYZB010000263.1, on the reverse strand, counting down.
AACTCCGTCCAGACCCGCTCATGCCCCCGTTTGCGCGCCCGCGCCAACGCCCGCGTGTAACGCTGTCCCTCATGGACGAACGTGGACACCGCTCCCGAACGTTCCAACACCCTCTGCAGCAGGCTCGTCCCGGAGTTGTTGCAGCCGACGATGAAGCACCACTTGTGTGCGCGAATGATCTCCGTGCAGTGGCGCTCGAAAAACCTCCGCCCGCCCAGGGCATGCCAATCCACGGCGCGCGCCACATCCGCCAGCGCTTCTTCCATGCGCCAGCGTATGCGCTCACGCCTCGCTTTCCATATTCTCGAATCCATCGCCGATCATCTCTCCTGTGACGCAGGAAGCAAACAGCCGCACCATCCCGCGCGCGAACGCGCTGCGCCCGCCACTTCCCGGCTGTCATCCGGCTGCTTGTCTGGAGGGCCGCCCCGCACCATTGCCTGCTGCCGCGAATGCCTGGGCCACGGCCTGGCCGAAACTTCGCGGCGGCTTCAGCAACCCTCTCCCCGTTTCGAACGCGCCGCGCCGCATCCGCTCACGCAAATCCCGGTCGTACAACGCCAGTCGCAGCTTATCCGCCAAATCCTCGACCGAATCTGCCCGATACAGCAGCCCGTTGCGGCCATGGGTGATGAGATACGGAAACGGGCCCACGTCCGGGCCTATGACCGGCACGCCCATCACCAGGCCCTCCATCGCGGCCATGCACCGCCCCTCCGGAAATTCCGACCGCGTCGGCGTCACCAGCACGGTGCAGCCCTGAATGACCTCGCCCATCCGCGCGTGCGGCACTTGCCCAAGAAAGGTCACGCGGTGCTGCAGGCCTCTCTTTCGCACGAGGTTCTTGAGCGCCGGCAGTTGCGACCCATCGCCGGCATAGACCAGCCTCACGCGTTCGTCTTCCCGGCTGATTTCGATGAACGCCTCCAGCAGATCGAACACGCCCTTCTCTTTCTCGATACGCCCCGAGAACAGTACGGTCGCATCCGCCTCCCCCTGTCCTTCGCTCTCGCGATCCTCCACGAAGCCGTCGAAAGACACGTCAAACTCTATGATGCGGTCTGCGTCGACTCCGACCGCCAGCAACTGCTCCCGCAGAAAAGGGCCATGGCACAATACGAAATTCGCACGGCGCATGCACCAGTGATCGACCGCAAGCGCCAGTCGCTTGCTCCACGAATCCGCGTCCGACCAGATCCTGGTGTGGGTCGAGAAAACGAGCGGCACGCCAAGTACACGGGATACCACGAACGAGGCCCAGAGCAGATTGCCCTTGCGTCCGCACAACACACGATCAGGTCGGAACCTGAGCAGATCGCGCAGCACCTCAAGAAAGATGCGTGTCCTTCTGAGCGCCTTCACGACCAACCAGCCGTCGCCATTGAACACGACCGCCGTTATCCCTTTTCCCGTATAGCGTTCATGGCGCCGGTGCCGCGACAGCAGGAGTAGATGTTCCGCGTCGCTGGTCTTCATGAACTCATTGATGAACAGATCCGGTCCGTCCGTGACTGCGCCGCCTCCCGCACTTGCAATGCTCTCGAAGTGCCGCACCACGTCGCCTCCCTTCAGATAAGCCGTGCGCATCACGCTCCCAGCCCGTGCGAAAACACCTCGTCGCTTCCGCCATCCGGCAGCTCAGAAGACATAGCCTTTCAACCGCATTGCCGGCGCCATGGTTTCCAACAGTTCCCGCCATTGCGGATCGTTTCGATAGCCGTCCACCTTGTAATTCCTGCTTTTGATCTCGACCATTCGAAGGTCGAATCCGTCCAGATCCACTCCCAGGTATGCGGCCAACCCCCCCATGACTTCCCGCGGCGACTCGCACAGCGACTCGTAGCTGAACTCGTAATACGTGCCCTGTCCCCGGCGCGTAATGTCCGCCTTCCGTTGCTCGAGTTCCATGATGCAATCGTTCCAGTACCGGGCGCAGCAGCGGCGGAAGTCCTCTTCGCTCTCCACATATCCAATATGCTTATCCCATTCCTTTTCCAGCAACGAGCGCACCACTGCCGGGCCATTGCGGTAGATGTGCACGATCCGCGCGTCTGGAAACATTTCCAGCAGCTTCGGCACCATGAACGAGATCATCGCGCTTTTCAGAAAAAACGTCTTGCGCGCGCCTTTCGTCAACAGGAATGCCGCGAAGGTGCGCCGGATCGTGTCTTCATGAGCGGCCGGCCAATGCCGGATCGAGAGTTCCGTGAAGCGGCGCGGATCGATCAGGATAGGGGGCGTGTCGATGGAGGCGCGATAGTGTGGATAGGACCGCGGATGCCACAGCTCGTTTGCCTCGTTCGGGAAGCCCGCCATCTCCCGATGCGCCCGCAGCATTTTGGCCACGAGGGTCGAGCCGCAGCGGCCCGTCCCCACTACAAACACCGGCCTCTGCACGGCAATATTGCCGGTGATTTTCCCGAGGGCGCCGTAGCCTCCATTGAGCATGGCCGACCGCACCCCTGCCAGCGTTGATTTCAAGCTCCCTAGTGTCATTCGCATAGCGCTTCCACTGCAAATCGTCGATCGTTTTCCGCCGCATTACGGGCCGCGGCCATTTCTGGCATGCGCGATGGTGACGGCGATGCTTCCGCCTCCCACGCCGGCGCGGCGACTCATGGCGCTTTTCGCAGGAATCGTTCCACTGTCCGGGAATCCGGGTCTCCACTCTCCATGGCCGGTCCCGGAGCCCCCGCCCTCAGCGTCTCGCCGTGCTTTTCCTGGATCTGCCCCGGCTCGAAACTCGGCGCTGCATCCTTTCTTCCCGCAGACGCGGCGCTATTTCGAGCGGCTTCGGACAGCGCAATTCGGATCGTGTTGAGCACCATCGAATCGGGTCTGCCGTACATTTGGTAATACTCGCTGTTCGCACTCATCATCGCGACTCTCAGATCCTGATCTTCCATCAGGCGCAGCGCCTGCTCCACACACTCCTGCGGCGAAGCGAACTCCAGGTAATTCACGTCCTTCCTGAAATTACCCGGCACCTCGTATTCCAGTCTTTCCGACACGATCGCTTTGCCGAATGCCACGTACTCGCCGAATTTCCAGCCGATCGATCCATGCAGGCCGGTGGTTGCCACGCAGATCGGATACGATCGCAGCAGGCTGATATAATTTTTTTTGGACGCCGCCCGGCTATCCGGCATCAACAGCGCATTATAGTTTCTGCGCGCGAAGTCGGTATGCATGAAGCCGCCATAAAACTTGTCGCCCAGCGCCTCTCTAAGCGCCTTTATGCATGCGGCTCTTACGTCGTTGAGATACATTCTCTGCTCGACGCCTTGCGCGGACTTGTCCAGCGCGTTTTCCGGATCTTTGGCATCCACCATGAAGAGCACCTTGGGTTCTGCCCGGTAATCAGGCAACGCCTCCATGCGGCTCAGGAAGGGAAAGAATCTGATCGAATCGAATAGCCGCAGGGAGCGCCATATCTCCCGCAGCTTGCCGCGCGGCACCAGACGAATGCTGCGCCACAGGGAGAACACGTCACGCCCATCGGGGTATACCAGGTAATTGAGCCCGAGCGGCCTGACCTTCCTACCCGCCTCCCCAAGCGTTGCCAGATACGACGCGTCGTAACTCCTCTTGAAGTAGAAATCCGCCTCGTCCAGATACTCGGGATCCACCCGCCGTCCGTCCCTCGTGTCGTAGCACACCCTGACGTCATCGCCCAGAACC
>JBAYZB010000262.1:0-4297 GCA_041672765.1 Gammaproteobacteria bacterium | reverse complement strand
ACAAAACCACCCAAACTGCGGGTGAGTATAGTCGATAAAAAAAACTTGAGCAAGCTTATAAGTTATTTTGTTGACGGAATAAATCGCCTATACCCGAACCATAAACACAGGATGAACCGGCACAGGGAGGCGGGCAGGGATGGCACAACGGCGCAAAGCAGCCTCTGACGCAAAGACGCCGGGACCGCCAAGGGCACAAAGAGACCATGGACCTCGCCCTGCGCGGCAGTCCACCCAGGCTTCTCTACCGTAATCCCCGACAAACGCTTTGCCCCTGCGCGCCCTTGCGTCGATCGGTTGCGTGCCGCGCCGGGCGGTTGCAGTAGTAGTCACGGGGTGGGCGCTACGCACCCTTGTATCGACATCCCGGACGCTGCTGCACCGTATCCGCACGCCTGCCGGTGGCGGGAAGCTTGTGCGGCCAGCATGGGCGCCGGTCGGGGCGGACCGCCCGTCTCTTTACGCGATTTACGCGATGTAATGATCGGCCAGCAGAAAGGCGAACAGGCATGCCAAATACACGATGGAGTAACTGAAGGTCTTCATGGCGATGCGGTTGTCATTGGTGCGTTTCAGCGCAATCGCGTGCCGCAGGAACACGGCACCGAGCGGCACCGCGCCGGCGAGGTAGAGCCAACCGCTCATGCCGGTGGCGAAGGGCAGGAGACTTACGGCGAAAAGCAGGATAGTGTAAAGCAGAACCTGCAGGCTGGTGAATTCCACGCCATGCGTGACGGGCAGCATGGGAACATTGGCCTTGGCGTAGTCGTTGCGCCGCGCGATGGCCAAGGCCCAGAAGTGCGGCGGGGTCCAGGTGAAGACGATCAGGAACAGCAGCAGCGCCTGCGGGTCCACCTGCCCGGTCACCGCCGCCCAGCCGAGCACGGGCGGCGCGGCGCCCGCGGCACCGCCGATCACGATGTTCTGCGGCGTCGCGCGCTTGAGGTAGACGGTATACACCACCGCGTAGCCGATCAGCGAAAGAAAGGTGAGCAGCGCGGTCCAGGGATTGACGAAAACGGTGAGCACGATCGTGCCCAGGACGCCGATGGCAAAGGCAAAGGTCAGGGCGTTGCGCGGCGCCACATGGCCGGTGGGCAGCGGCCGGTGGCGGGTGCGCGCCATGACGGCATCGATGCGCCGGTCGAGCACATGGTTGATGGCGGCAGCCGACCCGGCCACCAGCCCGATACCCAGCGTGCCGAAGACCAGTATGTCCCACGGCACCATACCCGGCGTGGCCAGAAACATGCCCACCACCGCGGTGAACACGATGAGCGCCACCACCTTGGGCTTGCATAACTCATAGTAATCGCGCCAGCGGCCGGCGCCGATGGAAGCGGCGTGCCGGCAAGTCTGGGTCGAATCCCGCATGGGCATATTCCTCAGGGCGGCGCCCGCCCTATGCAACCTGAAAAGCCACAACGCAAAGACGTGAAGAGACACATCATCCGTAGCGGCGCCACCCTGCGCGCCAAAGATCCATGGCGCGAGTCCAGGTATGGCACGGATCACACTTTTCCTTCCTTTGCGTTCTTTGCGTCTTTGCGTTGAAACAACGGCCAAGACTTCCCGCCCAACTCAAACTAACCGATCTGCGAAACCCTGAGCAGCCGTTGCAGGTCCTTGAGCATACCCTTCGGGGCGGCGTCCGGCGGATACGTCATCATGAGATTGCCGAGCGGATCGACGATATACACCCGACCGGGCGCTGCGCGCCGCGGGCCGATGGCGGCGATGAAGCGGCCGAGAAACTCCTGCAGCTCCGCCTCTGTCCCGCTCGCCACGGTCATGCCCGGATAATCCTCGAGAAAATCCAGCAGCGCGGCCGCCTGAGCGGGATCGGCCGGCACGAACAAGCGCTGGACGCGGTCGGCATCCTGCCCGAGCGCGAGCCTAACCTGGCGCATGTAATAGATCGCCCGGCGACACGCCTCCGCGCAGTCGGCAGGCCCGATGTAGACCAGCGTCCACTTGCCGCGCAGATACGCGGCGTCGAGCGCGGTGCCGTCCACCCGTTGCAGCGTGAAGCCTTCCAGCGGCCGCGGGGGCGCTATCAATTCACCGTGATTGGTGGTGCCGGGCCGCCAGTGATCGAGATTCGCGTAGACGATCCAGGCCGCCACCGGGGGGCCGGCGAAGACAAGCGCGAGCAGGATCAGGATCACCGCCGGCCGTCGCAGAAAACGTCTTGCCGATGTCACTGCCTGATTTTCCCCGTCTCGTTGCGGTCGATGCGACGCGTGTTGACGACGACGTAGATCACCAGCAGTGCCGCCGCCAACACAAACCACTGGAACGCGTACGCCAGATGTTTCTCGGGCCCGAAATCGAACAGCTTCCACTCCCGCACGAAGCCGTTCGGCTCCTGCGGATCCAGGAGAATCACGTAGGGCAGCAGCGTATATCCGAGCCGGTCTTCGATCGCTCGCAGTTCCACGTTCAGCACCACCGGCCATGTCGCATCCAGGGATGGCGGCGTCCGCAGCATCAGTCCTTGCGCCGGCGGCGCGCTTGCCACGCCGCGCACCGTCACCAGGCCCGGCGGTATCGGCGCCTCGGGCGGCGTGGCACGGCTTGCACCCAGCGATACCCACCCGCGGTCGACCAGCACGGCGAGACCGCTCCCCGTCAGGCGCAACGGCGTCAGCACCTCGTAACCCGCCCGCCCGCGATGGATGCGGTTGTCCAGCAGCATCTGCCCGGAGCGGTCGAAATGGCCCATGACCTCCACCTGCCGGTAGCGCAACGCCGCCGGATCCGTCTGCGTGCCGTTCAGCACGACCGGCGCCGCGGCCGCGCGCGCGGCATAGAGGTCGAGCAAGGCTTGCTTCTGCTCGGCGCGCTCCATCTGCCAGAAGCCGAGACCGATCAGTAGCGGCAGCAGGAGCAGCGTTGCAACGCTGGGAATGAGTCCGGCCGCGAACCGATATCGCCCGACCGTTACGGCCATTGCCACCAACCGCACCTCCGTCCGGCCGAATGCGCGCGGGCTATAATGCCTGAACACCTTCTCATTGGACCCCGTGCATGCTCTTTAAGCTATTTGTCCTGGTGCTGCTGTTTTCGGTCATATCGAGCCTGGCCGTCGGGCTTTTCTATCTCGTCCGCGATAAGGGCTCCACGGAAAGGACCGTGCGGGCGTTGACCATGCGCATCGCCATCTCCGTCGCTCTGTTCGCGCTGCTGATGATCACCTTCTTCATCATGAACTGGGTCATGCCCCATTTTACGTAGGGTGGGCATCGCCCATCGAAAAATGCCTCCGGCAAACGGCACCAATGGTGGGCGGGGCCCACCCTGCATCTACTGGATCATGCCCCGTCTGGCGCATTGAAGGGCGCGCCCACCCTACGCAAACTCAACCCGCACAGTACAAACCCCATCTTGTCTTTGCGTTAAAACGCCGGCGGACGATGTCCGCCTTACGCAAACTAAATCAGCCAGTACACGAACACGAACAATCCCAGCCACACCGCGTCGACGAAGTGCCAATACCACGCCGCCGCCTCAAAGCCGAAGTGGTCGCGCGGCGTGAAGTGTCCCGCGATGGCGCGCATCAGCATCACGGCGAGCATGATGGCGCCGATGGTGACGTGCAATCCATGAAAACCGGTCAGCATGAAGAAGGTGGTGCCGTAGATCCCGGTGCTGAGCTTGAGGTTCTGTTCCGTGTAGGCGGCGGAGTACTCGTGCGCCTGCAGCCCGATGAACAGGATGCCGAGCACAACCGTCGCGATCAGCCCGAGGATCAATTGCCGGCGGTTATCGCGCTTAAGCCCCCAGTGCGCCCAGGTGACCGTCACGCCGCTGGAAAGCAGGATGAGCGTGTTGAGCGCCGGTATGCCCCAGGCCGCCATGGGCGTGAAGGTGCCGCCCAGGGCGCCCGGCCCGTTGGTCGGCCAGTTGGCTTGGTAGTCGGGCCAGAGGAGCGCGTTGGTGGCGGTCTCTGCGCTGCCCAGCCACGGCACTGCGAACAGCCGCACGTAGAAGAGCGCGAAGAAGAAGGCGCCGAAGAACATGACCTCGGAGAAGATGAACCACGCCATGCCCCAGCGGAACGAGGTGTCGACCCGTTCGTTGTACAGGCCGCGCTGGTTTTCCCGAATCACGGTCCCGAACCAGCCGAACAGCATGATCAGCACGATTGTGCCGCCGATGCTGATGAGCAGAGGACTGCCTCCGTGTATCAGGTTGGCGGCGCCGATGGCCGTGAAGAACAGTCCAATGGAGCCGACCAGGGGCCAGTAGCTGGGCTGCGGCAGATAGTAACTGCCGTGCGCCGCCGCATGTTGCT
>JBAYZB010000261.1:0-4311 GCA_041672765.1 Gammaproteobacteria bacterium | reverse complement strand
GAAAGATCCAGGCGCCTTTCCCGGATACAATCGCGCCCATGTGGGCGCTTGGAACAACAAATTGCATGAGAACGGCACGCCATCTCCTCCTGGCCCTGCTTCTGCTCGCCGCGCCGCTGCCTGCATTGGCAGTGGAGGTGAAGGTCGTCGTCGAAGGGGTGACCGGCGCCGTGCGGGACAACGTCCTGGCATTCCTGAGCATCGCGCACGAAGCGGCCGAGCGCGATCTCACCGCGGCCCGCGCGCGCCGACTGCACGCCCAGGCGCCGGAGGAGATCCGCCGCGCTCTGCAGCCGTTCGGCTATTACCGGCCGCAGATCCAATCCGACCTCACGCCCGCGGACACGACGCTTACCGTGCGCTACCGGATCGATCCCGGCCAGCCCATCCCCCTGGCGGATCTGGACCTGCAGATTACCGGGGCCGGATCGGAAGATCCGGCGTTTCGGGCACTGCTCGCGGATTTCCCGCTACGCGCCGGCGCCCCGCTCAACCACGCCGACTATGAAGCGGCCAAACGCGCGCTGCAGGATCTCGCCACGGAACGCGGCTATCTGGAGGCGACCATGCCGCGCCATCAGGTGCTGATCGATCTGCAGCGCTACGAGGCGCGCGCCGCCATCCACTTCGATACCGGTCCGCGCTTCCGGCTCGGGCCGGTCAGCTTCGAGAAGACGGATCTGAACCCGCGCTTCCTTCAGCGCTTCGTGCCCTTCGAGCCGGGCGAACCCTATTCCGCCGCCCGTCTGTTCGAGCTGCAGAACGCCCTTGCGGACAGCGATTACTTCCGACGGGTCGACGTCGACCCGCAGCCCGAGCAGGCCGGCGACGACCTGCAGATCCCCATATCGGTGCAACTGGAGGAACAGCGGCGCAACCGCTACACCTTCGGCATCGGCTACGGGACCGACACCGGGGCGCGCGGCAGCGCCGGCTGGCTACGGCGGCGCGTCAACCGACAAGGCCACCGCCTGGGGGCGGAGGCGGAGGTGTCCGAGATCGAGAACCGCCTCACCGCCCGCTACATAGTGCCGCTGCGCAGGCCGTTGACCGACCAGTTCTTCGTCACCGCGAGCTGGCTGGACGAGCACACCGCCACCCGGGAAAACCGTACCGCTCTGCTTGCCGCCAGCCTCACCCGCCTGCGCCGCAACTGGCAGGAGACCCTTTCCCTGAACTTCCAGTACGAAGACTTCGAGGTGGGAAGCGACACGGGCGTCACCACCCTGCTCTATCCGGAGGCCGGCTGGCGCCGCGTGGTGGCGGACGATCCCATCTACACGACGCGCGGCTGGCGGCTGAACTTCAACCTGCGCGGAACGCCCGCCGCCCTGGGCCCGGACGAATCCTTCCTGCAGGCGCGCGCCCAGGGCAAATGGATACATCCCGTCGGCGCCAGGAACCGGCTCATCGCCCGCGCGGATCTCGGCTACACGCTGATCGACGACATCACGGGCCTGCCCGCCTCGCTGCGCTTCTATGCCGGCGGCGACCAGAGCGTGCGCGGCTACAAGTACAACGAGCTGGGCCCCAGGGACGCGGAGGGCGAGATCATCGGCGGCAAGTATCTCGTCGCCGCCAGTCTCGAGTACGAACAGCACCTGCGGGACCGCTGGAGCGCCGCGCTGTTTTTCGATACCGGCAACGCCCTGGACGATCTATCGGGCGCGCTGGAGCAAGGGGCCGGTGTCGGCATCCGCTGGCGGTCGCCCATCGGCCTCATCCGGGTGGACGTGGCATCCGCCCTGACCGAGTCCGGCAATCCGCTGCGGCTGCACGTCGTGATAGGTCCCGATCTATGATCCGCCGGCTCGTGTTCGTGGCCATCGTCCTGTTGGCGCTGGCGGGCCTGACTGGATTCATGCTCGCCACGGAACCGGGCCTGCGCATGACATTCGCCGTCGCGGGGCATCTCATCCCCGGCGACCTCGCCGCCGACGCGCTGCGCGGCCGGCTGATCGGCCCGCTGGAGGTCAAGGGATTGCGCTACCGGCGCGGGGAATCCGCGGCCGCCATCGCCGACCTGATCCTGGACTGGCGGCCTGCACGCCTGCTGACCGGCAGGCTGCACATCGACCGGCTGCGGATCTCGGACATCCACGTCCGACTCCCCGCGCAAGACGTGCAAATGGAGCGGCGACAGCCGCCCGATCTGCGCTTCCTGGCCGCGCTGACGGTGCAGGATGCCATGCTGGATACCATCGTCATCGAACGCGCCGACGGCTCCCCACCGCTCGTCATCGACCGGATCGCGCTGAACAGCCGGCTCGACGCCGGCACCCTGCACATCGACACGCTGCAGGTGCTGGGTCCGACGCTCCAGGCACAGGCGCGCGGGACTTTCGGGACAGCGGCGCCGCACCCCCTCCAGATCGACACCCGCTGGTCGGTCGCAATCCCCGACTATGGCCCAGTGCAGGGATCGGGCCGGTTCGGCGGCACGCTGGAGCGGATGACCTTCTCCCAGGCGCTGACCACACCCGTCGCCGCCAGCGCCGACGGCACCCTATACGATCCGTTGCACGGCCTGCGCTGGGAGGCGCGGCTGACGCTGCCGACGACAGAGCTGCAGGCGTTGCGAGCCGAATGGCCGGCAGTCCCGGTGAGCACCTCGATCGAGGGCCGCGGCGACCTGCGCCAACTGGACGTTTCCGGCACAGCGAATCTCACGCACCCCGCCGCGGGGGAACTCCGGACCGACTTCCGGCTCACACGCCGCGACGAGCGCTGGTCCCTGGAAAACCTGGCCCTGCAGCACCCCGCCTCCGGCGCCCGCGTGACGGTACAGGGCGCCTGGACACTGCACGCCGACGGCCCCGAACTGGCGCTGCGCGGCCATTGGCAGGATCTTGGCTGGCCGCTCGCGCCGGACCCGGCGTTCCGCACCCCGAGCGGGACCTTCACCCTGCAGGGGACCATCGATGACTACGCCCTGGAGGCGAGCGGCGCCGTCTCCGGCCTGCCGGTTCCGACGGGCGATTGGTCCCTCGCCGCCGCCGGAGACCGCACGGGCCTCGCCATCACCGCGCTGCGCCTGGCACTGCTGGACGGAGCGTTGGAAGGCAGCGGCACCGTCCGCTGGAGTCCGGCGCCGTCCTGGACGCTGAGCATCCAGGGACAGGACTTGAACCCGGGCAGCGCGTGGCCCGCCTGGCCCGGTAGCATTGCCCTCGCCGCCCGGACCGCGGGCACGGTGCAGGAGGGACAACTGACGGCCACCGCAGCCATCGAGCGGGCCACCGGCACCCTGCGGGATCAGCCGTTCGATCTGCTGTCGCAACTGGAGATCAGCGGCGGGCGCTATCACCTGCCACGATTGGAACTGCGCTCGGGCTCCGCCCGGCTGCACGCATCGGGCACGGTGACGGACGTCTGGAACCTCGCCTGGGAACTGACGGCGCCGGACCTGCAGGCCCTGGCGCCCGCCACCCGCGGCGCCTTCGAAGGCAGCGGCAAGATCACCGGACCCCGGCCGACACCACGCGCCACCGGTACCGTCAACGGGCGCAACATCGCGCTGCATGATTATCGTCTCGCGCACCTCCAAGGCAGAATTGCCATCGGGCCACAGCCGAACGAGCCGTCCAGCCTCGAACTGGACCTGCAAGGGCTGAGCCTTGGCGCGCGCTCCCTCGAGCGCGTGCAATTGCGCGGCCACGGCTTGCCCGACAAGCATGAGCTGACCCTCTCTGCCCACGGCGCCGGCGCCAACTTCACGGCCCGGATCACCGGCGCATTCGCTGCGAACCTGTGGCGCGGACGTCTCCTCCAGGCCGATCTGGCCACGGCGCAGTTCGGCGACTGGACTCTGCGGGACGCCGCCACATTCCAATTGGGCGGCGACCAGGCCACCCTGGAGCAGGCCTGCTGGACCCATCAGTCCGCGGCCGTCTGCGCCGAGGCCGCCTGGCAACCCCAACCGGGTCTGCGCGCCGACATGACGCTCGCGCGGCTGCCCCTGGCGCTGGCCCAGCCGCTGCTGCCACCCGAAACGTCGCTCACCGGCACCCTCGATGGCGCCGCCCGCGCCACCTACCACGCGGGCGCGCTCCACTTCCAGGTGGACCTGACCCCGGACGACGGCGTGCTTCATTACATCGCCATGGACGAGCGGACCCGGGTGAGCTTTCACGATGCCCGCTTCCATGCTGCGGCCGACGCCAAAGGCCTGCGCGCCCAATTCGCGGCGGGCATCGACCAGATCGGCAATCTCGACGGCACCCTGACACTGCCCCGGTTCAACTCGGGCGTCCCACTCCCGCAACAGCCGATGGCAGGCAGGCTGCGGCTCACGCTGCGGGATCTGGGCAT
>JBAYZB010000260.1:0-4323 GCA_041672765.1 Gammaproteobacteria bacterium | reverse complement strand
GCCCAAATCCTCAAAAAAGAGTTTGGACATCTTCTCGTCATAATGCTGCCCGGTATGAATCAATGAAGGCAAATATCTATCACTTTGCTCTTTTAGTGCTTTATAAAGTGGTGCCATCTTCATGAAATTTGGACGGGCGCCGACAACAAGATGAATTGATTTCATAATCTATTGTCCTTAAGTCTTATACGGCAATGCTTTGCATTGCCATCCTATTTTAGCTAAATATGGGTGCTGATCAATGAATAAACTACAGTTCTAAAATCACCTTGTGAAGTTTTTTTTCCTGGCTCTCCCAATTGAAGGTTGTATTAGCCAACAATAGTGAGTTTTCCACATATCTTTCGCGATTTACTAAACAATCATTGATCGCTGAAGCTATGCTTCGTGGATTGCAGACATCGAAAGTGCTACCAGCTATGCCAAACGCATTTTCATATACTATAGCATGTAGATTTGCATAATCGCTGCAAGCTAATGGTAATCCTGCCATAAGGGATTGTGAAACCTTGTTAAGAGCAGAGTATTCAGAATTTCGACAAGTAGCATAAATAGGAATTGCTGCAACATGGGCTTTTCGAAGGACAGAAACAACTTCTTCACTTCTTACCGGTTGCAAAAAATGAACTCTTTCAGCCACCCCATTTTCTTGAGCTATGCTCATTAATGTCTTAACAATCTGGCTGCCTCCCACTCCAAGCAAGCAGAATTGGATTTCATCATCAATGAAGGCCAATGAACGAATGATGTTATCAATTCTTTGGTTTCCATTGATCGATAGATTCCCTGTAAAGATTATTTTCCTACCCAAAATCCTATCTATCTCATATTCCTTGTCTGCATGTAATACATTGTCAGCAAGGTTCGCATGATTCTCTATGACTATTGGCATCTCTGTTTTATATAACCTAGCAAAATACACGGCCCTTTCGGGTGATGCTTGGATGACTTTTGATGCTAATCTAAGAATCAACCATTCGTTGAACATATCTATCCGAGTAAGCAGGAAATCGATTCTTTTTGATAAGGGTCGCTTGTGACTATGGAGCTCATGAGCATCGTATACAAGTTTGAACTTACAAAACATTCTAGCTGATAATACAGCGAACAACGGCTTTATATTGTGCATAATTACAACATCACTGCGATAGGCCAACAAGCTTCTCAATGCTTTGAAATTGAAAACCACGAGATTCAGAGGTTTTCCAATTCTTAACTTTGTGTCTCTAATTGGCACAACCACCTCGACAATCCTCAGATTATTCTCGTAGTATACGCGGTTATTCTTGATGTCTGGATTAAGACCGATTAAAGTTACATCCCAATGTTTCGATAACGAAAAGGCTTCCTTCCTGGATCTGGATGCATACTTCAAGACCTGGAACTCAATGACGGTAATCTTCTTCACATTTACTCCACAACTTCATGTATTCAGACAGCGCTAAAAACATCCAAGCCTGACCCCATCGAAGATATTTAAACTTACAATTCAGTGTTAACGGTCCTAGTTTTCGCTTCTCAAACAGATATAGACCATCTTCATCCAGAAACTCTTTGTTTATCCAAGCAACAATATCATCTATCCAATCCTCTTTATTGCCTAACATCTGCATCACCATGCTGTTACACAGAATTGCTTCCGATGCTGCATGAATGTTTAGAGGATAGTTCTTCTGTGGATACATGTATATCCTGGGGGATGCGACATATTCTTTTAAATAGTATTCATACCGCTTCCGAAATGCATCAAAGTATCTATCTTCTCCCAGCACATCTGCGATTCTACAAAGACACCTAATCTCGAATCCAGTGTGATAATGATCATTAACATTTCTAGAGTACTTCGAATGATGCCTATCCCTAAGTGCCCAATACGCGTTGCTACCGTCAGAATTGATCTCCCTCAAGTAGAAATTTGCAGCTCGCATCCCATCAGAAATGTATTCGTTTATACTGCATTCTTTTCCAATCCGGATCAAAAACTCACTACAAAATAGGTTCGCGTTGTGGACATGGTTGAAATCCATGGGGGTGTAACTGAAGCAAATAGTATCATCGTCAATACGATCAATATGCAAATCATGTAAAATGAAATCACATATCCCCTTACACGCGTTCAGATACTTTACATCCTTTGTAATCCCATATAGGGAATACAACCCGTCCCCTACTACAGTTGATACAACAGAGGAAGGAGTATTCTTTGGGATAAAAATGGTGGACGACCAGCCAAATGGGTAGCCCCAACATAGTCCCGAATAACCCTGGGAGGGATTCTCAAGAAGCCACGAAGCAACACTCTCTGCTTTACTCAGATATTTATCATCCTTCAACGTAGCATAAGCATTACAATATGCTTTAAGGATCAGCCCCATTGCCTTGGCATTTATGGTCTTCTCTTTTTTGCTTACCTTGAGGATAACTCCGGGGCATAGAAATACAGACCATGAAAGAACAAATCTTATCATTTTACGTAGTAGTTTGACGCGGCAACGTAGCAATGCATGGAACAGACCATTGTCCCACACATCGTATACATCAAAGCCTGCGAAATGATTTTCCGCAATATGAGAGTCTATTACTTCAACCTGGTTAATCAACGAAACAATGTCCACAATTACTCCAATATAAAAAATGAATTACAGGGTCAAAACAACTCAACCCATTATGTTTAGTTATATACATATTAATTGCCTAGCATCAAGGTAAAAATCACCCCTTCCCCTATGACTAAGTGTCATGTTAGCTAGTTGGACTCCGTCTGGCAAGGCTTTGCAAGTGCCTTTCGGAAATCATTTCTTACAGCACTAGCCTGGTGTTTCAGAACTGCAAGACTAAAAGCGTTTTCCACAAATTTTTGTGTGTCAATCTCTCCTGACATGATATCGACAATAGTCTTCCTGAGCAAATCAACGTTCCTATCACAAATCGTGATAGCCCATTCATCTTTTACAGCGTACTCTGTAAGGGCAATACAATCAGGAGCATACAAAAGGATGGGAACTCTTGAAGCCATGTACTCGCTAGCTTTTGTAGGCATTGAAAGCCTAGTGTAGTTACGACTTTGCTTAGAAAACCCTAATGGTAGGTACAATAAATCTGAGGCCATGACTACATTCGGTATCTGATCGTTAGATACGTATGACATTATCCTAACATTGCGTAATGGATCAATCCGTCCCATTACTGCTTCAATTTTGTTTGCATTACTACCAGCATAAATATCCAGAAGGACTCGGTTGTCACCCAGAATCTCAAGGGCTTTAATCAAATCAAGTAAACCGTCAATAGTGTCACCGTTAACTTTCCCGATATAGCAAATTTTAAAAGATGACTGCGTAATATGAACATGCCTACTAGATGCCTCGAATATTGACATATCGACAGGATTATGAAATACATGGAACGCTTTACAATACTCCTTTTCGTACTCAGTTGACATCTTTACACTAATTGCCATATGAATATCCGCCAAGCGAACAACTTGAACAAACAGCCCACTATAAATATGTTTCCATATAAATGGGAATAGTGCTTGATTCGGGTGGGAATGAATCCAATCATCCAGTATAAAGATTGCCAGTTTCCTACCTGTAGATCTTTTGAGGTTGATCGCGAATTTCATCGAGGACACGTTGCCCAGCATTGTGAAAATAATATCTATTTCATTATCTCTGATCCATGCTAAAAGCTCATGAGATACGGTGTATTTCACACGTATTGAGTATAAACCTGTCTTAATTAGAAGGGGTTTAAAGAGCTTAGTATAGAAACTCAACTGTATGGATCTCTTTGGTTTATTCCCTCTAGCGGAACCCAACTCATCTTCAGCCAAAGGGGCAGAAACGATATCCTTGCTACCCCACAGCGATGTAATCTCTTTCCTACCAAGTTGATAAAATGAGTAATCACTATCGTCGAGAGTAGTGGGTTCAGAACCAGTTGCTGCAACAAACAGCTTGTTAGATGGCCAGTTATGAAACAAGTTTTTGAGTGTTATCGAAACGCCTGTATACTCCCCAGGCCTATGCCCAACTATTAGTACTTTCGGATAAAAAACATCTGTCACCATTTCAGTTCTCTCATTCTTTTTTATACATAATGGGCATTCATCGACAATACAACATGTGCGCATAAATAAACAATAATTACGGAGTCAATACTTCGTATAATCCACTCCACTGCTTATGCAGCTTTGCAGTCCCCAATACCAGCTTCAATACTCTCATCGCAGTATTCTCCACCTGATACTCAGGGCATATCTTGGCATAATGAGCCCCTTCTTCCACTACCAGATTGACGGAATCCAAGACGACCTCCGGA
>JBAYZB010000259.1:0-4325 GCA_041672765.1 Gammaproteobacteria bacterium | reverse complement strand
AAAACCATGAAAATTAAGATGATCATTCTTAGCAACATATATTTGTTGTTTTTGAAACGATCAATTAATCGTTTAATAATTACTTTTATGCCACCTGTTTGGTGCATCAAACCAAATGTCCCACCAAGAATGATTAAAAATAAACCAATCATGATGACACTTAATGCATCTGGTCCTCCTAAAACTTCAAATGGTGCAGTTAACCAACGCCATATTGGGTAATTGACATTTTCAATAAATGAGAAACTACCGCTGATAACCATACCATCACTATCTCTTAAAAATGAACCTGGTTGAATGAACAATGTCAAAACACCAGCAGATAATATTAAAATAAGCAGAATATAGATAACATTCAAAAATGCCTTTTTACTAATCGAAAGTAATTGTTTCTGATCATTCATCTTTAGTCTATCTCCTCTATTTAGTTAATTATATTATAAACGATAAAATATAAACTGAAAAACATAAAGAAAACCCAGCCATGTCGAACTGGGTTTCTATCTCTCATATGTCTTAATTTTTTTAACAAAAAGAGAGAATGTATAAGCCATATCCTCTTTTGCTCTGGGTTTTAGTTCATCGAAGGATAAACTCAAATAATTCGTAATCACAATATCATCAATGCCTTCCCTTATAAAGTCTTGAATCTCGCCTTTAAGTGACCCCACAACGGCTACAACCCTCGCGTTTGAAGCTTTAGCGCGTCTTGCAACACCAATCACAACTTTACCCCTAAGTGATTGAAAATCCATTTGGCCTTCTCCTGTGATGATATAATCCGCATCTTTTATTAATTGATCAAACTGCATAGCATCTAAAACTGTTTCAATCCCCATTTGGATTTTTGAGTTTGCAAATACTTTAGCTCCATACCCCAGTCCGCCAGCTGCACCTGCTCCTTTAAAATCAGGATCATTAATATCAAGAGATTGATGTACTGTTTTAGCCAAATGTCTTAATCCCTGATCTAAATATCCAACCATTTCAGGGTCCGCTCCTTTTTGAGGCCCAAAAACGTAAGCTGCACCTTCTTTTCCAAAAAGCGGATTATCAATATCACACATGGTGATGAGTTCAATTTGATTGAGTCTATTGTCCAAATTTGATTTATCTATCCTTCTAATCTGATGTAGTGTGCCACCAGTAGGAATAAATGAATGCCCATTTTCATCATAAAATTTAACCCCAAGAGCTGCTGCAAATCCACAACCTCCATCATTAGTAGAACTTCCACCAATACCAAGAATCACTTTTTGAACACCTTGATCAATTGCATGCAACAATAGTTCTCCAACACCATAAGTTGTTGTTATTCTAGGATCTTTATGATGACCAACAAGAGGTAATCCAGCACATGCTGCCATCTCAATTATTGCTGTTTTCCCTTGATCAATTAGACCATAAAAAGCGGTCATTTTTTTAAAGAATGGGTCACTCACTTCAACAAAGATCTTACTACCTTTTAGTCCTTCTAAAAAAGCATCGACAGATCCTTCACCCCCATCAGCAACTGGTATTTTTTTAATTTGGGCATTTTTGATTTCCTTTAAAATCTCAGCTTCGATAATATCACAAACTTCGATAGATGATAATGTCCCTTTAAACGAGTCTGGGATAATTAAAAATCGATTCTTCATGATTTTCCTCCTAAGCTTTTCTTGGATTTAGCAAATGTAAGTAATATACCTAATGCAATTGATAAATAACTAGCGAATAAGACTCTAAATTGTGCTGGTAATAAAAACGTTATGGTATGTGCAGGTATCCAAAATAAAGGTATCGTTTTAATCACAACAAATGAGATGAACATCTTGAAATCAATCTTAGAAATTACTTCATTTAATTTGATTGTTTTTAGATTCTTAAATTTCCCTGATGATAACTCAATATAGCCATCAGTAATTCTGTGTAACATCATGAATGTTGGAGCAAAAAACACATTCATTAAAAACGAAGTTAAAAAAGCTGTGAGTAGCGTTGCCCAAAATGAAGCATTTTCAATCTTTGGTAATAACTGGTTGTTTTGGGCATACATAACACCTTGAGAAAACACTTGGAAAATAAGGACAAATACCATCCCTAATAAACCCCATACGATTGCTTTTAATACAATACCGCGATCACCAAAATATGTTTGGTGTTTAATTCGATGAACCAATCTTTCTCCCATCGATGCTAAAAAAAATGTTTTGATAAAACCCATGAGATATGGTGCATTCAAATTCCATCTTTCATAAATTGTTCTTGTGGATTCAATTAAAATGAGTGATGTGAAACCAAGCAATAATAAAATCCATACGAAATCGCTTTTTTTCATAAATAACCTCGCTTATTATAGCCATTATAACATATGAAAAAGTCACAACCCTAATGGTTATGACTTTTTAATTAATGGTCGTTTTATTATTTAAGAAATAATCTGTAATAAATAGTTTTTCGAAAAAATCTATCTTTGCTAAGACAAACGATCGAGTAACCTCAATTTCATCTTGAGTCACCTCACCATAAACCACTTCATCATATAGTAACCTATAAGAATCCAAAATCCATGTAGATAATGACAAGATAATCGGAAGTTCACTTCTTTCATTTAAAAATAAGCTTTCTCCATAATAAAAATCTTGATAATAAGCAATACCTAACAAGTCTAATACCGTTGGAGTAATGTCATAATGTGAAGAAAGCGTTTCGCTTACTTCAGGTGTTAATCCTTTTCCATAGATCAACATTGGAACACGATTAACATCTAATTCATCTACTGCATTCGTTGAATATTTATCAGTAATTTCTGGACTTGAATAATTCTTGTGGTCACTGTATAAAACAATCAATGTATCGTCCATCAACTCTTTTTCTTCGAGATCATCAAGCAAAATGCCTAACCCCTTATCAAAATCCATTTGAGCAGCTAGTAGTGTTAAGTACTCCTGTTCAGCTTCCATGTAATTAGGATCATTTAATAATATTTGGTAATATTCATCCAGTTCATCGCGATACTCGCCATATGGTCCGTGGGATGTAACTGTAATGATAAATGTGAAAAATGGATTATCTTGAATGGGAACCATTAAATCTTTCATACTCTCAAACATTTCTGAATCTTTAGGCCAAAATTCTGTTTCACTAAAAACCATGTCTTCTCTTCCATAATAATTTTCAAATCCTAGCTGTGGATGCATTTGTTCCCGATTAAAAAATGTTTTTGTAAAATCATGGAAAGAATTCGTTGAATATCCATTGTCTTTTAAGATATAAGGGATTGCGTTTTGGAATGTATTTTCGCCATACGTATACATATAATTATCAGACAAGAAATACATCATTGATGTCAATGACTTGAATTCAGCATCATATGTGTAATTACTTTTTGCTGCTGAGAAAAATTCGGAAAAATAAATGCTTTGATCATAAAGTCTAAAGTAATTTGGTGTGTATTCTCTTGAGTATGCATATTCTTCACAAGTTTCACACATGATGAATATCACATTTTTGCCCTCAAACATTCCAAAATAAGGTGATGTTTCTGCAATCGTTAATTCGGCTTCTTCAATTTCCTCTGTGTATTCTTCAGTTAACGAATCGGGAATAATTAATGATGAAGTATAGAGTGAAATATCTTGAACATGATAAGTGATTGATCCAAAGTTTTCAATGAATCGTACCTTATCATTCGGATAATCTAAAATGGTATGTTCATAATCGCTTATAAATAATGTCGTGGCTGCTAAACCTAAAAATGATATTAATAAATTTAATGTATTAATTCGTAATTGTTTTCTTCGATTGATATCATTTGCTTTAAAAACAATCTTTTTAAGCATGATTGCACCAATTGTAACAAAGATAACTATCATAAACCATCCATATATAGGAAAGACTTCTAAAGGACTATATTTTAATCCGATTGTCATCGTATCTCTAAATGACTCAATCAACATGGCTATTGATGTCACATCTTTTTTATAAAAATAAAGGGTACTGTCTGTAATAAAGAAAGTAAATGCAATTAATATAGTTACAAGTTCAAATATATATCGCCATTTCTTATTTTTAATAAACGCAATGAAGGATACTAAAATAGCAATTATAAATAAATCAAGAGACCATCTGAGCATTGTAAGAGAAAAATTATATCGCAATAAAAATAAACCATCAAGTCCAAGGATGATTGCGATAATGAGAATATATTCATATATACGACGATGTTTTCTTTGTTTCATGCTTTCACAACTCTTTCATTTTTAACATATCTATTTTATCATAAGATAAAAAAA
The DNA here is from genome assembly GCA_041672765.1 of Gammaproteobacteria bacterium. Lineage (GTDB taxonomy): Bacteria > Pseudomonadota > Gammaproteobacteria > JBAYZB01 > JBAYZB01 > JBAYZB01. The sequence continues at coordinate 48 of JBAYZB010000259.1, read as the reverse complement.
GTGATAATAAATCATCACTTTTTAGTCTAAATTAATTATCTTATTATC